>CALMZQ010000155.1 GCA_937870915.1 uncultured Ignavibacteria bacterium
TGTTCAGAGCGTGACTGTTCAGAGCGCGGTTGTTCAGAACGCGATTGCTCAGAACGTGGTTGATCGGAACGTGGTTGATCAAGTCGCTGGTGTTCGGAGCGTGAATATTCCGATCGCGGTTGTTCTACGCGAGGTTGTTCCGAGCGTGGATTCTCTGTACGTGGGCCTTCAGAAGGTGCACCGTCTGGTCGTCTGTGTGGTCTACGCCTGCGCGATGGTCTGTGGCCTTGTTGTTCTTCACTCATGATCTTTGTTTCCTTTCATTCATCACTGCCGCACTATGATGCGAGAGGTGATGTTTCCGTCCGGACCTACAACTCGAACTCCATAGACCCCTGTGGCGAGTGTGGACAGATCGAGGTGTACAGCTTCTGAAGTTGCTTCAACAATCGAATGCGTTACACCCTGCAAGCCAACAACAGATACTACGGAGCCTTCAACTAATCCATTCAACGTAACAAAATCGTTGGTCGGGTTTGGGAAGATAGAAAGTGTTGACTCCTCAACTTCACCTACTGCAGAGGTTGTGCCGTTATACCACACGAGAACCTTGAAGCGGGTATATGCCGGATTATCTGTTGAAAACGATGTGCCAGGTTGGATCTTCACCTTGATAAAGTTGTTGGGGAAATCCGAAACAACATCAACGAGATAGGCAGAGTCAACTAATGCCGGCATCGGGTATTCCCACGTTATGGCAAGCGTTCCTCCCGACCATAGGATGTTCACGTCGTAGTCTTCTCTGAATCGAACTCCGGGCTTCAATTGACGAACATCCTTTGGGCTGAGCCAGAGATATTCTGTGGCCGGTGGAACTGTGTAGACAATGAAGATTCCGGCAGGTGGAGGAATCGAAGGGATCTCGCGTTCTCCTAACATCGTGTCCAGTTCGGCAGTGCCGAGAGGGTGGGCGGCAAATGTGAACATTTGCCCCTTTGTACCAGCTGGACTCTCATTGAGGAAGGAGATCGGGAATTCAACCAGCTGGGCATATGTCGATGTTGTTGCGAGAACAAGGATGACACAGGCGAACAACGATATGGATCTGGACATGATGGCACCTACCGTGAATAAAAAAGGGCAGCAGTTACCTGCTGCCCTTTCTTTGATTTGACCATTTGCTTAGCGAACAACAGAAACCGAGTTCGTTGCTGTTGTGCCGTTCATCGTGACCTTTACGATGTAGCGACCTTGTGCAAGCGAAGCTGCGTTCATGTCGAAGCCATAGATACCTGCTGTCTTCTCTTCATCGACGATCGTCGATACGAGTTGACCAACTGCATCATAGAGTGCAACTGTTACGCGACCCGATTGTGGGACTGTTACGTTAACCATACCAACAGTGCTTGTTGGGTTTGGCGATACCGAAACAGTAAGAGCTGTAAGATCAGCTTCTTGACCCATGAGGCGGATATACGGTGTGCGGCTATCTGTGATCGTGATCGTGTTGTTGCGACCTGCAACGATCGTACCAAGCACTGCACCCGAGATAGGGTTTGTAACTACATACGAACGGCTTGGGTTGTTTACAACTACGTTGATCGGGAAGGTAGCACCTTGAAGTTGAATCATCGGATTCACTTCATCATTGACATACGTCTGATTAGAGAACCGTACATCGAAGAGATTGTTTGGAGGAAGCGGTGGAAGTTCGAAGACATTACGTGCTTCTAGTGTTCCTTGCTGCGCTACAAAAACTTCGCCAATGTTCTCTGCATCATCGCTGATCATAACACGCGTTGCATTTGCCTTGATGGACTCACGTACACCAGAGAAGTTAACACCACTCTTTTGAAGTGTACCACAGCACATCGAAAGGTATGCTTGACCACTGATCTTCATCCAGTAACCGAGACCTGGTTGAATTTCTGTGACAGCTTGATATCCACGGTTTGTTACGTAGCCATAGATGTCACCAATGATCGCAGGGAAAGCACCGGAGCCGAATGGCAGAAGTGTAACGTTCTCTGTTGATGTTGGTGAAGAAAGCGAACCGATCGTGTTCCAACCATCATAGACGCGTGTTGGGAATGTTGATTCGTTGATTACGCGGATACGGGATCCGGCAATCGTCTTGTCAACTTCATCAGAGTACTTCACAAAATATCCGTGGCCAGGCTGGAGACTTGTCTCGTTGTTCTGGTACGAATTCTGAGCGAAGCGAATTGGAATGTTCAGTGCATTCTTGAACACGTCTTTCCAGTAGTTCGACGAAGGATTCACAGGAACTGAAAGAAGGTTCCAACCCTTGTTGATGACCGGGAAGCTTGCAACCTTTGGAAGCGTATACTCAATGACGAATGCATCAATGTCTGCATCGCGGATTGTGAATGACTGACGTGTTCCACCAAGAACAGTGCCTTCACGCATGTTAACGTTGAAACGCGAACCGTTCAGGATGTCACGAATAAAGAGTTCTGACTCCGGTGTGAATTCGTCTGTATCCCACGATACAACAACTGGGTAGTTCAGTGCACTACCGGCATTGAAGCGGCATGTGTAAAGAAGAGTTGTGTCTGTGTAGATGGAGCGAATGTCACGGGAAGCACCCTTCGGACGTTGAGCTGTTGCAGAGAACAAATCACCGAGACCATACTGATAGATTGGTTGGCCTTCTTTGTCCATTGGATACCAACGGGCACCAAAGGAGTTGAGTGCGTTTTGGTAAACGGTCTCACCAAAGAGTGTGTCAACAAAATCTGTGGCACGGTTGCCAACACCAAAAGTGATGAACGTGCGCTCAACCGGGCTGTTTGAGTTACGGATCTCGAGTGTTACACCGCGACCGAGGAACTCTTGACCACGCTTCCAGCTTTCGTTCTCATCAAATACATTCGGCTCGTACGGAGTGCGGAAGTAGATGAATGTAACCTTGAGACGAACAGGCGAAATTTCGAGTGAATTTGACTTGAAGGAAATGTAGCCAACATACGTGCCACATACTTCTTGCTCATCACCGTTCGGAAGTTCATTCGGGTCACAAATGATGCGGAAGTTCAAGTCGCGCTGTCCAACAGTTGGATCACCAAATGGTGTTACACCAAGTGTGGTTCCAAGGATACCCTTGTCCATATACTGAACATAACCTTCGCGTACCGGTTGTGGGAACGGGTTAAGTTCGCCCTGTCCGCCCTTGAGGAACGAACGGAACTTCAGCCATTTTGCATCGGACTGAACCATAATCTCATATGCACGTGTACCGGTCACTGCATTGATAACGTCCACGTCCCGTGTACCCATACCGTTTGGTTGATCATCATAGGTATTGCCGTAGTCGATTGTGATCGGGTCTACAACAAACCACTGTGAGCCATTCGATTGATCTACGGAGTCAACAAGACGGAATGCAGGATTTGCAACGTTTGTGAACGACAGACGCGGCGAGATGTCCGTTACTTCAAGCCAGATCATGCCCGGCTTTGAAGGACGAAGTGGATCGCGGATTTGCTCTTGTCCAAGACCATCGATGTAGTAGTTGTCTACGCCACCAAGACCAGCGAATTCACCCGGAGCAACATCACCTGGGAAGGTGACTTCTTTGCCCATTTGGAAGTCGTTATAAAAGAGCGTGTCATTCGTTAGAATGATTGGTGTACGTGCACTTTCTTGATTCAGGGTCGGATTTGCAACAACACGGAAGCGGAGATACACAAGTTCTGTGTACGGACGCTGATCACATGGTTGCGTTACGTCGCCTGTTTGTGGAAGTGGCTTTGCAGATACAGCCGTAACCAATACGCGCTTGCCACGGAGACGATTCTGAATCGGTGCCGCAATTACGCTTTGGAAGGTTGTATCACGAGCCACAAATGTTGTGTACTCAAAGTCACGGCCAAGGCAACCAAGGGGCGTGAATTGAGGACCACGATTGGGACCATTCTTATCGATTCCGATCATTTCAAGGGCAGTACTGTCATACTGAACCTTGAATTTGAAGCTATAGATCGGGAAAGCATCATACTCGGAAGTAGAACGCCAGCAGTTCTTAATGAAGACCGGAACGAGGAGTTCACGATCGCCATTTGGTCCGCGGCTTGACGTCCAGATGCGGCCGTCAGGATAATACGTTTGGTTCCAGCCTCCTCCAGAACCTGTCAGCGAGAGCGTCGGCAACTCGGGCTTGTTCGTTTGTGCTTGAAGCACTTGCGAACCGAGGCCGATCAATGCTGCAAGCAGGATAACCACGCCAAGCTTGGCGCTATTACCCCAGAGAGCATATCGACGATTCATACGGAACTCCTCAGATGAGTTGATCAAGAGATTCTTCATTTCATTTTCAGTATTACTGATTTTTTGAGACCACAGTGACCCACAATAACGTAGGCACCATGTGGAAGACCTTCAATTGACAAAAACGTTTCACTCTTGGAGGGACCACCTGTACTTGATACAAGCGCTCCGTCTATCGAGTATACGTTGATTGCATTCGTCTGTCCATGATAACACTGGCATCTAATGTATTGGTCATTGACCACTAGATCAGCAGTGTTCTCATCAGCAGAGGATGAAACATATACCATTGGGTTCGTACTTATAACTTTGATACTGTCTACCTTACCAGGACGGACACATCCACATGTGTCATTGATCTCAAGTGACGTTTGTATAACGGTTTGAGCAATCTCCAAGTTCGAGGTTGACCGTACCTCCATTTCAACCACAGGTGAGCTAGATCCCTCTTGTTTGAAGTGCACGATTACATTGCCAGCATCAACCATCTCGATCCTTTGAAGCTCTGCAGAAGTAAGTTTGAGGTTCGCGATATGAACAACGTTTGTGTCAAGAATTCTAAACGTTGCGCTTGCTTCCACATTCTGCAAGCCGCCCATTTGAATCTGACTAACAACAGTCTTTACGCTATCCCTACCCTCAATCGTTACACTGTCATTCTCAACATCCATCCCAACATCATTGCGCGTCCTTGCATTTGCTACTGCGATGATTGGCTCAGTGCTGTAGATCGTTACAACTTTCTTGAACTCTTCGTTAAAACTTGCAGGCCAAGTGAACGACATTGAATCCAAGGTGGTGCAGGTTCCGCGAAACTCTCCTGCTATTGCCACGAGTGGCTTATCGCCAATCATGGGTGTCAAGATGTTAAACCCTGCTATCCTCATCTCTCCCGGCACAACCGTACTCATGGTTGGTTTATAGTCGAGATTTGCAGATAGCGTTCCTTCAGTAAGGACATCGGTCGGTCTTGTAACCGCCGTGTCGTACCCAATCGTAATGTCAAAGGACATGAGGCTGTCGAGCGACCGAATGGTCCCAAGAGTTGGAGCGATCAGCCATCGCCGTTCCGAGGAACACACATCAACCACACGATAAGATCGTAGCGTTAATGTGTCCTGAGCGGTGAGGTTGCTGGCCGCCATAACGGCGGCCAGCATACACATCACCAAATATTTCAACGTAACGGTCACTGACTGGTTCGATTAACGAACAACTGTGACCATGTTTGACGAATTGACACCGGCACCATCAACACGCACCACATATGTACCGGCAGCAACCGGAGCACCAGTTACGTCTGTTCCATTCCAGGAGGCGGAGAGTGTACCGGCATTTACTGCAGCATCGAAGATGGTATTCACAAGCTTGCCGAATGTGTCGTAGACACGGACAACCACGTTACCAGCTTCTGGAAGAGTAACAGCCATCGACATGTTTGAAGATGTTGGATTTGGATAGACCGATACAGCCGATCCATTCTCATTCTCAACCATGTTCAGTGTGTGTGACCCAACGATTGCTTCATTGAAGCGCACGTTCGAGAACTCATATGATGCTTGTTCCTTGAGCGTTACATACGCAACCGGCTGCGATGCATCAAATGAACCGTTACCGGCAACAACTGCAACATCTGCTGAGTTGTCAATAGCAACCGTGTTCTTCTCATTCATAACAGGTGTTACGTCAACGATTTCGCTGTTTGTTTCGAAGCGAACGCCAAATGCACCGCTATGCACACCATTCATGTACACTGGTACACGAACAAGGCCATTACCGATGTTTGATGGTGTGCCAAACGAAACGTTATCAGCATACTTCGTTTCCTTTACCTTGCCAAAGTCAGGACCTGTTGTGTCATTGTCATACACCCATGGGAGGTATGGAAGACGTCCTGAGATATAACGCATGATCAATCCAGCGTCATATTCTGTTACTTCGTAGTAGATCTGGTTCAGGCTGCTTACGTCTGGGGCCTTGCCACCAACTCCGTAAAGGCCATCGCCTTCATACATTACGCGCAGAACTTGCTTGCCCGTGTTTGGACCGATGGTCTGACCAGGGAAGAACTGTTCTACGTCGATCGTGCGGCGCCAGATGATGATCTGGTTGCCAACCATCGAGTCAGCTGAGAAATCGCGCTTCAGCTTCGTGAAGTAGTAGCGACCAGAGTGATTAACATCACCTTGATATGCTTGACGCTTCCAAACAGAATCCAGCGGACGCTTTGTAACGATCGAACGCATGATTACGCGAGCATCGTTTACAGTTACGCGACGGTTTTGTGGCAGTCCATCATGACGCTGTCCACCAGCTGCAGATGTGTCCGCATCGCCAAATCCCCACATATCAAATGTGAGATAGATGATCGATCCAAAACGAATACGTGCATCAGAACGACCGCCCGAAGGCTGCCAGATGGAGGTAGAATCCGTTCGCGAGTTTGCACCAGCTGCCGGTACCCAGAGAAGACCATTCCAGAAATCTGAAAGGAATCCAGGGAAGCCACCATTACCCTTGATACCAACTGTTGCTCCGCGTGTTACCACGGTTGTGTTGGATGTGTAGGGGTTGCCACCAACTTGACCGTATGCAAGTTCGATCTCGCCTTGGTCATTGTTAGCAGAACCACCAAGGTAGAGACGAGCTTGGAAATTGCCAACGCTAGAGTTGACTGAAGCATCGTTGATGTTCAGATTCTTCCATTGTACGATGATACAACGGCGAACCGGGAAGATCGTATCACAAGCTTCGTTGCGATCGACATCAATAACCCATGAAATCTCAGAAGGCATATAGCCTCCGCCGATGTCAATTCCCGTACGGATGCGGTGGTCACCCCAGAACGGAGCGATCACATTGTCCGGATACGAAGACGAGTTAATGAACAATCCTTGCGACTGCTTTGCTGGTACGAGCTTTGTGTTGTCAAAGGTCAAAAAACCATTGACGCTGACATAAACACCCGTGTATGAACGACCATTGTAATTGTATGCAATGCCCGATGGGAACTGGATGAAGGCATAACCGTCGTCCAGGTCATTCACGAATGTAGGTGGCAGAACGAATTGCGCCGGCGAGATGACTGTCTTGTTCAGACGCGCGGTGTTGCAGTTGTCGATGTCCCGGTATGGGAGACCAACGATAAGTTCTGGTTGGCGGAACTGATTAAAGATCTGCTGAGCCATTCCTTCTACTGCACCGATCGCGAACGAACAGAGTACAATCGCCGAAGCAATTAATACCTGTTTCTTCATAGTTACTCCAAGATTTACGACTTGTTGTTTTTCCGTTTCGGTTAGAGTGGGGCCGGACAATGTCCGGCCCCATCTGAGATGTTTTAGCGGACGAACACTACTTGTTGTGTCGATGAGCGAACACCGTCTGTTACACGTACTGTGTAGAGACCGCTCGACATCATCACACCGTTAGCCAAGCCGTTCCATTCGATCGTATGACTGCCAGCCGTGAACATGTCATTTGCAAGCGTTGCAACTCGTGTTCCGATTGCATCATAGATCTCTACCGATACATTCTTCGTTGTTGGAACGTTGAAGGTGATCGATGTTGATGTAGAGAATGGATTTGGAGCTGTGCTTGTAATGGACAGGCCTGTTGTTGGATCCTCATCATCAACTCCGGAAGCGAAGTCATAGACGATGATAAAGCCTTGAACAGCGTCACGAGAGATGACAAGTGTGTAGCAATTGCCAACCGTGTCGAGACGGATGTCACTTGCTGAACGACCAGCACCTGTCTTCATGTCATAGGCGAACAATGCACCGTTCGATTGATCATCACGCAGGTAGTAGGAGCCCTTGTTCGCTGAGAGTGCAGGAATTGAATCTGTGCACCAGCTGAGCTTTACTGGATAGTAGGCCGAACTCTGACCCGTTTCGCCACCGGCCTGGAAGCGAGCACGATAGATCGCTGAACCTGCAGTGTTCTTGAACGGGAAGATGTTACGGAGGATACCGTTGCGTGTTGAAATCGTCCAACGAGCGTCAAAGACGTCGATGTACGGTACTGGTGGCAACTCATATTCACAGTAGTTGGAATCAAGCTGACCGAACGTTTCCTTCTCATCACCAGTTGTTGCGATCGTCTTGCTACCCGTACCGAATTGCAGGATCTGGAAGGCACCAAGGTTGTTCTCAACGCGGACGTTGGCAACAAACTCAGTTTCGTCAGAAACGGCTACTTGATAAACGAGTGTGTCCTTGACACCTTGACGGTCTGTAACCACAACCTTGATCGTAATCCGGCCATTGACCGGGATGTCGGTAAGGTTGGTTGTGCTGATAACGATTGTTTGTGTGTCAGCGATTGGGCTGGAGAGACGCTCTGGTGTGAACGTCCATGTACCAGTTGATTCAATGACTTCAAACGTGAGTTGTTCGTTGTCTGCCTGCGTGCGACGAAGATCGATGTCCGTTACACGAAGTGTATCCGTATATGGCTTACCAAGTTCTACGCACCGGACGATTGGTGACGAGAACAGACGCGGATCGTGGTTGCGAGCGCGAATGGTAAGGTTATAGGTACGGATATCCTTGAGTTGACCAGCATCTGTTACAACAACTGTTACGAGAACTGTTGTGTCAGCATATGGAAGGTCAGTTACGCGTGGTGTGCCATACAGCAAGCCACTTGTAGGATTGATCTTGAGCCACTTTGGTGTTGTCTTGCGTGAGGCATCAAGTGTGAACGAACCGGCTTCTGGGAAGTACGGGTCAATCTCGATTGAGTCACGTGTTTCATCTACATAGATGAGTTCAAAACCTTGAGCTTGACCAAAGTTCGCATCGTATACCTTGATGCGACGAGCTGAATCAAGAAGTGCAACGTTGTAGTCTTGGTCTTCGATAGCTTCAGGGAAGTCAGCAGCAAGAAGCTGTGGCTGAACGTTAACGAAGAGTCGACGGGTGAGTGTATTCAGTCCACCGTGGCCGTCATTGACTACTACTGTCATCACTGTGTCTGTATTCAGATCACCATTGATCGGATTGCCTGGATCGTAGTCGTTCGTAGGCTTCAGGATCTCACGGGCTTCAGTGCCATTGATGCGCACCTCAATGCGACCGCGAGTTGTAAAGTCTTCAGCGAACTGATCAACAGTTCCGGCATTCTCATAACGGCGCATGTAGCGTGAAGCAAGCCAGATTGGACGAGCTTGTAGAACTTCGTCTACAACAACGTCATCCGGATTCTGACGAACTGAAGTGGAGAGGAAGCCGTATGCGGTCTTACCATAACGGAAGTCCCATACACCATACTTCTTCACAACGGCACGATTGGTATCAACTGCTGCAAGATCTTCATACTCATCATCCGTGTTCACGTCAAGACGGAAACGAAGTGAGTCTGTAAGATTTGCAACGAATTGTACGTTCAGATCATCTGGTTGCGGAGCTGCCGGGTCGTTGTACACTTCATCAAGAATGGCGTTTGGTTGAACCAAACGGCGGCCAACGCGCGACTCAGTGTTGTACATGCGGAGTGTATCGAGATACGTTCCGGTAGCAACATCATATGAACCTGGATCTGTTGTTGTTGGGTCAAGAACGATCGTTGAATCGCCCTTCAACATACCTTGATACGTAACTGCCTGGGTTGCGTTTGCACGGAAGTTCCAGAGGAAACGTGGCATGGAGTCAACAACGTGGATACGGAAGCGATATGATGACGTGTCGAGCCAACCGAAGTTCACAGTATCCTGCTGGAGGAAGCGAGCATTCGTGTTGTCTGGATTACGTTGATCAAGTGCGATCGAGTTGTTATCGTACTCTTCAGCGTGGAAGTACGAAGGATAGATGTAGAACCAACGCGAGATCACGTCTTCGCCAACACCCGACTTACGAAGGGTATCAACGAGTTCAAGTGACGGCGGGAAGTTCTTCGTAACTACTTCAACCTCTTCTCCACCCGGTACGATGTACGGGTTGATCGGACGGCCACGAAGCATGCGATATCCTTGAGCACCCCAACGCGGGTTGTTCTGGCTAGCAGCTGTTACGAGAGTATCGCGGAGCCAGTAGCGCAGAGCGGAATTACCAGTTGTGATGTTCCAGAAGTACGACAGTTGCGAATTGAACGTTGAATCGTTCACTACGCGTGGGTCATAGAACTTGTTGATGTCTACAGCTGTGATCGTAAAGATCGAGTCACGCTCGTAGATATCACGTCCAGGAATCGGTGTTCCCGTTGCATCCGATGGATAGCTTGGTGGTTCGTTGAACCAGCTACCACGACCACCACCACGTTGTGATTGTGCTGCCGTTACCGGTGTGTAGAGACGATTCTCTGTTACGAATACGCGATTGCGCATTTCTGGATGGATAAGCGGTGATGTTCCGAGTGTATCAGCAGAACCTGTGAATTGCGGAGGAGTTGTGTTGTTACCAACCGTGAACGTAAGTCCACCATTGATTGCATTCACAACGCCGTCTTTCCAGAGGATCGTACGCGATACGATTGTTACTTGGTCACCTTCACGTACCGGGAGAGCGCGATAGCGCTCGCCACCGAAGTATGTTTCCTTACCACCGTCGCCGTTGAGGGCGTTCGATGTTGGGAGTGTTGGACGATTACCAAGACGGAAGCCATTACCACCAAGCTCACCAAGAATGGTTGAACCTTCCCACTTGCGACCAGGAAGAGCTGAAGAATCTTCGGCTACTGCATTGTCTGCAATGAAGGAGAGGAGAGTGGCGCCAGTACCATACGTTGCGAGACCTTCGTAGGCGCGACGGATGTTTGGATCACCACCATTTGTTGAGTCTGGAACGAGTTCAACACGTGAACGGAAGATTGTATCCGTAAGGTTCTTCTGCTTCATGTTCGTACGGATGTAGTCACCAGTACGCTCATTGATCACGAAGAACACTGTCTCGTTCAGTGCACGTGGGTCGTTGTTGCTGATCTCAGCTGTTGAGCTGTAATCTGCACGTGCTTCGAGGAATACAGGGTAGCCAATTGGATGGTTACCAATGAATTCCGTCTGTACAGCTGCAATGTCAGCAAACATCTCGGCATCGAATGGATTGCGAGTTGTCCGCTTAACATACTTGTTGTACGATGGCATTGTTGGGTCTGTGTAGACCTTTAGCACCGGAGGAATACCAACAGCGAAGTCTTCGATCGGCGACATGCGACGATTTGAATAGTCCGCCGTCTTAATGTCCGTTCCCTTATCAAAGATGTCATAGATACGTCCTTCGAGAAGAAGCGTATCAGGGATCGTCCATGTTGGGATTGGCTTGTAGTTATAGCGCCATGCTGATTCGAACGGACCTTGCTCAGTTACGTTATTCGTTGCTTGGCGAAGGAAGCGCATGTGCGTCTTTCCATTACCAGCAATGAAGAATGTTTCTTGGATACGTCCGAACGAAGAGTTGTTTGCAGATGCAGGAAGGATCGTGTTAACGTTCGCTTCCGTGCGTCCCCAATAGTTACCACGAAGTGTGTCAACACCACCAAAACCGATTCCAGTTGTGCCGGCAAGTACACCCTTGGTGTCTTGGGCATCTGGAAGACGGATGATGAAGCGAGCATCATTATCGTAGATCGAGTTCGCAGCAAAGCTGTACGTTGTCCAAGGAAGTGGGCCCGTTACTTCGCCATAGAGAACTGCACCGGCGAGATCGCTCGACGCTGGGTTTTCTGCGTTAACGAGTGGTCCAAGGATCGAATCGTTGCTACGACCGATATCGGATGTTGCCTTGTTTCCTGTTACGAGACAGCGTGCGAATGCAAGCTTAAGATCGTAGTTGTCAGAATAGACTGCAGCACCGGTGAACGCCGTGTTGTTTTGGAAACGAACACGGTCAAACGCTACTGTGTCAACACGAACACGGATACTATCAAGGATGTAGAACGCACCACCAAGACCACTACCATTTTCACGGAGTGTAGTTCCTGGGTGCGTCACATTGATATCTCCACGCTGTGTTGTGCCGCTACCTTGACGTGCAGGGTTAGCAGTGGCAACGTTGTCGTAGAAACGCGTGAGCATGCGCTCATCTGCTCTTGGACTTGTGGTTTGGAATGTGAATACTTCGTTGCGAGCTGTATAACCAGTTGCAACTCCGAAGCTGTTGTAGATGATATCATCAAGATCCGTGACCATGAAGCGCTTGCGCGTGAGCGTGTCCGGTGTTACGACAGCAATAGCGCCGCCGTTACCGTTCCATACCTTGTTGGCACGGAATTCTACGCCCTTCACAACGTTGAGGTCGGCATTGATCGTATAGATAGCACCACCACCACGAACACTTGGCTTAAGAGCATCAGCAACTTCACCAACACGGTTGTTGAGGAAGGTACCACGCACATAGCGAAGCGTACGACGCCAGATTGGAAGATTCTGCGGGAGATTAACGCTGATAGCGCCACCCGAGAAGTTCGCAGTGTTGTTCTGGAATTCTACACCATAGTTCGTACCATAGATCCAAAGGGGACCACTTGTTCCACCAGCACCGTACATATACATGTTACGTGCTGTGAAGATAGCGCCACCGTCTACAGATGCACGGTTATCACGGAACTTGATATTGAAACCAAGGTTGCGAGCTGTGATGATTCCGTCCGAGCCACCGATCCACGGAGACACGAGCGTATCATTTACACCAGCCGCTACATAAACAGCTCCACCACGTGCAGACTCGTTGCCGAGGAAGTGGGTAGGTGGGTTGTTGTCGAGATTACCACGGATTTGAATCTGACGTGCTCCGGCTGCTGCATAGATAGCACCACCCTGAGAGAAGTTTCCGACCGAGTTGGTCGGGTCAGACGATACATCTGTGATGAACGGAGTAGTTGTTTTGTTAGTTGTATAACGACCGGCGAAGATCACACTTGTCTGATCTGCCACGTGTACGGCACCACCGCGTGCACCTGATGTGCGAACGTTGTTGCCTACTACAGTAGAAGGTTGACGGTTCTCGGCATAGTTGCTGTTGAACTCAATTGTGTCCTTGCCTTGGAAGTCATTAATACCAAAACCAACGATCATTGGTGTACGACCAGAGATGTATACAGCGCCACCGAAGGATTCGTTCTTTTGTGAACGACCTGGTGTTGCGAATACAGTTGCTGCGCGGTTTGCATCTGTTACAACGCGAATACCACCAATGCGGACAGTGTCCACATCGGAGAGAAGCGTGCGGTTCGATGTAAAGCGAATCTGGCGAATACGGCCGAGATACATGGCGAGACGAGCATCGTCGATCGACTGGCGATCAGCATCTGAGAACGTCTCAGCGCCTGAATCATAGATACGGTCCGTGATACGAAGACCTTGATCGATCGGCTGTGCCGAAATTGGGTCCGTAAGGAACGGATTTACAGTTGCCGGATATTGCGGCAGTGCATTGATCGTTGCTTGTGAAATGACCGGCCAGAGCTGCAAGCTTGAACCTGCATATTGGTCGACCGGTGCTTGAAGGACCTGGAGAGCGCCACCACGGTAGCGGGCCATGTTGTTGCGGAAGGTGCAACCAACGATCCATGTGCGTGAAGAGAACGTTGTAATCGCTCCACCGCCACCGTTAGAGGCGCGAAGGAGTAGATCGTTGGCCGTCTCTGATTGCGTACGTGAGAAGGACTGACCCGTGTAGTTCGAAAGATACACCGGCTCGTTGTCGACCGTTGTGTCCTTGCGGAAGTTCAGGAAGTCTACATCACGGAAGAACGCTGCTCTCGAACCAGGAAGGACCACGATGTGACCCCACTCGCGCGAGAAGTTGTTCACGTCGCCAGCAACGAATGTGATTCGTGCCGGACGAACGTTGATCGCCTGACCCGTTGGACGGAACCAAGGATTCAAACGGATGGCCGAAATTACCGATCCAAGTTCGAGACGGGCAGCCTTGTATATGATAGCCTTGGCTGGCGTCAAACCTTGAAGGTTCGGATTCGAACCGAGATCCACGTTGAAGATCGTAGGATACTTCGACGGGTGAATGGTCGGCTCCGTAGCGATCGTGGAATTCACGACGCCTGGTGCTCCAAAGTACGTCGGGTCATCATAGCCCGTGTACGGTGGAAACAACGGATTCACTGCATTCGGATCATACGTCGCAGACGCACGACCATCAGCAATGATACGACCACCTGTTGAGTCTACCAGCCGACCGTTCGGCAGGAACTCAACACGTGTTCCGGGCTCGATCAGAAGCGTTCCACCTACGGTGTACGATCCACTGATACGATAAATGGTGTCACGTACGAATACGCGCACCGATCCCGGAGGAAGACTACCACGAACCTCCACGTAACTCTGAGACAGAGCCACATTAAATGCCGTGGTTAGCACAAGCAGCAAGCTGCTTAGACGAAACCAACGTTGCATACAACCTCCAGTTGTAAAAACCTTATGCTTTAATTCTTTCACTCTTTTTTCGCTTCAAATAGGGAAAAGGGCACAAAATGCCGAGGGTTCCTAATCAATTGCCATGCCAAGCCTTGCCAATCCCCCGCGAGCGGAGGCTGCAATCTCTGACATTTCGAATTTCTTCACCACTAAGGTGTATAATTCTATGGCTTTAGTCTTATTCCCGGCTTTTTCAAAACAAAGTGCGGCATTATAGAAACAACGGTCCTCAAGGCCACTCTTGGCGCCCTGTGTCCCAGCCTGCTCATATAATGACGCTGCGCCCGCAAAATCCTTCGAAGCCTCTTTGCAGGACGCAAGTCCTTGCAATGCACCAACTTCGACGATTAGAGCATCCGAAGACTGGGCTCGCTCAAACTGAGGTTGCGCCTCAGTGAATCGGCCCAAATTCAACAACGCATTACCAGCCATCAATGCAGCTACTGAACCCGCGTCCGTACCTGCATATTCCTCGCTGATCTCTAGAAGCCCCTTAACCTTGTCGGCTCCTACCGGCGGAAGAGAATCTCCCGTTAATGCCTTTGAAAAATCTCCCATGTCAAATGTCATCCGTACACGCGATAGCTGCGTGGACGCTTCTTGATTGCGCTCAGCCTTGTCATTGGTGTACCACCAATAGGCCCCAACTGCAAAAGAAATAACAACCACCACACCTACAACGGCCTTCCATTGAGTGCGCGCTTGTTCTACAAATGACTCTACTCCGGCTCCACCGGCCTTTGGCTCGGATGGCTTACCTAGTACTGTTTCTTGCTGTTCTGTGCTCATGCACTCCTCTATTGCTCTCGTATGCACGCCCTCACATGAAGACGTACGTTCATTGTCGAAACTTCGTCATCCGTTGGCCATAGGTACACAGGGGGCGTACCAAGCCCACGGAACGAAGAGTGCAAATATATCGCGGTTCTACGTACCCACCAAGGGGAAAGATGAGTGAGGCCAATTGTCCTAAGCCATACTTGCAAAACGGCTTACGGGCAATTTGACTTTACACTGTCAGGAGTTATTCACACCGACCCTAGAATGCCATGGTCTCGCGGATAGCTCGCACCACGTCATCCACGTCGATGAGAATGGCCTTCTCAAGGCTCTTTGCAAAGCCTACAGGGGTGTCCTTTGACCCAAGACGAGCTACAGGGGCATCAAGATATCGGAAGAGCTCCTCACTGATCGCAGAAGCAATCTCTCCACCAAATCCTCCGGTCTTCTTGTCTTCGTGTACTACAACACATCTACCGGTGCGCCGCACGCTCTCGAACACCATTTCCTTATCCCACGGCGCTAACGAACGCAAGTCAATCACTTCTACACTCACACCTTCGTTTTGGAGGATCTCGGCTGCCTGCAAACTCCAATGTACCGTTGTTCCGTAGGTCACTACGGTCACATTCGTTCCGGCCCTGCGGATCTTAGCCTTGCCAAATGGTATGATAAAGTCGTCCGGTGGCATCGGTGTAGATGTTGGACGGTAGTTGTATAGGAATTTGGGCTCGAGGAACATGGTTGTTCCGCGCGAACGAATCGCGTTACGCATCAATCCAATTGCGTCATCTGCAAAGGACGGACATACTACTCGCAGGCCGGGGAGCGTTGTGAAGGTGCCTTCAAGATTCTGAGAATGATAGAGTCCGCCTTGGATGTAGCCGCCTGATGCCAAACGGATCACAACGGCAGGTGAGAACTGACCCTTTGTACGCCAATAGTCGTGCGTGCATTCAATGAGCTGCTCCATCGCCGGCCAGAAATAGTCAGCAAACTCTGCCCCCTCCACCACCACGCGGATATCATCACGATAGCGCGTCATTCCATTTGCAGTACCAACGATAAAGTCTTCAGCGATCGGAGCGTTGAATACACGGTCGTTGCCGAACTCATCCAACATTCCCTTGCACACGTTGAATATGCCTTGCTTCTTCTCAGAAGCAACGTCTTGACCGAAGAGGAAGGTAGCGGGGTTGCGACGGAACTCACCCTTCATTGCCTCAACGATACCTTCTCTGAACGTGAGCAAAGGTGCATCTGCCGGTGGATTCCAGCGCGACTCCGACGTGTCATCATATCCCGCTACAGGCTCTGGCAAGAGAAAATCGTTGTACGATTCCGGTGCAGGGTCGGGAAGGGGCTCAACAGCATCGGCAGCTGCAAAGATCGCCACCTTGTTTGCCTCTTCGATAGCTGTAAGCTCTTCGTCCGTTGCAACGCCTGCAGCAATGAGCGTGGCTCGCATGCGCGGCAATGGATCGCGCTGCTTCATCGATTCAATGTCTTCCTTCGTGCGATACAACTCATGGTTGTCTGAGTTGGAGTGCGAGCCAATTCGGTCACAATCTGCGTGGACCATGGCAGGCCCCTTACCACTGAGTGCATAGTCTCGAGCGGCAGTTAATGTGCGGAACGAGTCCATGGGATCTCTGCCATCGCACATAAAGATCTTGAGGTTTGTGAACCCACTAAAGTTCTCGGCAACAACCGGGTTTGTGGTCTGCTCACGAAGGGGCACAGAAATCCCATACTTGTTGTTCTGGATCACAAAGACAAGTGGGAGCTTCTCACGATCGGCACCATTTACGGCTTCGTAGTAATACCCTTCCGAGGTAGTACTATCTCCTGTGGAGCAATACACAACCTCATCACCGTTGAACTTCTTAATCGATCGAGCGGTGCCGGCTGCTTGTTGTGCGTGGTTGCCTGTGCACGACGAGCCGTTTTGCAATCCGATGGAGATCTTCGCAAAGTGGTTGCTCATGTGACGTCCGCCACCTGCAACATCTGCGTCCTTGGATAAACCGTTCGCTATGATCTCTTCAACAGTGAGACCGGCTGCTAGTGATGTAAGCATGTCTCGGTAATACCCGAACAAGAAATCCTTGCCCGGACGGAATACCTTACCTAAAGCCAATTGAATTCCGTCGTGCCCGGCAAATGGAGCGTGGTAAGACCAGCCCTTGGCCATCTTCAGATAGTTCGCTGCTTTTTCATCAAGCCTGCGTCCAAGATGTTGTGTTGTATACCAACTGAGCAGTGTTTCCTTATCGAATCCGGTAACATCAAAGAGATCAGATCGCTGCGCCTTTGCTGCGCCGTTCCCATTCGTTGTGCTCTTCGATGCCGTGTTCTGAGGGGCGTTTTTGTCCTTGGCCTTGGCCATGATGATCTCCGGAAATTTTCGTTCTGTGTATTCTTATTTGGTGCGCGTTTTCTTCACAGGAGTGAGCCATCCATAGGGATCCTCAGCATCAACCGTGATCTTGTGAAACGCTTGTTGCATCGCACGTGTAATAGTGCCAACCTTGCCTCTTCCAACAGCGATCCTGTCCACGGAACGCACAGGCGTGATCTCCACAGCAGTACCGGTAAGGAACATTTCGTCACATGTGTACAACATCGCCCGTGGAATGTCTTGCTCTCGAACATTGATGCCAAGTTCATGCGCAAGGGTGATCACGGTATCTCGTGTTATCCCGGGTAGAAGAGATGATGCGGAAGGGGGTGTGATAAGTTCATCATCTACTACGATGAAGACATTCTCGCCGGACCCTTCGGCTACGTTACCGTACGTGTCGAGACAGATACCTTCAGCATAACCATTCTCAACGGCCTCCATCTTTACGAGCTGCGAGTTCATATAGTTTCCACCAGCCTTGGCCATTGATGGTAGTGCATTCGGTGTGATGCGGTCCCACGAAGAGATACATACATCGACCCCGTTGTCCGATGCATCATCACCGAGATATGCTCCCCATTCCCAGGCTGCGATGTAGACTTCGAGTGGACAACGCAGGCCATAGACTCCCATGTCTCCAAATCCGCGAAGAGCAAAGGGGCGGATATAGCACCGACCGAGTTTGTTGCGACGTACCAGATCAACGGCTGCTTCAGAAAGTTCGTCCACACTGAATGGCAATTGGGTTCGATACACCTTCAGCGATTGGTGAAGCCTACGCATGTGTTCCTGAAGTCGGAAGATCATCGGACCCTCCGCTGTTTCATAACACCGAATTCCTTCAAACCACGAAGAACCGTAATGCACCACGTGCGAAAGAACGTGAATGGAGGCTTTTTCAAACGGAATAAAGGTCCCGTTCTTCCATATCGTGCGTGTTGGCGTGATCGGCATTATTCCTCCACCGTGTTCGAACTCTGAGATGACTCAAGTGCTTCCTTCATCAGAGTGCTCACCATCGTGGGATTTGCAGATCCACCCGATGCCTTGAGTACTTGTCCAACGAAGAATCCAAAGAGATTCGTCTTGCCTTCGATGTACTTCTTGAGATTGTCCGGATTGTTCCGAACTACGTCTTCTACGAGGGCCTTTATTGCCCCTTCATCAGAGATCTGACGAAGTCCGCGCTCTTCGATGAAATCCTGTGCGGAACGGTCGCTCCCAATCATGTCGGGGAATAGTTCTTTTGCTGTTTTACTACTGATAGTTCCGGAACTGATGGAATTCACAAGCGATGCGAGCTGTTCCGATGTTATACCAACGTCGTTGATGCTGCACTTCTTCTCGCCCATGATCCGAAGCATCTCTGTCATGGTCCAATTACTCACAAGCTTGTAGGCTTCTGCGGTCCTTGGCTCCAGCTGCGCACAGGTTGTCTCGTAGAAACGAGCAACTCGTGCATCGTCTACAAGAATGGATGCGTCATAGGCGGGGATGCCATATTCTTCAACCAATCTTCTCTTCTTGGCGAGTGCCAATTCGGGAAGTCCCGAACGCAGTTCTTCGCGCCATTCGTTGCTAACGACAACAGGTACGAGATCGGGCTCGGGAAAATACCGGTAGTCATGCGCCAGCTCCTTTGAGCGCATCACCTTTGTCTGTTGCGTGCCGGCATCCCACATCAAAGTTTGCTGAACAACACTCCCGCCATTGGATACGATCTCGATCTGTGCTCCGATCTCGTATTCAATCGCCTTCTCAACATTGCGGAATGAGTTCAGGTTCTTCACCTCTCGCCGCGTCCCAAACTTCTCCTGGCCTATTGGCCGAATGGAAATGTTGGCATCACAGCGCAGACTGCCTTCCTCGAGATTTCCGTCACAAATGCCGAGATACACAAGGATCTGGCGGATCTGTTGCAGATACTGATAGGCTTCATGCGGGGTTCTGATGTCGGGCTCACTAACAATCTCGATAAGGGGCACCCCAGCCCGGTTAAGGTCTACTAAGGTGTCGATATCAAGATCGTGAATACTCTTACCGGCATCCTCTTCCATATGGATGCGCGTAATGCCAATGTGCTTGATGCCGTTATCTGTCTCGATCTCAACTGAACCGCCATAGCAGATCGGGTCTGCATACTGCGTAACCTGATATCCCTTTGGAAGGTCGGGATAGAAGTAGTTCTTCCGAGAGAACGTTGATGTTTCCCGTATGGAGCATTGGGTTGCAAGCCCCATCATTACAGCGTACGCAACAAGATTCTTGTTGAGAACGGGTAGGGTACCGGGGTGACCAAGGCAGATCGGGCACACGTTCACATTGGGCTGTGCGCCGAATTCTGTTGGGCAGGAGCAAAAGGCCTTTGACGCAGTTGTGAGCTGCGCGTGAACTTCTAGTCCGATGACGGCTTCGTAGCCAGACGGCATTCTAATTCCGGAAGGTCTAAAGAGCCTCAAAAGTACGGAAATCGACGGTGGTCACTTGCCGTTTCGCTCGAGCGCACTCTTCTCCCTAGCAACGCGCTTTCTCAGGATGTCTTCCGAGGGGTAGTCTTCAAATTCTAATACTTTGGCGAATTGCTGCTTTGCTGCGGCTGTTTTGTCCTGTTTTGCGAGGGACATTCCTAAGCGATAGTGGGAATATGGGTGCAGCCAAACCTCGGCTCCTTGGGTTGACAGAACGGTGGTAAAACACTTGTCGGCCCTGTCATAAAGGCCTGATTCGTAACACGCAACCCCTTGTTGATAAAGTACTTGCGTAAGAGTTTGAGTATCCGGAAGGTGCTTTCCAACGATTGCTGAATCTGCTAAGGACACAACACGCGAGTACAGTCCAACGCTGTACGCCCACGCGATTTTTTCAGCGATCTGTTCTTGGGGGGTAGGGCTACGGTTTAGACTACGCTGGACTTCTGGTTGCGAACCGGCTTTACGATACCATGATGTTGCCTGTTCGCGATCATTCAAAAAATCATAGGCAGTACCAATGGAGGCTGCCGCTTCTTCTTGCCGTTCTGTCGTAGCTGCTGTTTTATACGCAGACGTGAGATAGCTGATCGATTCGCGATAGTGTTCCTTGGCCATGGAAATGTATCCAAGCCGAGAGTTTGCCACCCAACGTATGTTGGACTCATCACCGGATGTGATAGGCATTGTAAGAAGCGTCTTATAGGCTGGTTCAGCGCTTGTGACGTCTCGGACCTGATACAGGGAGATGTCTGCGTATTGTTGAAGAAAGTACCAGTTCCTTGGAAATGTGTCCTTTAACCATCGGATGTGGACAATCGAACGTTTGGGAAGATCTTCTGCGAGGTAGAAGCCGTAGAGCCATCTGCGGGCTTCTTGTCTGGCATAGACACCCTTGCTGGCGGCTTCTTCGAGCATACGCATCCCACCCCAGCGGTCTCCTCGTAGCCCAGCAAGTTTGATCGCCGCTTGAAACTCGTCTGGTGCTTGCGAGATCATGTACTGGAACATGCCAAGCCCCATCTTGGCATCCATATTTGTTGGATCTTTCTCTACTGCTTCCTCAAGAAGATCGTACCCTTTTTTACCATCCCATATGGCCTTTAGTGTTTCACCCCTGGTTACGTAGGCTAGGCCCTTAAAACCGATGGTGCCTCCCATGTAGAACATCGCCTTTGTGTCATTCTCATTCTGATCCAAAAGCCGCTCGCACACCTTGGTCACTTTTTCTGCGTGGTATACAAAGGCCCAAAAGGCGGAGTCGTTCTTGGATCCACCCTTGAAGGACATGCGATAGTAATAGGTCATGGATTTGAAGAAGTGACCTCGTGGATCGCCGGGAGCTAGTCCTATCACCTCGTTACACTTCTTTTCTGCCGCACCAAAGTCCAGATTGTACATGAGATCGATAGCCTCCATCGTCCGGCTGTGTACCAAGGCCCAGTCAGTGCCTGCCTTGAGCTGGAGAGTTGTCGCAAGTAATGCGATCAGAAGAATCGATCGTCTCATTTACTAGACTCTGAGATAGTTGCGAACATCAAGATTTCCGCCACACACAATGATGCCTACCTTCTTCCCTGCAACGAGCAGGGGATCTTCGATAATCGCACCAAGTGTAACGGACGCACTTGGCTCTACAACAATCTTTAGCCGTTCCATCATACGATACACTCCCTCAATGATCGCGTCTTCTGAGGCTGTAACGATATGTACATTCAGGTATTGAAGGACCGAAAACGTGATCTCGCCCAGTGATGTGCGGAGTCCGTCGGCTACAGTAAGGGTAGAGGGAGGGGGCTGACGGATTCCTGTCTCAAGAGATCTCTTAGCATCATCGGCAATGGCTGGTTCAGCGCCAATCACAGTGATGGATGGATCTCTGCCATTGGCCGCAATGGCAGTACCGCTCAAGAGGCCTCCACCACCAACAGGCGCCATCACGATATCAAGATCGGGATAGTCTTCGATAAGCTCCAGCGCAGCTGTGCCCTGACCAGCGATTACGAGGGCATCGTCATACGGTGGAATGGGATGTGCACCTGTTCGGTGCATTATATCCTGCATGGTACTGAGTCGAGCGCTAAGCGTTGGCTCACAGAGTACCACCGTGGCACCGTATTCGACTACAGCGTCTTGCTTAACCGCCGGGGCGTTGTTCGGCATCACAATCGTGCACGGTATGCCGCGTAGTCGAGCAGCATAGGCCAGTGCCTGACCATGGTTTCCGGACGAATGTGTGACCACGCCATGTTGGGCTGTTTCGTCATCGAGCATAAAGACGGCATTGCAGGCGCCACGTGCCTTGAATGCTCCAATCTTCTGGAGATTCTCACACTTGAAGTAGAGCTGGGCCCCGAACATGTTGTTTAGAGCTTGCGAGGTAAGAACCGGCGTACGGTGAATGAACGGTTGTATCCGCTCAGCTGCGGCTAGTACATCTGCAAATGTCGGCAAGGGTATTGTCACAGTCGGATCAGATCCATGTTCGTGTAGCTCCGCCTTCTTGCACACACTTCGTATCCCTCACGATCACCGGAATCGTTCGTGTTACCTTCAATGGTCTCAACGTATTCGTCATAGAATGCCGTTACAATGCCGGTGTGCGTCCAGTCATTCGCGTTGCGTTTGTTACGTATCAGGAAGATTGCGCCATGTTTCAACTGAGCTAGATCAACAGCGCCGGATGAGAGTTCTTTGTCCGATACAAACCGCTTTGCCTTCCTTGCTTGGGCGGCAAGAACATCGCACGATAAGGTCCCTTTGATTGGCGAGAGATTATCAGAGGGTTGACCTTCTTCAGCAGCTCGCAGAAGTGTAGTTACAAAGCCAGCGCACCATGCCCACTGTGGACCTTCCTTTCCTCCGGTGTAGAGCCGAACCCAAGGCCCGGCATTGGCACCACCAACTTCGCGCGGATGCTCCTTTAGGTGTATGCGTGCCGCTTGAACCACACGTTGAGCAAAGGATGTAGCTGAAGTGGTAAGGGGCGATATGGCTCTCACAATGGGTGCAATGAGGGCGTTAAACGTTTCTTTGTCTACACGTCCGCTTGCTGCGATACGTGATGACGTTTGAAATTTCTTCACTGAGGCCTCAGTGGCCGGACCAAAACTTCCGTCGATCGTAAGCCCTACGCCATCAAGCGAGAGCCACTCCTGTACGAGTTTTACGGCCTTGCTCTTGGTGCCACGTTGTAATGGCAATTCAATTGAATACTCCTTTGGCAACGTCATGGAGCCCCCTTAACGATGTTCTTACATGTTACGACGGTACTGTCCGCCTACTTCATACAGTGCATGTGTCATTTGTCCCAGTGAGCAGACCTTGGCTGCTTCCATCAAGGCCGCAAAGATGTTCTGATTATGAATGGCCTTCTGACGTAGTTCAGCGAGTGCCTCGGTTGTTGTGGACGCGTTGCGGTCCTGCACCGATCGTACATTGTTGATCTGTTGTTCCTTCTCATCCGTTGTAGAACGAATGACCTCCTGCGGTATCACTGTTGGTGAACCCTTGGAGCTGAGAAAGGTATTAACGCCGATGATCGGATATTCGCCGGTATGTTTTAGTGTTTCGTAGTAGAGCGACTCTTCTTGGATCTTGTTGCGTTGGTACATGTTCTCCATCGCGCCTAACACTCCGCCTCGCTCTGCAATGCGTCTAAACTCCGTGTAGACGGCTTCTTCAACGAGATCCGTGAGTTCTTCGATGATGAACGAGCCTTGCAATGGATTTTCATTCTTCGCTAGCCCAAGCTCGCGATTGATGATCAATTGGATTGCAACAGCTCTACGGACACTTTCTTCTGTAGGCGTAGTGATGGCCTCGTCATAGGCGTTTGTATGCAAGGAATTACAGTTATCGTAGATAGCATAGAGGGCCTGTAGCGAGGTGCGAATGTCGTTGAAGTCAATCTCCTGCGCATGAAGTGACCGTCCGGATGTTTGAATATGATACTTCAACATCTGCGACCGTTCGTTGCCACCATACATCTGCTTGATGGCCTTTGCCCAGATCTTCCGGGCCACTCTGCCGATCACACTGTATTCAGGATCCACACCATTCGAAAAGAAGAACGAAAGGTTCGGAGCAAAGTCATTGATATCCATCCCACGAGAGAGATAGTACTCAACGTATGTGAAACCGTTTGCTAGAGTAAAGGCAAGCTGCGTGATAGGATTGGCACCAGCCTCTGCAATATGATAGCCGGAGATCGATACGGAATAGAAGTTCCGAACACCCTCATCGATGAAATACTTCTGCACGTCGCCCATCAATCGAAGTGCGAATTCGGTTGAGAAGATACACGTGTTCTGCGCCTGGTCTTCCTTGAGGATGTCTGCCTGTACTGTTCCGCGTACGCTTTGCAAGGCGCGCTTTCTACATTCAGCATAGACATCTGCCGGGAGCACTTGATCACCCGTTACACCTAGCAGTAGGAGGCCAAGTCCGTTGTTTCCATCCGGCAGCTCTGTTGAACCGTCGCCGTGACGATAGATGGGTCGAGAAAGCCCCTTTGCAGCATAGATGGCATCGATCTTTTCTTCAACGTTCTCTACAAGACCACGTTCGCGAATCACCTTTTCACATTCTTGGTCAATGGCCGCATTCATGAAGAAGGCAAGTAACATCGGAGCCGGACCATTAATCGTCATGGAGACAGACGTGGTAGGCGAACACAGATCGAACCCTGAATAGAGTTTCTTTGCATCATCAAGTGTGGCGATGCTCACACCCGAGTTGCCGATCTTTCCATAGATGTCTGGGCGATGGTCCGGATCTTCTCCATACAACGTAACACTGTCGAATGCCGTTGATAATCGAGCAGCAGGCATTCCCTTCGAGAGGTAATGAAAGCGTCTGTTGGTACGCTCCGGTCCACCTTCACCGGCGAACATCCGCGTTGGGTCTTCATTCGTTCGTTTGAACGGATAGACACCGGCTGTAAAAGGGAATTCTCCCGGCACGTTCTCCTGCATACACCAACGGACGATCTCACCCCAATCCTTGAATTGAGGCAGTGCGATCTTGGGGACCTTTGTATGGCTCAACGATTCCTCGTAGTTCGCTACACGGATATCCTTCCCTCGAACGGTATACGTGTAATGCTCACCCGAGTACTCGGCCTTCTTCTTTTCCCATGATGCGAGTAACGCTCGAACCTCGTGGTGAAGCTGTGCTTCTAAACCCTCGGCCAATGTCTCGAGCGTTGTTATCGCGTCCGTCTGGTGTTTCGTTATCATACGTCGTTAGTTGTGTGTAACGGTGTAGAGTTTCGCAGAATCGGCCAATCCGCCAATCCAAAGTGTGACAATCTTGCCCGCCTGGACAGTGACTGGTGTAGAAGCGACAACAACCTCTGACGTACCGGCCTTTTTGAAGACCATGTTATACGTGGTTGGGAACCGGCTGAAGAATGCCCCCTTGAACGTATTGCTGTAACTCGTTTCGCGGAAGGACAAATCTTGACATTCCACAATCTTCTCCTCGCCCGTTGCGGTTACGATGTACCCATCAAGGTTTGGAGCATCCGGCGAGAGATGCACTACCCGGATACTTGCTTCACTCGTTGAAAGGGGCTTCTTGAGATCCACCAGCTCCAGCGGCGCAAGGTTAGCCGGCATGATTGAACCGGAAAGGAATAGTGTGGTACGACCGCGTTTGATGATGGAGAACGGCGCATTTGAAATAACCGGAGTGCCGCCAACAGTAACAGTTGCTGTATGTGAACCGGCAGCGAGTTCGATGTACGGTGATTGTTGCGGGAACGCAAGATTATTAATGGTTGGTACTGCTGCACCGTCTACAGTAACCGATGCTGGGGGTGCACCGGAAACAGCGTGTACAACAAGGATCTTGCCACGGTCCGGTGCAACGCTGAGGTCTTGATACGTGTTTCCATCACCGTTGTCATTGTAGAGGCGAGCAATAAAGCCCCAACCATCTGCATCTGAAACGGTTCCTGTGAGAACAAGCGTGTAGGCTTTGTCTGGCTCCAGACTTACCGTATCAAAGGCAAAGAGTTCTTGGGTAGACGATGATCCCTTCCATACCGAAAGAGTGTACTTGCCTGCATCAAGATCTGAGTAGCCTGTTAGTTCTGTGTACGGTTCCGGGCCAAGAATTGGATTCAGCTCGTCGGTCTTCGCAACTGAGAGCGGACCACCGTCCGGACAACCATTCACGAATTTCAGTCGCGACTTGCCGAGTTGTGTTGCACGAATGTCATCGCCAAAGGAAACCGAGAATGTACGTGCTGGAGGGAAGGCATATACAGAGAACGTTCCACCGGTGTACATGCGCTGCAAGGACTCAATGCGAGCCTTTGCAGAGTCTGCATAGTGAATACTCACCTTTACACTGTCGCCGCTTGTACCAGCAAGTACGTAGCCGCTGCTCTTGCCTGCCTGCACTCTGGATGCTACCTTTTTGCCAACAACGTACAGATCGAGACCAAGTGTATCGTCGTAGACGGTGTTGACAAGGCGGATCAATGTCTGGTTATCCGCTGGTTGTGAAGGCTCGTCATTTGAACAGCCAACAACAAACAGTGAAACCAGCATTGCAAGTGCGAAAACTCTCATCATAGAAACCCCCGTAAAAGTTCGTCTGTGTTGCGTCATTGTTGTTTGGAAGTAGTAAGCTGTTCAATAGCACCTTGAACGCGCCAGAGTGCTCGTGCGAGTTCCGATTGTTTTTCAACGAATGCGTCGTAGCGACGGTTATTCTCCACGATCTCTGCTAGATAACGCGTGCGCTCCGGCGGAATGATGAAGATCTTTTCGCTCATTTCATCTGTGATCTCAAAATTTGAGCTCCACGAGAGGTTGCAGCGGTGTGTAAGAAGGTCGTTAAGCGCTCGGTAGAGCGTATTGGTACCGGGGTCGTTAAACTGCGATGCAATGGTACCATAGACAGGCATATCGTCGATCTTCGACGTAAAGAGTTGCCTGCTGCGCTGATACTGCTTTCGTACGTCTCGAAGAGCGTCCAGAGCGCCCCTTTTGTCAAACTTGTTTAGCGCGATGACGTCGGCGTAGTCGATCATGTCGATCTTTTCAAGCTGGGTTGCAGCGCCATACTCGGGGGTCATCACATACATCGAAACGTCTGCCACGTCCGTGATCTGCGAGTCACTCTGGCCAATGCCAGCCGTTTCTACAATGATCAGGTCAAAACCAGCATAGGAGAGGATGTTGATCGCATCTCGCACATGCGGATTGATGGCCACGTTGGCCTCACGTGTTGCAAAGGAGCGCATATAAACGCGCGGGTCACTCACAGCATTCATCCTAATCCTGTCTCCTAGAAGTGCTCCGCCTGTCTTTCGCTTCGAAGGGTCAACGCTTACAACGGCAATGGTTTTGTCCGGGTGATCAAGGAGAAATCGTCTAACGATCTCATCCGTTAGGGATGACTTACCAGCGCCGCCGGTTCCCGTGATTCCGAGGACGGGAGAGCGCTTTCCATTGACAGTGAATGCGATCCGTTGAGAATCACCGCGTTCAGCGCAGGAGATTGCCTGGGCGATTGCCATCGGATCTTTCTCTTGCACGCTTTGTGCCAGTCCATTGGCATAGTTCAGAGGCGTAACAAAGTCGCTCTTTTCTACAAGATCGTTGATCATCCCTTGGAGCCCCATAGACCTCCCATCATCAGGGGAATAGACCCGTGTGATCCCGTTAGCGTGAAGGGTTTCTATCTCAGAGGGAAGGATCGTTCCACCTCCACCTGCAAAGATCTTAATGTGGCTTGCTCCTCGTTCTACTAAAAGGTTTCGCATGTAGGTGAGGTACTCAACATGTCCACCCTGGTAGGATGTCATGGCAATAGCCTGGGCGTCTTCTTGGATAGCACACTCAACAACATCCATCACAGATCGGTTGTGGCCAAGGTGGATAACCTCACATCCCGTGGCCTGAATGATCCGTCTCATGACGTTAATAGCCGCATCGTGCCCGTCGAACAGTGACGCTGCCGTAACTATCCGAACCTTGTTCTGAGGTGCGTAAGGGGCTGGTGATTCCATATACCGATCTGTTGACAGTGTGGACAACGTAGCAAAACTACGCAGGATAGCAGCGTATGTGACGTAACTCACTTTGGAGCCGGTTGGTTCTGACCTATGTTTGGGGCATATGCTTCCACATAGTGGTAGCGTTTTCTCACGCTCGTTTAGAGGTGAATATGACAAAGAACATGGGTTCGATAGACCGTGTCTTGCGGGTATTGGTCGCAATTGCTGTGTTTGCAGCAATCTCGATGGATGCACTTACGGGTACGTGGGCTTGGGTTCTGGGGATCTTGTCTGTGGTCTTCATATTGACAAGTCTCGTGTCGTTTTGCCCTCTTTACACCATCTTCGGTATAAAGACCTGCAAGACCGCCTCGTAACTTGGGCTCTGTGAATGCAGAGCTCATCATGCTGGGGGGTGCCGAGGAGATCGGTGCTAACTGTTGTTATCTGAATTTGGATGGGACGGGTATCTTCATTGATGCCGGACTCCACCCCAGAGATCGGACGGAAAAAGCGTTTCCTGCAGTAGACCTGATCGGCAACCGGGAGACAGACGTCCTCCTTACAACACATGCCCATACCGATCATATTGGGGGGCTGCCATACGTGATGCGGAGGTTTCCTCACCTGCGTCCAATCATGACCCATGCAACACGCGATCTCAGTCACGTAATGTTGCCCAATGGTGCAAGACTTCTCAAAACGGAGATTTCAGATCACGTTCCGAAGGAGTGGTTGGAGTTCTACCACCGCGATGTAATCGAGCAATTGCGATATGCGTTTGAAGCTATTCCGTACGGAGAGCCCCTTACCCTACGAGGGTATAATGGCAGGTCGGACGTGAAGGCTACGTTTCATTGGGCAGGACATATCCTAGGCTCTGCTGGCATCAGCCTTGCGAACAAGGGCTTCAGCATCCTCCATACCGGGGATGTGCAGTTCGATCATCAAACAGTGATCCCCAAGGCTACGTTGCCCAGACATCATGTGGATGTGTTGATCACCGAGGCTACAAACGGAGCATTGGAGGAAATGTCTACGATTGCCGCCGAGACAAAGCGTCTGGCTGTCTTCATCAATTCTATCAGTGAACGCAACGGGTCGGTTCTCATCCCTTGTTTCGCTCTTGGGAAGATGCAGGAGATGCTTGCACTTCTGTATTCCATGATGCGGAAGGGCTCAATTCCGTATCTGCCCATCCACACAGGGGGCATGGGGACTCGCATCAGTAAGATATACGACCAATACTGTTACAGCGATCCTATGAGACGTCCGGGATTTGAAATCTCTGATGTGCCTCAGGAACCGATTCATCGGTTTGACCTCGACACAGGGTCGTACATGAAGACACCATCCATTGTTTTAGCATCTTCCGGAATGGTAAATCCGGGTACGATCTCATTCAACCTCGCCCAGCGCTGGATGTCGAAGCCAAGGTTCGGTATTGCCTTTATCGGATTCCAGCATCCGTCGAGTCCGGGATATCAGTTAATGAATTCAAAGCCGAAGACGCCGTTCGACCTCGCAGGCACGCGTGTGAGCCGTACATGCGAGATCGAACGGTTTCGCTTCAGTGCCCATGCTTCACGAGAGGGTCTGGTCTCCCTAGCAATGGATGTTCGCCCGTCTACCGTGGTGGTCATGCATGGCGAGCCTGATGCATGTGATGGGCTTGCACTTGAGATCCGAGAACGACTTCCCGGCACACGCATCATTATTCCGCGGCTGGGGGTTCCTTATGTTCTTGATTCAACACAAGAGTATCTTAGCGTTTGATCATGAATGGTCGTGTACTGGTTTGACCATGTACACGGTACATCACAAGCGTATAAGCGCCACTTGGCAGACTCTGTGTATCGATCTCAACCGTTGACGTTGCAGGGTGGATGGATTGATTCCAATAGAGCTGCCCGGCAACATCACGAACTTCAAGTTGTGTTACGTCCTCAACCGACCATGTGGCGCGAAGCCTATCCGTTGCCGGTTGTGGTTCCATAGACACGGCGAAACTCACGGATGTATCGGAATCAACTGTGCTGATGACCGGACGAGATGGCACAATGGTCGCAAATCCGTGACTGTACAATGCAATGTTCGAACGCACTTCGTCGCGAACCACAAAACGATAGTGACGTCCCGACGGAAGATCCTCGGGGAGAGTCCACACATACCGTTTGTTGATAGCTGGCACATGAGACGCAATCTGTGTTCGAACAGCTCGCTCTCCGTCCCAAAGTTCTAGGCAGACACGTTGTGCAGTGATAGCGTCATCCCACGTTATCGTGATCGATGTTCCTGCAGTAAGGGGCTGTTCAGCTGCTCCACCTGACGGCCAAACATGGCCGTACACGTTGTGGAACATCATGGTGATCGTAATGATCAAGAGAATGGTTTTCATCGTTGAATCTCCTCTGTGATAATGATCGGATGAAGTGTTGTGTGCTGTCCGTCCCGAATCACCACGGCGTACAGTCCGCTCATAAGATTCTCTACAGTGAAAGACGTTTCTGCTTCCCGAACAGCAGATTCGTGGACGCGTCTACCATGTACGTCGTAGATCGAAGCGGTGATTGGTGTGTGGACATTGCTGCGAATACGAATTGTTGATGCATGATGGTGAAATGTCCAAGGCGATTCGGTTACTGCATCTACGCTGGTAGACGTCTTTCTGAAGTGCCCGATGTATTCAACTGTTCGGCCTACAGGCCAACAGAGAGAGTCCACAAACTGCCTGCTTGCAAATGGATCCGGAAGAAGATCTGCGTCCGTTGTTGTCCAACGTTCAAACGTGTATCCCTGGCCCGTGAATCCTGTGAGCATCATCCCATCATGTAGGGAATGATCTTTGTTTTCATAGATCGGCGCAACAAGGCCAAGATCCGTAATGTCCTTTCCGGTCTCACTATCCACGGCGCGTGCATAGGCTTTGAACCCGGTTGCCTTCGCAAAGAAGACCCGAGTGGTGTCATACTCTCCGTCTCCATGCCAATAGTTGCAGTACATCTCTATCACATACGTGATCATCACACCATTTTCATCTGCTATGGGCAAAGTGGCGGTAGGTATCACTGTCAGCTGTGAAGGGCCAACACATCGAACGGTAATCGGAACTTCGTCGATAAGCTGCAGACCGTTGACACGGCGCAATCGAAAGAGCTTCGCGCATATCGTATCGGTGCTGGACGAGGAGCGTTGCATCGCGCGGGTATAGCCGATACGCAACGTGTCCATACATCGTGGTATGTATCCGTTCCAGCTATCCACTGGACGTAGGTCAATGAAGGCTTCGTGGCACGTTACAAAGTCTTCCCATTGACACAGTGCTTCCTGTATGCCCACGCTGGCAATAGCCATGGTAAGGAGAAGTGTTCGGACGGTCCGTTTCATTGTGCCCTCAAGGTATTGTTGTGCAATCACCGAACAACGGCTCGCGTTACAAACCACTGTCCGCGCAACCGATAGGTCACATTCTCATGACGGGCTTCTATCCTTGGTGCTATCGCACTACGCATTCCCCAAAGATTTTGTCTGTCTTCTAGGAAGGACGCCTCTCCCAAAGGTTCATCTTGTTCATCGGGAGGCAGAAGAGCTCCTATCATGTCCGCACCGGTCTTCACGATATCCGGAAGGATGGTCCGCCAATCAAGATCCTTTTTTGAGCCGCTGTTTCCGTATTGCTCCGTCCGCTTCTTCACTGCTTCGATCACATCACCGAGACGGTTTACTAGGCAGTCGTTTTCGTCCTTACAATCTTCATCCCACGATGACATCGACCACCATGCCAGATCTGACTCACCCATCCATGCAGTTTGAAGCCAGACAACCTTATCTCCAAAGTTCAGTGGAGCGCCTTTGTCATTGTGTTCCGTTGTGCATTCGCCTTGAGCCCCTTGCTGTTGTCCACAATCGGGGATGCGGGCAAACCCTTGTGTTGTGAGGAGGGCAGCATCTTCCGCCAGATCAGCCCCATACATAGCATGGTATACCTCACCGTTATTCTCAAACGGCCAAAAGTCCCAGTCCCCGTCGAATGCAAACGTTGCGTCGCGTAGTCGAAGGCCTAGTCCGGGCAGTTCCATTCTTCGGAGGGTAAAGAGGTGGGCATTGCGGAGATGTTCACCCGAGGCAGACATCAGTGCGGTTGAGCACGTAACGTCAATGATTCCGCCGTGAAGAGCTTGTTTGATGGGGCTTGTGGTAGGATCGCAGATGAAGAACTCTACAATGTCTGCTGACTGTCCGTTGGCCGGAAGGAAGTTCGTGTTGCCATGAGGCCCCGTTGTGACCGTAAAGTCCAGACCGGTGGCTTGGGGATCCGAGATCAAGAAGTTGTCGAAACTCTCTGCACTGATACTTCCTGCCAATACCGAAGGTCCGTCTACCGGCATCGTGAACTTCAACTTGACGCTCGTGCCCTTTCTTGCGATGTATTCGAGATGTCTTCCACTACGGGGCTCATCAGGATCCAGATCGAAATAGGTAGCAGGGTCGTACCAACGTTCTTCAAATTTTGTACTACTGCGCTCGCCTTTGGCGTTACCTCGCACGCGGAGTCCGATGGACTCAATTCCGAAATATTGACGGAAGGCTGCTTGCGTGCGGATCTCTCGCAATCCTGTTGGTTGACCAAGGCAATTCATTCCGTCGAACTGCGCCATGTCGAAGTCCACCACCATGGTATACGTCTGCACTTTTTCAGTGATGTTCTCTACCGCGGGAATGGCATATCGGTCGATTCCGCTCCACCAGCGCCATTCTTCGCCCCGCTTGGTTGCAGCCCGCACAACGAATCGAATGTTATCGCCACACTTGAAGGCATACCGATTGTATGGCCGTGCCCCTTCACTACAGGAGATCTGAGACATCGGTTGCCAAACGAGCTGTCCATTGATGCGCTTGCGCAGCTCAACATCAACTCGTGTTTCCGGATGTGGTTGTTTGCCTACAAGGATGTTGTTTGGGTCCTCGGATCCAAGCAAGACGCGCTCGAGACGGAGTTCGATCTGTTTGCGTCGAGCATAAAACACGAGGTTGTTTTCCGGATCGAGGAGTTTGGCGGTTACACAGAGCTCGGCCCTGCCGCCATCGAACCACACCGGCGGACCGGACGAAGGATCGTGATAGCCGATGACCTCCCAACACCGTGATGCCTGAACACAGACCGTGCGTTGTCCCTCTACCATGTCCTTAAACTCACGCTCTGTTGTGAAGGCAACCCCGTCGTCAACCTTGAATGTTTCATCTGGATCGGTATCTACTATTCGCGCAGAGAGTCTATAGATCTCCGTCCGCTGCGGATTCAGTGGTTTGAATTGGGGGTTCACGTATGTACCCGGAACGGCCTTCAGTCCCTTCGTGGGTATCACGATCGATGCAGCCATCGTTCCGTTGATAGGCGGAAGCGATGAGCTCCACGCTGAAAAGGAATAGTTGGGCGATGGAGTGGCAACACAGTTGAGGTGGGTAGTTGCGGATGTTATACCGATGTTACCAGATGTGGTGATCTTACCCAGATGTTTACCAACCTGATCATACACATCCATGGAACCGCCTGAATCAATCGTGAAGGCAACGTTGATTGTATCGAGATGCTCAACGATCGCAAGAATCGAGAGTGATTCCGAATACAATTGGCAGGGTATTGTTTCATCGATCCTATGAGTTGTCTTCCCATGCACCTGGGGAATATCTCTCGACTCCCATCGTACAAATCGCCAGTGCTCGGGGAGATCCGTTGGTATTGTTGCGATAAGGGGCGTGCCATCATGTATCACATTATCGACAGACGTAACAACTGTCCGGACATGGTCAGGAACGGGACGACCATCCGTTGACTTCACATCGTACGCGATCTTGCTGGCCCCGCGCACTACACCAACCACGGTTCGGTCATCATAAACATCACCGGTGAGCGTGGACATTTCGCACCGGATTCTGATCGATGAGGAAATTGGCCAGGAGCCCTGTGGACTAATCACAACCGACGTTCTGTCCGGGGAGAGTCTACGCACTGTTTCCAATTGTCTCCATGTTCCGTCGGCGTGGAGAAGTTCAGAAAGAATCACCCGTTCCATCAATCCGGGGTAAGGAAGGGGCTCTGTGAATCGTACACAGATGTCACGAGCACAGGAGATCACGCTCGTTGAATCCAGAGTAGTGGCAGCTACACGTGGTACGCCATGCGCTGTGGTAAAGGTGAACTCCAGCGGTGCACACATCATGCCACCCGCTTGTTGATCCAGTGCAACGTTGCGGACGATGCACCGATACGTGGTGTTCTCCAGGAGTGTCATCGGCGTCCACCTCATTGTTCGCTGGTCGTCGAACTCCGTTCTCCCCACTATTGCATGTTCTCCCAATCGCATTGGGTCCGTCCGTTGTGCGATGGATTCTCGCACCACCAATACCGTTGGTTCTGTAGGCCTCCAACCGGATATCTCTGCATCCGGTGCAAGGACTGTTACACTGCGGGCATCGATCGTGGCTGGAGCACGTATCACAATCGATGATGAAATAGCTACACCGTTTTGTCCGGGCTGTGGGAATACGGGTTGGAGGAGCGGTACATTCTGTGCGTGAGCACCGAGGCTCATGAGCACAACAAGGGAGATGATAATACGAAACATCACAACCTCCGTTTGTGTGAGTGAAACATGCCCCTTTCATCGATGAAGAAAGGGGCGTAAGGAGGTTGTGCGTTTAGGCAGGTGAAACGTGACGCGCGGCATCACAAATATTTACTGCCGGCAGTGTCTTCTACTGTACTCTTATCTGGAACATTGATGGCCAGTTTTTGCCGGTAACATAGATGGCCTTTGCAGCCGTATCATAGGCAATGCCGTTGAGTACGTCTGTGGTGGCAGTACGCGAGGAGTTTGGCAGGATACCCGTGAGGTCTATCACGCCTGTGACCTTCCCGGACGAAGGGTCGATTCTCACAATACGATCTGATTGCCAGATGTTTGCCCAGATTTCTCCTTCGATCCATTCAAGTTCATTTAGCTGACTTACAAGAGAGCCACTTTGGGTAACGGAAATGCTGCGCACCACGGCAAATGTTTTGGGATCGATCACCGACAGAACATTGGACCCATTACTCATAATGAGGTTCTTGCCATCATTCGTTAGACCCCATCCCTCACCGGCGTACGAGAACTTATCCAGCTCCTTCAGAGTATGGGCATCGTAGATGAATCCCGATTGGTTGAGCCAAGTGATCATATAGGCCTTGCCATTCAGCACCGTCATACCTTCTCCAAAGTACCGGTCTTCCAACTTTTCAAGTTTGCGGACCTTTCCCGACGTGATGTCTACGATTCGGATGCTCGATTGTCCATTCTGCCCGGTACTCTCCAGAAACGCCCCAGCATGAACAACAAGGCCCTGTGTAAAGGCCTTAACATCGTGTGGAAGGGTTCGGATAACCTCAAAACCATATGAACGCACCGCTGTCTCCGATTCCGCCATAGGTAAAGGGGCTTCGGGTGGACGTTCGGTTGCCGGACGTTCTGTGGAACAAGCCGCAAGGCTGGCACAAAGAATGATTGGGAGTATTCGGCGTGTCATAGTTTTATGTCTCGGTGTGCAGCGAATCTACTGAACACCTTTGGCACGCCGACGTTCAGTAGATTCGAAAACCACCATGCACCCCACGACCCGCTCGAATACCCACAATAGCACCGTCCTCATCTCCTTGGTTGCTGTGATGCTCCTTGCTTCATGTAGTAAGGAGCCGTCTCCGCAAGAGACCGCGGCTAAACTCCGCAATGACTCGGTTCGAGTTGCGGAGGAGAAAAGGAATCATCGTGTTGATTCTCTGAAGAAGAGATTTCCGAAGATCACGTACTACCGCCTGCCGATCACCTCGAAGGTGATCCTTGATAGTGTGCGCCGGACATATGCAAAGTCAAAAGAAACGTGGACGAATTACCGCGTGCTTACGCTTCTCAACCGCAAGGACATTCAATATGTACGGTTAGGCGACACCCTTGTGCTGCCGGACACAATCATAGAGGACCTCAGGGCGTATTCCGTCTTTCCCCAATATTGGCCAGATGGAGACACCGTCTCAAAGGCAGTCTTTATCAGTAATAAGTGGCAATCATATGCCTGTTATGCGAATGGTGAACTCGTTCGATATGCAGCATGTAACTCCGGAGAAGAGAGAAAGCCAACACTACCCGGACGATATGCTGTGTATTGGCGAGATAGGAAGCGCATATCCTCGCTGGACAGTACGTGGATCCTACCGTTCACCGTCAACTTCCATCTTCAGGCAGGTAGTGCCTTCCACCAATTCGACATGCCGGGTAGGCCCGTATCACATTCATGTGTCCGCCAGTTTCTTTCAGACGCGGAATGGCTCTACCGCTGGGTTCGTACTGCCCGCGTAGATACCGTAGAGCATCGTTTCATTCCGTGGACAGGAACACCCGTTGTTATCGTTGACATTTTCGACTTCGCACGTAGAAGAGGGGGCCCGTGGCTCGAGCTAACGTCGAACACCGACGTCACGGTTGAACTTCCAAAGGATGTATACGCAATCGAGGAAGCACTCATCCCGATCTCCCAGATTCCTAAGGAAGTGCGCGGATCATTACGCAACCGGAACCGCTACGTAACGGCCGATAGTGTTCTACGCGAGCGCGGGATCATTCGCGAAGGTGTACACCTTCGCGAGAGTATCAACTTCAATAAGCTGCGTCAGGAAAAGAAGAAGCGGAAAATGGAAGCAAGAAGAAGAACGGAATCTGAGCAGTCTCCTTCTACACCCGTTACGAACTAGGTCCCGCAGAATAACGTTCCGGCCAGAGATCTCGTAGTCGCTGAGCAATCTCTGCTTCTACACCTTGTTCCTCCGGACGGTAGAACGCCTGTGGTTCAATAGCCTCAGGGAAGTATTTCTCTTGTACAAAATGTCCGGGGAATGAGTGTGGGTAGACGTAGTCCTTGCCGTGCCCCATCTCCTTCATCAATCGTGTTGGAGCGTTTCGAAGATGGACTGGGATGGTCACATCAGCCCCTTCCCTGATCAGTGCCAGCGCTGCATCAATGGCCATGTAGGATGAGTTCGACTTTGGTGCAGAGGCCAGATACGTTACGCCCTGAGCCAATGGAATTCGGCCTTCGGGCATACCAATGCGTTCTATCGCCTGGAAAACGGAAAGTGCAATCTGCAGCGCAAGAGGATCGGCGTTGCCAATATCTTCACTCGCAAAGATCACCATCCTCCTCGCAATAAAGGTTGGGTCTTCTCCGGCTTCGATCATCACTGCGAGATACAGCAGAGCTGCATCGGGATCGCTCCCACGCATTGATTTGATGAAGGCAGAAACGGTGTCGTAGTGTGCATCTCCGGCTCTATCATAGGCCAACACTCTGCGTTGCACCGTTGTTCGAAGTACATCACGCGTGATGTGAACCATTCCATCGGCATCACGTGGGGCTATGGAAGATGATGCTTCGATAGCGTTGAGTGCTGTACGTGCATCGCCCCCTGCAATACTTAACACAGCCTCCCAATCATCGATGGCGATGCGTCTGCTTTTCATTTGTTCGTCGTGAGTGAGGGCGCGCTCAATGATCGAACGAATATCGGCGTCGCTAAGTGGTTGAAGTCGATAGACCTGACACCGCGACAGCAATGCGTTGTTCACTTCGAATGACGGATTCTCTGTTGTGGCACCGATGAGAGTTACAAGTCCACGCTCAACAGCATGAAGCAACGCATCCTGTTGGGCTTTGTTGAATCGGTGGATCTCATCGATGAATAGAACAAGGCGACGTCCCATCTTGCGATGGCGTTCAGCTCGCTGCATTGTTTCTCGCAGATCCTTCACCCCGGCTTCTACAGCGGAAAGTCTCTCCATTGGGCTGCCTATGGATCCGGTAAGGACACGTGCAAGTGTTGTCTTGCCTGTTCCGGGTGGACCCCATAGGATCATGGATGGTAGTTCTCCACGTTCCACAAATACACGTAGGGGGCATCCCGATGCCAGGAGATGTTGTTGTCCGGCTACGTCATCAATCGCTTGTGGTCGCATCCTTTCTGCCAACGGTGCATCAGGAGAAGGCACTTCTTGTTTCGGCCGTTCGTCGTCAAACAGACTGTCCATGACTATGTTGCTCGGTATGTTCCTGCCAAACTACTGTATTGCCGGCGTTCTGTCACTTGTACTCCCACTACTGTGGTGGTATGAGTTTGACGCTGCATCTGCCGGGCGCAAGGAGCTAGCAGAATGGTCGGGCACCAAAACGATTTCTATCACAGATGCCAAGCGCTCCTATCTTGGTCCGTTTGGCAATGACAGCATCAGGCTATCGGCACAGGATATACCTCATCACGACACGATCGTAGTTGAGCTGCGGGTTTATATCCTCGGATCGTGGGACGGGGTTGAAGACGATGACCGTCTACTCATCATGCTCGACGGCAGAGATACGCTGCTCTACACAACGTTCAGCAATACATTGATTGAACAGAATTATCCTGCTTGGAGAGGGGGCAGAGTGTTCCCTCGTAGGACCGGTTCTGCGGAAGTAGATGTTACGGGTTGGATCTTCAGTGAGCCAAGGGTCTTTCATGGACCGCTTGATGCCGCTTATACCATGGTCTTCCGCGTCCCACATTCCTCGCGCAAGTGCAGCATTACATTCCAGGGTTTTCTTACGGACGTGCGACCAATACCGGCAAACGAGGCTTGGGGAATTGGATCTGTGCGTATTGGTTTGGTGGAGAAGGAGAAGCCCCCTTCACCTTTGAATGAACCGATGGTGTATCCCGGCCGCTAGACTCGTTGTATGCTGAAGGAGCCACCGATTGAACGAACGGCGAGCTTTGTCTTTGAGCGTTCTATTGCTGCGCGAAGTCTGATCATGGGGTCGGCTATCGGCTCTTCGCTTTGCCGAAACGTAGAATGATGAATTGGCATCATCGATCGTGCATTCATCATATCGACCATACTGAGAGATTCTTCCGGAGTGCAGTGCGTCTCCGGATATGGATCATATGCACCAATCGGCATTATGGCAAGGTCTACAGGTTGACGAATTTTTGCAAATGTTGTGGTGTGGGCTGTGTCTCCGCCAAAAACAACCCGAACTCCGTTTCGCTCTAGGAGGTAGCCATTGTAGCTGCGACCGGATCGGTATTGTCCATTCGATCGACACGCTTCTCCGGGCAGTCGCCATCCGTTATGTCGCACTTGAAGTGCGGTAAGCGAAACATCAGCAACTGTTGTGCGATCACCCCAATCCATTTCGTGCACGGAACGCCACGGCAGATCTTCAATAACGTCCATCGTGTTCGTTGCTGTTATCACATCCAATTCCCCATGCCAGCGCTCGGCCATAGCACTCAAGGAGCGTCTGTCCATATGATCAAGGTGTGCATGAGATAGCAGCACCAGATCCGGTCTTGGTAGTTCTTCAATAGTTAGGGCAGGGGGCGAGAATCGCCGTGGTCCTATCGTGATTCCCAAAATGGATAATCCATAGGAATCAAAGAGCACGGGATCGGTGATGATCCACGAGCCACCAATGTTGATCAGAACGGTGGAGTGACCAAGCCAGCAAGCCCACAAACAACAATCATCTGCCTCCAACAGCGTCGGATGATTGGCAGTTTGTGTAGATCCGGTTGATAGTGGACATGGGATGGATGGAAGAGGAGCAGTAATGATTGCACCGCTTGCCAACACCATCGTTCGAAGTAGGTGTCGTCTGCTCAGCATGAAGGTTCCCCCCGGAACGGAATACATCCAAACTACACGCTAGTTCTCGGTGAACCTTGTTACCATCACGTTGTAAGGAGATTGTAATTTTGCGAAACATTGTGGCACCTGTCTCGTATCAGCACTCCTCTCACGTTGAAACGATCCGTATCAGGTAAGGACCATGAAGACAATTCTTGCAAGTGTTCTGTTTGTTGTTTCTGCAGCAGCGGGTTATGCACAGACAGACACAACCTCTCCGCTGCTCACAGCAACGAAACAGACAGATACCGATCAAGTAATGATCGATCGTATCAAGCAGAACTATCTGCCTGCCCAGTTCGGGCTCTATTATTCGCAATCCGTTCCCCAGTCGTCCTTACGCAAGGCGTATGATAGTCTTGGCGGACCAAACGTCGGATATGGTTTTGCGATAAACGGCGGATACAATTTTGACCCCATTCCACTTGTGATAGGGGGCGAGTTTGCGATGCACTTCTTTGGAACTCGCGACAAAACATTCGGTTCCGGAACACTCTTCAGTAATCGTGTTGAACTGTCTACACAGAACTTCACCATTCCGATTCTTGCATTTGTTCGCCTTCAGCCAAACATTGCTACATGGGTCTTTCCTTATGCAGAACTTGTTGGTGGAACAACGATCTACTCGTCTGTTCTCACCGCAAAGAAGTATAACGATGGGGAAGAGATTCCGTCAGAAACAGAAAGTGAAGGAGGAGCAAATCTTACGTATGGCGTAGGTGCCGGACTCGCGATCAAGGTAGCCGATATCATTACGCTACCAAACTCGCTTCAGCGCACTCTCATTGACGTCAGGATGCGCTACCTCTGGGGAACCAGCGTTGAAGTTCCGCTTGTGGAACCAACAAACAATCAATCCTTTGTGATCAGAAATGTGTCAGTAGATGCGCCGGAGCAAATCGTGTTCCAGGTTGGCATCATGGTCCAACTTTAAACCACTACAACGACTAATCGGAGAAATTGACAATGCGTACACTAGCCATCGGTACTGCCGCCGTTGTTTTGATTTCGGTAAGCGCGTGCAGAACTGCACAAGACAATCAGCGCGACCTCAAGTCCACACAAGACCGTGAAATGACGGTTGGTGTTGTCCAACGCGAGATCAAAAAGGGCATGGCCGGAGCTTCCGTAGTAGAAGCACTGGGTTCACCTAATATTGTAACGAAGGACGAAAAGGAACGCGAGACGTGGGTCTATGACAAGATCGCAACAGAGGCCTCCTACTCTGAGAGTCAGAACGGTCTCTTCCTTATTCTCGGCGGGTTCAACAACCAGTCCGGAGCCTCAAGCACTACTCAACGTACACTCACAGTTGTGATCAAGTTCGATCCCAACGGCCGGGTTGAGTCGTTCACATATCATCAAAGCAAGTTCTAATCCGTTTCTCCAATGAAATCACTCATCATCATCGGAATCGTGTCTATTGTTGCATCGTCCTGCACGATCATCAACCAGGCGCCCCCTACACCCAATCCGCAAACCCAATTACAGACTCGTGAGTTTCAGACACGGGAGTTCGATACGAATGACGTGAAACTCATTATGAAGGCGATGCTGAATGTGTTGCAGGACGATGGATTTGTCGTCAAGAATGCTGTAACCGATCTCGGACTCCTAACGGCCACCAAGGAGATTCAACTTTCAGGCGGAACGAGTTCCTCAGATAAATACTGGACAGATGTTTTTGAAACCGTGTTTCGGTCTTCCTCAGGCTCTCGGTCCAAGCAATCCACAGATCGTCAAGAGCAGCGATACAATAAATTCAAGCAGATAGAGGTCAGTATCAATGTCTCAGAGTTAGGTCGCCGTAGTAAGGTTAGGGCTAACTTTCAGGCAAAGATCATCGATAACCTTGGCAACCCTGTTGAGGTATACGTGATCCAAGACCCCAAGTTCTACCAAGACTTCTTCTCAAAGGTGGATAAGGGTATATTCATCCAGAAGCAAGGTTTCTAGGAGCGTATGTACCGTCCGATCATCGCGGCACTGATCTTTCTAGGGTTATCCATTACGGGTAACCCTTTCCCAGTTTTTGCTCAATCCCTTGTAGAGACGGTGAAAACCGGCAATCTCCGGAGCGTGAAGAAGATCCTATCGAAGAAGTCTACCAACGTGAATGAAGTAGACTCAGATGGTCTTACTTCACTTATGGTGGCCACGATTGCGAATGACAGTTTGATGGTTGAGACGCTCATCGCTGCGGGAGTAGACCCTAACATCCAATCCAAAAGTGGCATGACGGCTCTCCATGCCGCTGCCTTCAATAATCGCGATCAAATCATGCCCATGATCATCGCTATGGGAGCAGATCCGAATAAGATCGACTCCAAGGGCAGAACCCCATTGCTCGTAGCAGCACAAATGGGTCACACCAATCCCATCACCTACCTGATTCAGGCTGGAGCTGATCTAGAATTCAAGGATATCAAGGGCAATACAGCCCTGATGCTTGCTTGTGGTGGACGCCATCTCGGTGCCGTAGATGAACTTCTTGATAAGGGGGCTAACCCAAACTCTCGAGATCTCCAAGGAAGAACTCCTCTGATGCTGCTATCGTTGCTCGGTGAAGATGAAATGGTGCGAATACTTCTCAAGTTTAAGGCAGACGTTACCTTAGTTGACCATTCTATGAAGACTGCATTAGCCTATGCAAGGGAATATCACCGTAGAGCAGTTATCGCACTTTTAGAGAAGTCGGGCGCTAAATATTGATGTTTTAGAGATATGTTGGGACGTCGTTAATAGACGATAGTTTTTTGGTACTCTCTCCAGTTAGGAGTCGATATGGCCCTGTTAAACACCTCCAAGCTAACGCGTATAGGAGTCTTCTATGATGGAAACTACTTCCTTCATGTAAGTAACTACTACGCATTCAATCACTCTCGTAATAGCCGCATCAGTCTTCGAGGACTCCACGAGTTCATTCGGGCTCAGGTGGGTTTGAAGGAAGCTACTGACACCCGGCTTTGCCAGATCGTAGACAGCCACTTTTTCCGTGGCCGCATTTCGGCGAACGAAGCCCAGACACGGGGCAATCTTCTGTACTACGATCGTGTATTCGAAGATATCCTTATGTGGGAAGGTGTGATCACGCACTATCTCCCGATACGAAACTCCGGCGGTCGTCGCGAGGAAAAGGGAATTGACGTGTGGATGGCACTCGAAGCTTATGAGCTCACCCTTCTGAAGCAATTCGATGTAGTTGTACTGATCACTTCGGATGGGGATTACGTGCCGCTCGTACGCAAGCTGAATAACCTTGGCGCTCGAGTGATGGTACTTTCCTGGGACTTTGAATTCGACGACAACGAAGGTAAACACGTTGTAACGCGCACTTCTCAAGAGCTACTGGAAGAAGTAACATATCCGATCTCAATGCATGAGCTGATCGAAAACCGTGCAATGCGTAATGATCCGATCATTCAAAATCTATTTGTCAAACGAGATGAAACCGCAACTCGACAAGTAGTCTACAGCTCAGATATGGCAGGTGCTGGTCCAAAGCGGGAGATACGTGAACATCGTGAGATCCGCGAAACACTTCTTGGACCTGACGTTCGCGAACCACGAGTTATTCGTACGCCGGTATCCGATGATGGCGAGCCGGTTGAAGAGCCAACAGGTGAACGGTTTGATAGCTACGTCCTGAGTCTCAAGAATGGCTACGGCTTCATTAAGTACCCACCGAATAACCTGTTCTTCCACGCAACAGATCTGCTGAATGCAGACTTCCCGGAGCTGCAAGAAGGAGATCCGGTGGAGTTCAGTATCGGCTTCAATCGCGATGGAGATGAAGTTGCAAAGAGCGTAAAACTTATGCTCGACGATGATGTGGTGGAGGATGACGAACAGGGCATCTAAACATGTTCTCATCTAAACTCCCAGACGTTGGGACCACGATCTTTTCGACAATGACGGCACTCGCCAATGAGGTGGGTGCCGTCAATTTGTCTCAGGGGTTCCCGGACTATGAGATAGATCCTATCCTTGCTGACCACCTTGCTGGTGCTGTGCACGATGGCTTTCATCAGTATGCGCCGATGCCGGGTCTTCTGTCTCTGAGAGAGGCTGTAGCTGCCAAGTACTCCGAGATGTTCAATATCTCGGTTGACCCAGTAAGCGAACTCACAATCACCCCGGGTGGAACAGCGGCCTTAGCCACGGCCATCGCAACAGTGGTACGTCCGGGTATGGACGTTATCGTGTTTGAGCCCTGTTATGACTCGTATGGTCCTGCGGTCCGGTTAAGTGGGGGAAACGTGTTGCCCTCCGTTATGCTCGCGCCATCCTATCGTCCGGATTGGGAACATGTTCGTTCTCTCGTGTCAGACCGCACTGCAATGATCATTGTGAACTCTCCGCATAACCCATGTGGATCTACACTTACAGCGGAAGATCTTGACTCATTGGCAGATATATGTGATGGAACAAACATCATTGTTCTGAGTGATGAGGTGTACGAACTCATCACGTTTGACGGAATGAATCACGTGTCCGTCCTTGCCCACGAACGACTAAGAGATAGATCGTATGTGATCACGTCGTTCGGTAAGACGTTTCACATCACCGGATGGAAAGTAGGCGCTTGTGTTGCCGCACCTCTGTTAACGTTGGAGTTCCGTAAGGCACATCAATTCATTTCGTTCTGTGTGAATACTCCGGCACAAGTTGCTCTTAGCGCGTACATGCAGAACCCTGAGTCCTATCGTGGTCTCAGTACCTACTTCCAAACAAAGAGGGATCTGTTCAGGGGGCTCCTCACGGACACCTTGTGGACCATACGCCCATGTTCGGGAACGTATTTTCAGCTGCTCGGATACGAACAATTCAGTACCGAACGCGATGTAGACCTTGCAATGCGGCTCACACGAGAATGTGGAGTGGCTTCAATACCGATCTCTCCGTTCGTTAGCCAGCCACATACTCATATAGACCGAGCGCTCCGTTTCTGTTTTGCAAAGAAGACAGAAACTCTTGAACGTGCTGCCGAAAGGTTACGATCCGTTTTAGGCTGACTTAGGTACTACATCAAGCCGAACGGTTTTTGATGGGTCGGCACAATGTTCCAAGATGTTCTGTAGTGGCTCCAATCCAACAGCAGAATACCTGTCTAACATTGTGTTGGCATACGATGGATCGTTCCAAAACAGTGTACACCATGCAACCGTGTCGGACACACCATTCACCTTTTGCAGTTCGGCGGCAAGCCCTGTTCTCAGACGATTCACGGCTGCTGCACGTTTCTCATCCGTGAGAACAAAACCTTTTACCGCTTCATAGATCGCACTCACGAGCGTTTCAGCCGTGGTTTCTTCCTCTGATGCGTAGGCATACATCGTTAGCAATGTAGAGTGTGCTCTACGGTCAATAAATGCGCCTACGCTCGAAGCAATTCTCTTTTCCGAAACCAATGAGCGATAGAGCACAGAGCTTCGACCCGATCCAAGGATCGTTGAAGTAATCTCTGCGTCCAACAACTCACTCTGCAGGAATCCTGGGAGGTGCACGCTCACATAGACGGCAGTCATGGGAACTGCATCTTCTACTATTTGGTGTGTTCCGTATCTGCGATACTCGTCTTTGAATACCGTTCGATGTATCTCCGTCTTTTCATCTGTGATACTACCAAAATGTCGCTGTGCAAGTTCAATCGCATGCGACACATCAACATCTCCAGAAACACAAAGCACGGCATTGGATGGATGGTAATACCGCTCAAAGAAGCCCCGTGCATCATCCATTGATACTGCCGACACGTCATCGGCAGATCCATAGACATCCCATGAATACGATGAACGAGCATCATAGGCAATGGCTTGTTGTGCCTTACGCCAGATTCCATAGGGCTGATTAAAAACGTTCTGATTGATCTCTTCAACAACAACACTTCGTTGGGTCTGCAAGGCATGGTCTGTTATGCGGAATGACCGCATACGTTCCGCCTCGAGCCAATACCCAAGTTCTGCCTGGTGCGAAGGAAGATCAATGTGATAGGACGTATAGTCAAACGTTGTGTAGGCGTTATTGGAGCCACCGGCCTTGGTGCAATACACATCGTATTGCTTCTCGCTTTCCGGTGCTGCATTATCGAACATGAGATGTTCAAAGAGGTGGGCAAGGCCAGTCTTGCCTGTATGTTCGTCATGGGAGCCAACACGGTACATCACCGTTACATTGACAACTGGGGCTGATCTGTCAGGACAGATGATCACACGGAGTCCATTGTTGAGATGCGTGTCGTGAATGTCAATATGTGCCATGTGGTGGTCGCCTGATGATCTGTTGTTTCGAATTACGAGGCTGATGTTGTAGGTTGGTTTTCTTCGACCTCCACAAACCTACAACAGCAAACCGACAGCCATGAACACACTTCGCCTTCTAGAGGAACTAATCGCTATTGATTCCCCTACCGGATTCACATTCGCGGCCGCAGATCACATCGAGGAGACGTTGCGCACGTATGGATTTAGCCCGGTACGTACGGTAAAGGGCGCTGTTCGGTGTGCGCTTGGACCAAGCCCTACTCTTGCCCTAGCCGCTCATACAGATACTCTAGGGGCAATCGTTTCGGGTTTCAACTCTAATGGAACATTGCGCTTTTCCCTTCTAGGCGGACCCTTGCTACCAAGTTTTGAAGGGGGCTATGTACGTGTGCACACACTTACAGGAAGGGTTATCACAGGCACCCTCCTTCTGAACGACCCCTCAACACATGCCAACAATAAGGCCGCAACTCTTGAGCGTACTACTGACGGGATGCATGTTCGGCTGGATGAGCCTGTTAGGACGGCAGATGAAGCAAGAGCCCTTGGACTTCGCATCGGCGATATCATTGCCTTTGATCCAAAGTATCAAGCTCTGGCAAACGGTTTTGTTAAGAGTCATTTTCTCGACAACAAGGCCGGATGTTATGTACTCTTTGAGGTTGCAAGGTTGGTTGCCGCGTTGGGCAAGGCTGTACCTGTGGAACTATTCTTCAGCACATATGAAGAAGTTGGTCACGGAGGAGCCCCTTCTTATAGCGATAACGTAGACGAGCTACTGGTGATTGACATGGGTGTAGTAGGTGACAAACTTGAAGGATCCGAGCAGAAGTGTTCGATCTGTGCCAAAGATTCGGGTGGGCCATATGACTATGGTTTTCGGAAGCGGCTTGTTGAGTTGGCAGAATCTCAGGCTATCCCTTTTGCTCTGGATGTGTATCCTTTCTACAGCTCAGACGGGACCGCGGCATGGCGTGCGGGTGTTGATGCACGTGTTGCATTGATAGGGCCGGGCGTTCACGCTTCACACGGCATGGAACGTACGCACGTTGACGGCATAAAAGCCACCGTTGATCTATGTATGGCCTATATCAATGACCGCTACCCGGGTTGAAGATCGTCTTGCGCGTTATTCGCCCTCGTGGTTCATGAACGCTCACAAAGAGTGTTCCACGAGAGAGGGAATGAAGATCAACACCCGATGTAGAAGGAGTCTCAAAGATCGTCTTGCCGAGCATGTCTGAAATGCGGATGGTACTCTCCGAATCAAAGCCTTGTGTATGGAGCATGGTACCATCTAGATACACGCTACGTCCACGAGTTTCGGACTCGCTGTCCACACTCGTCATAGACTCTGTCTTGAACTGCCAAGTAACCGTCCAAGGGCCAACTTCAGGTTGCCTAATCACTCGCACATGCCAATAGTAGGTTGTGTTTGGATGGAGTCCGTCTATCACCGTATCTGCAAGCATCGTTCGCAGAAACACCTGTGTATTCGTAAAGTCCGGATCGGTTGAAACTTCAATTTCATATCCGTCTGCTCCGAGGGCGGTAGTCCACTCTAGTCCGATGGTTTGCGACGAAACATCACTTCTGTTAAGGGGGCGAGTCAGTGCGGGTTCTTGACAGTACGTTGTTGCGATCATGTATTCGCCGTATCGGATGGGCGATGTGACGAACGTGTTGGTTCCCGGTATCACCGAAGCATTCACTTCAGTGAACGCTTCATCACCCTCTATTGGTCTATAGAGGAGCTGAACATCATGCATTTCAATATTGCCGATCAGGCGCGATACGTCAAGGCGTAGTGACGCGTCGATTGCAGATGGATCGCCGGCTCTCACTGTCCACCGTGTAGGATAGATCAGACACGGGGCAGCATTTTGAAAGAGGAGATTGTGCGGTTTGTATGGGTGGCGTTCAACAACCATTGTAGTTGGTGAATAGACTCTGTGAACATCCACGATAGCCTTCGTAGTGCTATCATACCACGAGAAGTTGTAGGATTCAGCACTGTCTATTGTCCGCCTATACCCTGTCATTCCTGTAGTGCTCTTTCTGATACGATACGGAATGGCAAGGGGCGAATCTGTTCTGATCTCTGCATGTACACGTTTTGACCTATCAACCTCTGTTGCCACAAGTCCTGTTGACGTTGAACCCCATCCGATAAGAATGTTTCCATCGAACAATTCCTGAACACTCCCCATGGTGGCTGCAAACTGTTGTTGTTCTGGGATGTATTCCCAGTACTTCGTTGCAGTTTTCTTTTGTTCGTCGAGTTTGTACGATACAACACGAGAAAATGGATCCGCGCGGAGGTTTCCATTATCGAACATCATGATGTCTCCATGACGTGCGCGAATCACCGTGTGTTGGTGTGAGAACCCAACAAATCCGTTGTTGTCATCATTGAGTATTGTAAAGTCTGTTTTTTTTGCCGCACTACCGCCGAGTCTCCAGAGCACCTTGCCTGTTTTACGGTCGATCTTTATGATCTGGTCTGTGTTCCTACAAGAAACCAGGAAGTTGTCATCATAGTCTTCCACAACAGAGTTCACATGTATATAGTCGATGCGCTTATTCGTGAGGTCTATATCACTCGTAGTTTCGAGCGGAGACACATGTTTGATCGATCTCCATTCAAATGTCTTTCTTCCGTATCTGTCAAACTCCTGGATAACAGCACCGATGAGAACAGCATTGGGATCTCCACCCGGTACAACTGCAGACATGTCTATAGGGTAGTCCTCTGTTCCCAACACAACGTATCTCCGACCCCGATCTAGGTATCCCTCGTGGAAGTCGGTCTTATAGGGGGCTTCTACACCAAAGGTATCGATGAAGTTGAGTTTATCATCCATCGTTACGTATTTGCCCAGCTGTCCATGATAAAACGTTATGCCCCCATAGGGCGTGGGGTTGAAGTTCGCCGTTGGTCCAGTTTGAATGGCATTTACAAGAACTCCCGCATTATCAATGAATCCAACAGAATCCAGATCAATAGCACCAATGAGGTAATACCCGGGTGAGGGTACACCAGGTGTTGCTATTCGCACTCGGGCGTTCGGTGCATAGATGAGCCTGAGAGAGTCGTCAGGTGGACTTGCCAATGTTATCAGCAGGGCCAGCGTTGCCAAGGTGGTCATAGTGCCATTAACACCATGATCTAGCAAACGTTACGGTCTTTTAGGTGGTCAAAAGAATGTTAACAGGGTTTTACTCATGTTACACACAATCCACATTTTTCTAACTGTATAGCATTAAAGATAGTTACGGTGAATTTTACCAAGCAAACGGGTCTATGAACACTTCTTTCCACGAGGGTTGTGAATTGGATTTAATAACTAATGGAAAGTTCTTTCTCTCATACAGTTGATGTGGACATCAAGCGTAATCTTTCCCATGTTGTTGAACACGGGATCGTGTTACCACAGTGTTATCCCCGTTCTGTGTGCTTTAGGGGGCATTGGTGTAAGTGTATTAAAAATAGAAGGGATAGTGGTTGGTATATGCGCGGAGGAACGGTGTTTCCACCGTTTCCACAGGGTATTATTATCATCACACGATCTTTTCTTCTCTAAAAGAAAAAGAAGAAGAGAAGAATGATAGATGTGTGTGTTCAATTTTGGGTTGGGAAGTTTTGTCGATGTTCGCATCTCAGATACGATCAAATCCACAGTATGGTTGAAGGCAGGCAGGAATGTTCACATGACCATCTTCAGTTTGATAATGCTCAAGGAGTGCAACAAGAACACGGGAAGTAGCAAGACCACTTCCATTAAGCGTATGAAGGAATTCCGGTTTGGTTGATGCAGAGTCTTTGTACCGGATGTTTGCACGTCGGGCTTGGAAGGCTTCAAAATTTGTGCATGAACTCACTTCCAGCCAACGCTGCTCAAACGGCGACCACACTTCCAGATCGTACGTCTTGGATCCGCCAAACGTCATGTCTCCGCTGCAGAGGAGTAACACACGATACGTAAGACCAAGCTGCTGGAGAATGTATTCTACGTTTCCAACCAGGCTTTCCAACTCCTCATACGACTTCTCAGGACGAACAAACTTGACCAGTTCTACTTTGTTGAATTGATGGACACGCAAGAAGCCCCTTGTCTCTTTTCCATGACTACCAGCCTCCCGACGGAAGCACGCTGAATAACCCGCGTATTTCATAGGTAGTTCAGCACCCGAGATGATCTCATCACGATGGAAGTTTGTGATAGGCACCTCTGCTGTTGGGATCAGATAGAGATCATCTTTTTCGATGTAGAACATGTCGTCGTGACTCTTAGGTAGTTGACCTGTTCCTCGGCAGGAGTCTGCGTTCACAACAAACGGCGTCATGATCTCTTTGTACCCATGTCGTTCTGTATTAGTATCAACAAAGAAGTTTATCAACGCACGTTCTAGTCTAGCCCCTTTCCCAACATAGAAGCCAAAGCCTCCTCCGGTTACCTTGGCTCCACGTTCAAAATCGAGGATACCGAGCTGACGTGAGATCTCGATATGGTCAACGTGCCAAGTACGTTCCATACATTCACCTACGCGGCGAACCTCTACATTGTCGTTGGCATCTTTGCCGATTGGCACTGTTGGATGGGCGATGTTTGGTATCAAGAGCATGATAGACGAGATTTTCTCTTCTACATCACGGAGGGTTTCGTCGAGTTCCTTGATCTTGTCACCAACCTCACGCATCGATGCGATCTTGTCTATTGCATCACTTCCACTTTTCTTTAATGCTGATATCTCAAGCGTAACGACATTACGTGTGCCTTTGAGATCTTCTACCTCTTGGATAATCGAACGTCTCTGTACATCTAGTGCAATGAGTGCGTCGATGTCGCTCTTATCATTCTTGTTGATACAGTTCTGCTTAACAAGTTCTGGGTTCTCGCGAACGAGTTTGATATCGATCATGGTTGCGTGTCTACAGTAGGAGTTGTACAGTCTCCTACAAATTTACTGTTTACGCAGAGCCCATCCCTTAGCTACCTTAACGAATGGGTAGAAAGATGACAATATCGACCAGACGAATCCATGGATACCATTCCGGTAGTGTCCCCATAGAACATAGTGTTTGATGAAATAGAAAGGGATCGTCATTCCCGTTATCACCACACTTCTCGTGCGTCCGGACCGCGCCAGGTCTTCCGAAGCTAGTGTGGTATAGCGATTGAACTTCTCAAAGTATTGGGCAAGGTCTATATAGCTTTCGTGGAGCATTTCGCCCCTTAACACACCAATCTCACCCTCCACAATTACCGATTCGTGCACACCGGCGTTATCATATCGGCAACGATCGGTACGAAAGAGTCTGGTAGGTGCGTCTTTGGCACCATGGCCATGAAGGAAGGTTCTTCCTAAGAATCGAAATCGTCGGGGTATTCTAAATGCACTCACATCGGGCTCAGATGACAGGCTAAGAAGCTCGTTTCCTAGTTCTTTTGAAACGATCTCATCTGCATCAACAGAGAGAACCCACAGGTTCTTGGCAAGGGATACGGCATATTGTTTCTGGTTTCCATATCCTTCAAAACCATGAAACATGGGTTCTATACCCATAGACCGGATTATATCAAGTGTTCCATCAGTACTCCCGCTGTCCACTACCACTATCTCGTCAACACACCCTTTCAGGGCGGAAATGCATGCCCTGATTGACCGCACTTCGTTGCGGCAGATGATTACAGCAGATATAGAAAGCGGTGTAGAACCCATGTGATCGACAAAACTACACTGCCCCTTGTCACAAAATCCCGAAATTGAAGTTTCTGGTGTATTCCATCGTAGCCAAACAACCTTTCATTATCAGTTACTCCAATGTTTCGCTTCCATACTTTCATCTGCCTTTTCCTAGGTGCTATCACCGGTGCCTTTGGACAGACCCTTACGCCGGTTGAGGTAACGGTTAACACAACCCCTTCTCCTGGCTACATCTATATTGCTCCGAACAGCAGAGTTCCCACACCCCCATATGCCCCCTCCCTCATGGTTTTGGATCAGGCAGGGTCTGTTGTGGCATCACGGTTTATCCCGGAATACGCTTTTGATTTTCGGGTATTGCCGGATGGACGCCTAGGTTATTCTGTCTTCCAAGCAGCTGGTAGTGGTCCACGTGCTTCTTCATCAATCTATATACTGGATTCCACGCTTGCTACCAAGGACTCGTTGAACGGTGGGAATGGCTATAATCTGGCCATGCATTCGTTTATGGTCCTCCCTAATGGCAATCGTCTGGTGATCATGCAGGAAGACGTAGTTGTTGACATGAGCAAGTTGGTTCCAGGCGGTCACCCCGCGGCTTCTGTTCAGCAGATGATCCTCCAAGAAGTCGACATCACAGGTCGAGTGATATTTCAATGGAGAGCGTTGGACCATTTTCCCGTGACTGTTACCTATGAGTCACTAACCGCGCCAGCTATACGCTACTTCCACATGAATGCGGTTGATGTGGATACAGACGGAAACTTCTTAATCAGCGCTCGCCACTCTTCCTTTATCACGAAGGTGAATAGAACAACGGGAGAGGTGATGTGGGTGTTAGGAGGAAAACTAAACCAGTTTACCTTTACATCAGAGAATGGAATTGTTGATCCTCCAGAGTTTTCGTACCAGCATGATATTCGCAGGCTTCCTAACGGGAACATCTCTCTCTTTGATAATGGTTCACAGCGCACTCCACAGTGGTCACGTGGCGTTGAGTATCAACTTGATGAGGTGAACAAGACCTGCAAACTTGTGTGGCAGTACCGTCACTCTCCTGACGTATATGCAGGTGTACAGGGCTCGATGCAGACACTCGCTGATGGACATCGTCTCTTGGCATGGGGCTCTGCATTTGCCGATGGTAAAACGTTGATCACCGAGGTAGATGAAAGTGGCACTGTTGTGTTTGAAGCAAAACTTCCAAACATGATGTATCCATACAAGGCAGAGAAGAATGTGTATCCAACGGGTCGTTCGTCGGCCAGTGTATTGATTGACGAGATCTTGCCGACCAACACCTACACCTACACGCGAGGTGCAGATACCGTTGGACTTACCGTTACATACCATACTCTGATATCGTTCTTCTATAACACCACCACAGCAACTCGTTATAGGTGGTCACCGGAGAATCCTTCCTTTGTAGCTCTGCGTGGTAATGAGATGGTTTCTACATTGCCACCTCTCCATGTGCAAGGATGCAGGCTCACCCTCACTCAAGAAGGTATGGTTGAACATGCCGGTGAGTTTAGATTCAATGTTGATCAAATTGGAATCACATCACCCGAACAGACTGTTGTCTACTATCGCGATTCCACCTATAAACCCTTCCGACAGCTTCGTACACGATTCAATCCAACTTCGCGCGAACTTGTTGTTGACACGGCTTCTGCCGGTGAGTTTTGTTTTGGATCCCCACTACCTGGACTCCCTCCGGATGTCCTCGCCCCGGCATTGATCGCTCCGATAGCGGGCAAATCCGTTTTGGTTGGTCGTGGTGTTCGTCTTCAAATTTCTCCTCAGGGAGCGTCGTCAAACTTCACATATCATGTGGAGGGGGCTAATGGTGGACCCGTGGTTCATAACGCCACTCAAGCCTCTGACAAGGACACCACGATTGGTCTTGCTGCTGGTACGTATGTCTGGAAGGCATCTGCGCATTTATCTGCAGCCTCTGACACCGTTAATGCATCAAGTGAGTATTCGGCCATAGATTCATTTGTTGTAGAGAATGCCTTTGTCCAGATCATAGAACCAATGAACTCGGTTGTGTGGACACATGACAGTGCCTATGTGGTAACGTGGAACACGAATCTGGTTGGCCTGGCCAAGATCGAGTTGCTCAAAGATGATGCAGTGGTTGCACTCATTCGTGATAGCGTGAAGGCCTCATCTGGTGGATTCCTTTGGCGCGTTCCTGTGACCGTTCCTGAAGGAACGGGCTACGTTGTTCGAGTTCGCACACTTGATGGAGACATGACTGCTGCCACAGGCTCTACCGCAGCAATCGTAGAGATTCGAAAGATCATTACCAGTGTTGAAGAAGATGCATTTATTCTTGATGTGATGGTTGCGCCAAACCCAGCCTCATCTGAGCTATTCATAGGTGGATCACAAGAGTTGACGCGTGTTCAGCTTTTCACTACCACCGGTGAAATGGTTCGTGATGTTGCACCTCGCGGAACAGGGGAGAGGTTGAATGTTTCCGATCTTGCAGTGGGGACGTACATGCTGCGTCTCAGTACACGGACAGGAATAGCCACTCGGATGGTTGCAATCACACGATAAACATCGTTACTAAATAGGAACGGGGACACAGCATTTGCTGTGTCCCCGTTTTTCTTTTCTGCTGAGCTCTACCGTAGATAGAGGGCAAGAATGGAAATGTCTGAAGCCGAAACGCCTGGTATTCGAGATGCTTGACCAAGCGATGTGGGACCAATGCGTTTGAGCTTCTCCCTAGCCTCGGTTGAAAGGCTGTTCACCTTGTTATAGTCAAAACGTTCGGGGATATTCATGTTCTCTTGTTCTGCGAAGCGTTCAACATCTTTATAGAGTTTCTGAATGTACCCTTCGTATTTCACACCAGTTTCTGTGGCATGAACCACACGTGGGTGCTCTTCTCGAATTGATTGCGGCCACGTTCCCGCTACATCGAGGAGGGGTGCTAGTCGAACTGCTGGCCGCTTGACAAGATTGAAAAGTGTGGTGGTCTCTGTTACTCCATCTTCGCCGCATGCCTGCAGAAATGGATTAGCTACATCAGGTGTGATCTTCGACGTCCTTACGTCGTTATCCAAAGACTCCCTAAGCTGGCTTTCTCGCTGATAGCGCTCATACGTGCGGTTGTAGATGAGCCCCATTTCATAGGCTTTTGGCATCAGTCTGTCATATACCGTATCGATACGGAGGAGAAGTCTGTATTCTGCTAGTGACGTGAATACTCTGTAGGGCTCCTCGGTGTTCTTGTTGACAAGATCATCGATCATCACGCCGATATATGCCTCGGATCTTTGCAACGTAAATGAGCCTTCTCCTTTAACGTAGAGGGAAGCATTGATGCCCGCGATCAAACCTTGGGCTGCAGCTTCCTCATATCCCGAAGTGCCATTTATCTGTCCGGCAAAGAAGAGCCCCTTTATCGCCTTTGTTTCCAGTCCAAAAGTTAGTTGATAGGGGAAGAAGAAGTCGTATTCTACCGCATATCCGTAACGAAGGATCTCGGCGTTCTCTAGTCCAGCTATGCTCCGTAGTCCTGCCTCTTGGATATCAGCAGGGAGGCTTGTAGAGAATCCGTTCACATAGACTGTGTCCGTGGAGAGTCCTTCTGGCTCGAGCACAATTACATGGGAGTTCTTTTCGGAAAAACGATAGATTTTGTCTTCGATTGAGGGACAGTATCGTGGACCAGCCCCGGTTATCAGCCCGGTAAACATTGGGGACCGCGTAAATCCATCACGCATGAGATCGTGTGTTCTGGACGTTGTCTTTGTTGCGAAACACGCCAATTGGTTCCGTACGGCATGCGTATTGATCGAAAAGGGAACCGGTTGCTCATCTCCTAGATGTGGCTCAAGATCTCTGTAGTTGATCGAACGTTTGTCAATTCTAGGTGGCGTGCCAGTCTTAAGTCTACCCTTAGTAAGGCCATGGGCTGCCAGTAGGTCGGAAATCGTTTCTGCAGGGCGTTCGCCAACCCGACCTCCAGCCGTTGCTTCTGTTCCGGTCCACATCACTGCATTGAGGAAGGTTCCTGAGCACAGAATTACGGCAGACGCAAGCAATTCTTGATTTGAGACAGTCCTTACACCGCGGATCCGGTCACCCTTGACGAGAATCTCGGTTACGGTCTCAGATATTAGCGTGAGATTAGGTCTTGATTGGACTGCGTGCTGGGCGAATAGGGGATAGAGATCTTTGTCGTTCTGTGAACGTGGGGACCACACAGCCGGACCCTTGGAGGTGTTCAGCATCTTGAATTGTATCCCACTAGCGTCAGCAATTTGTGGCATTGAGCCACCTAAGGCATCAATTTCCTTGGCAAGGTGACCCTTTGCGCTACCCCCAATTGAAGGATTACACGATAGGCGACCTATCGTATTGATATCCATAGAGATTAGACCAACACTAAGTCCCATCTTAGAGGCAATTATTGAGGCTTCAATCCCAGCATGACCTCCCCCAATAACGAGGATGTCGAAATGATCGCTTTGAGAATGTTTCACGTGGAACAATTCGCAGAATGATTACGAGTAAATCGTGAAAAGTGTCAAGTGGTGTTCCACGTGGAACACTATACGAGGAACTTGACCATTAGGTATTCGTCGACATAATAGTTGTCAACCTTCATTGCTCGAAGTTCCGTTCCGTACACGGCGAAACCAAGACGAAGATAGAGACCGTAGGATGCCTCGTTGTGGGTGCTAACGGTAAGCTGGATTTGTTCAACCTCAAGGATGTCTCGGGCGGTCTCGATAAGAGAGGCGATAAGTTTGGACGCAATTCCTTGTCCGCGGAATTCTTCGAGGACAAACAGCCCCCATAAACGCCCCTTGTGGCGGAGTTTCATCTGCTCTTGTCCAGAATAACCGATCATCCCGATTATTCGGCCAGATACGTCAACAGCCCCAAGCAGGTATTGGTATGGATAGTTGACGTATTTCTCGAAACGCTGCTCCTTGGAGAGAACAGAGAGACCCTCAAACCAATCGTAGTCAGAGCCAAAAACCTCGGGTGCCTGAAGTAGGGCTTCGCGTTGGATATTGAGAAAAGCCGGGAAATCGTCGATCTCCAATGGCCGAATGTTGTAGTCTGTTGTCATGTGAGAATGTCCGTTGGCGAGGCTATTTACCAATGCAAAATCGCGAGAACACAGTGTCTAGGACATCCGGATTCCAAGATTCTCCGGTAATGTCACCCAAAAGGCGGATCGCTGAACGGATGTCTACCGCCATAAGATCAGAGGAAAGTCCAGAGTCCAAACCCGCTAGAGCCGACCTGAGGTGACTTGCAATACTCCGCAAGAGTTGTGCCTGCCTCGCGTTGATAAGCACATCCGAAACCCCAGACGTGGTGCTTTTTACGTGATCCCCTAGAAGCAACCGAAGTTTGTCCAATCCTTGTCCCGTCACGGCCGAGCAGACAACGGATCTAACAGGATACGGAGGAAGAGTAGCCTCAATAACATCAACTTTGTTCTGAACAGTTACTACGGGTGTGTTTGGGAACCGAGCCTCAATATCACGAACCAAACCCATGGAATGGTCTCTGTTGATAGATAGATCGTTTACCACCAGGATCAGGTCACTCTCTTCGATCACAGACGTTGTCAGTCGAATTCCTTGAAGTTCAATTTGGTCTTCGGTTTCGCGCAACCCAGCCGTGTCCATGAGGTGAATGGAATAGCCCTCAATAAAAAGTGTTTCCGTGAGGTAGTCTCTGGTAGTTCCCGGAACGTCGCTCACGATAGCCCGTTCCCGACCCAGGAGGGCATTAAAAAGTGAGCTTTTGCCAGCATTAGGGTATCCGACCACCGCTACATGAAGGCCTGAGCGAAGTACCTCGGCGCTATGTGCAGAGGCTGCTGTGGCGTCAACATCTTCAATGATTGACTGAAGCGTACTTCGAAGTGAGCTTCGGTCGACAAACTCAACATCCTCCTCTGAGAAGTCGAGTTCTAGCTCCAAAAGCCCAATCACATCAAGCAGGTGCTGACGGAGTCCGGCTATACGCCTCGTAAAGCCCCCTGAGAGCTGTCGGGCAGCCGTTTGTGCACCGATACGCGATTCTGCATGGATAATGTCTGCAACAGCCTCGGCTTGGGTAAGGTCAAGTTTTCGGTTCATGAAGGCTCGCTTGGTGAATTCGCCGGGTTGAGCAAGTCGCACACCAGCGTTGAGAAGAGAGCTCACGATCTGGTCCGTAACAAACGAGCCGCCATGACAGCCGATCTCTACAACATGCTCACCCGTGTATGAGCGAGGAGCACGGAATATGGTAGCCGTTACAGAGTCAACCCGCGCGCCGTCAACAACCCACCACCCGTAGTTTATTGTGTGGTCTACTTCTGAGGTCAGTTTCACTGATCCCGAGAAAAACTCATCACTTGCCAAAAAGGCATTTTGGCCGCTGATTCTGATCACGGCCAGACCAGCAACTCCGGGAGGAGTAGCCAAGGCACAAATGGTGTCGGTAAGAATAGCTGAAGACATGAAGCAAAATATGCAGACGTTGTGGCTAATTGGCGTGAATGTTGTGGTGAAAACATGCGAGGGCAACCGTTCACTTTGTAACGATGTTTACTATCATCGAACCCATAGAATTCCATCTGCCTGTGGTTACATCCACAAATGATTACGCGAAAGAACTTCTTTCGACGTATCCCTATGTGTTTGTGTCGGCTCAACACCAGACAGCCGGACGTGGACGTAACGGACGCACGTGGATTGGTGATACGCAGGCCAATGCCTATTGTTCGATCGGTATACGACACTCCCAAGATGAATCGATCGAGGAACTATCGGCCCATATGGCAAGGGGCTCCTTTGCCGTACTCGATACCATACGCGCTTTCGATTCCACAATCGAGCTGCGACTCAAGTACCCGAACGACGTGCAGGCCCGAACAGAGCACGGTTGGTCAAAGATCTCCGGGATACTTGTTGAGCACGAGTTCCAGGGGCAACGTTGCATAACATCCGTCATCGGTATTGGACTGAATGTAGATCAAACGGAATTTCCGGATACTATTACACAACCTTGCACGTCACTTCGTCTGCTTGGGGTGTATTGCAACGTAGGAGCAGTTATAAATTCTCTACGTAGCAGGTTTTCTGTGTGGCGCTCCAAACCATGGATGGAGATTCACGAGCACTGGGTCAATCAACTAGATCTGGCATCGAAGAACATTCGGATAAGGGGAACCGACGGCAACTGGAAACTGAAAACAGTCCTTCCGGACGGTCGGTTGGTCCTTCGGAATGATGTCTCACATACGGAACGGACGATAAGCGATGGCGACACTCTACGATACGAAGATTGAACTCAACGGTGTTGAGTATGGCATCGCAGGAATCGACGTTGGCAATAGCCGCGTAAAGATCCATCACGATGATGTGTTCTTGTCCTTCCCGTATGACAAGGAATGGAAGAAGAATGTACAGCATCACTTCCGTGACCACGTGTCAAAACGATACCTTATTGGTCTCTCTAGCGTAAACCCAAAACAGACCACGGCAATCGTGAAGGTACTCCAGAGAATCCCGGGACATCTTGTACTGAATGCTCATTCGCTACTGATGCGTAATGATGCACTGCTTTCACTTGGGCGAGTAGAAAATGCAGGCATAGACCGTATGCTAGGAACGATAGGTGCGATGACTCGTATTCAGCCCCCTATCATCACTGTTGATTGTGGAACGGCCGTTACCGTAAATGCTGTTTCTGCCGATCATCACTTCTTGGGTGGCGTGATCTTTGCCGGACTTTCCACACAGCTCTTTGGATTATCGAAACAGACCGCTGCAATTCCGGAAGCCAAATACGTTCCACCTACAAGTTCACTTGGGGTGAACACCATGCAGTGTTTGATGTCGGGTGTAACAGCATCTGTTGTAGGTGGAGTGCTTCGCACAATAACGTCCATCAAAACCAACGACCTTGCAGATAAGGACGTACCCGTAGTGATCACGGGGGGTGAATCACAACAAGTTCTGGATACGCTCGTTGCCGAAGGTGTGAATGCCGTCTATCACCAACATATGGTAACCGACGGTATACTTGCACTTCTATCAAAAGCAACACTCGCAGACCTACAAGACTCCATCATCGGTAAGATCTTGAACTGATCGTTATGCCGAGTCCCATCGCACTTGCACTCCATGGTGGAGCCGGCAACCTCGCACGGTACGCAGGAACCGGCCGTTTAGAGCTTGCCGAAGAAATGCTCAACAACCTCGTTCGCACCCTTCATCAAGGTTTGATAGGGGGCTCATCAGCACTCGACGTAGCCACGCTGGCAGTGATGGCCATGGAAGATTCCGGCCTGTTCCATGCCGGCAAAGGATCGTCGCCAAATTCAAAGGGCTATGTTGAACTCGATGCCTCTATCATGAATGGGAGAGAACGAACGGCGGGATCTATAGCAGCGGCAACGAACATGAAGAATCCGATCAAGGCCGCACGATACGTAATGGAACAGACGCAACAGGTGTTGATCGTTGGTCCAGAAGCCGACCTTCTTACACGTGCATCCGGTTCAGAGATCGTTGCACCGGACTACTTTGTTCCATGTGATGAAGTTGGTGTAGCACTTCCATCGATGGGGACGGTGGGAGCTGTGGTGCTTGATCTTTCCGGCGATGTAGTTGCTGCAACATCAACAGGTGGAACCCTTCGTAAACGCGCCGGTAGAGTGGGTGATGCACCCATCATTGGAGCCGGGACGTATGCGGTGAACAACGTTGGAGGAGTTTCTTGCACCGGAGTTGGAGAGTACTTTCTCCGCACGAGTGCAGCCTCGCGTGTGATAGCACGAATGGACCTTCTCGGCGAGAGCCCAGGTGCTGCCTCGGGTTCTATTCTCTCAGAGATAACTGAGATGGGTGGATCCGGCGGAATGATCGTGATCGATCATCGTGGAACAGTTGCGATGCCATACTCAACACAGGGCATGTATCGTGCATCGATTGATGCACGAGGTACCATTGTTGTTGGTTGTCTCTAGCCCCTTCTCAAAAGGCCTGACCAAGGCCGATGCTGAGTTGCCAGTTACCGGAGTTCATTGATCCGCGTCTTCCAAAAATCCATTTATCATTAGCACGTGTTGGGTCGTAGATGCTTGTTGCCCAATCGATGCGGAACGGTCCAACCGGAGTCTCGAATCGATATCCAATACCTGCCGCCAGTACGCTTCCCATATACAAATCTTCGAGTCGCATCGACCCATAGAGGTCGGTTGTGAAACGATTGAATGAGTTTCCAATATCGGTGAAGAAGGTAAAACCGCTGCGTTCAACAATGGACGCCCAGATTCCATCAACGCCGCGTGGTCTCTCGAAGGAATAACGCACTTCAAAGCCAAGTTCTACGAGCGAGGCACTGCCGATAACATTTGAATAGATGTATTGATTGTTGGGATTAGGATCGTCGATCCGTCCGGAGTGTGGATCGTGTAGAGTGCGAGACGGAAAGGATCGGATACTCGCAGGACCACCAGCAAAGAACTGACGTTCAAGAGGTACATAGGTGTTGTTCTGAGTGGTATCACCCCGTACAAAGTCCAATAACTGGATATGGCCGAGCTTGATCTTTGTGGCACCAACGATACGCTTACTCAGCGGTATAACTGTGGAGAGGAAGGCTTGCCCACGGAGATATTTACCTGCCCCCCAACCCCATTCAAACGAAATGCTTGAGAATGTGCCTTGTGTTGGATTAATCGGATTGTTCCGATGATCACCGCGGAGTGTGATACCGAGATTGATACCTGTGAAGAAATTTCCTGATTCCTTCAGATAGGTATCTAGGACAACAAATTGGGCAAATGTGCTGTACACGTAGGCCGTGTCCTCTGGCGTTGTTGCTTCACCGAGGGCGGTTTCCAAAGCCCCCTCAAAGTTCCGTGGTACCTGGCGTTCAAGTCCTGTATTAAGGTCGATCCCATTGAAGAACGTGTACGTATACAGCGAGATCGGCAGTTGAACATTTAAACCAGCTGACTCCAACTTAAAAGACTTCACAAGTTCACGAACGGAATAGTACGTTCGCGTTTGAACACCAAAACGCTGTCCAAAAAGTCTGCCAACATTGGGCCATGCAAGAACAAGTGAAGCAAGTGCTTCAGTTTCAAGTTCTTGTCCTTGGGCTATACGGCTGATATCCTGAAGAACATACTGCAGTGTGATCGAAGCAACTTGAGCTCCTCCGAACACATTGCGGTATTGTGCGGTAGCTCCAACACCCAAGTTGAGATAGTTGTCAACAGCAGTCTGATAGAGCAGTAGGTTCATACCAACATCATATGGCTTGCTGTTACGTGTGAACACTCTAATGCCAACTGTTGAATCACTTCCTTGATAACCTTTGCCTGTTGTGTCGTTGGCGATGGTATCGATAAGAACGATCTCAAAGGTACCAAGCGACATGAGGTTGGCCCTCGACTGCTCCAGTTTTCTTCTGCTATACCACTCACCTGTTTCGAAATCTAACTGACGAAGCCGTGTAGACTCATTGACAGCTGGGTAACCGGCTGCATTCTCAAGAAACATGATACTATCTATGCGGACGCGGTTACCCGGTTCTACAACCACAACAACAGTATCATGTGTTCCGTCCTCGGAGATCCCTACAAGAGGGGGCTGATAAATCGCCCGGTAATAACCGTTGTTGTGTAGGACATTCACAAGCAGGCGAACACTGTGTTCAATTGCGGCTTCTGAGAAAGCGTCCTTGGAGTGAAATGTCTGAGCATCGAGGGCTAGTTCGCGAACAGTGGAGTCCACACCTTCTAGACCGGAGATGATGAGTGTGTCTACGCGAGCGCGTTGTCCCTCGTTGACAAAAAATGTTAACGTGTTCTTCTTTGATTCTCGATCATATTTGAAATCGAAATTGACTGTTGCCTTGTGGAAACCATTCTGATCGAGATAGGTAAGGATCGCCACACTATCATCATGAGCAGCAGCTGGATCGTAGTAACGAAGTTCTGTCTCTAGGTCCTTACGGATCTCACCGAACCGGTCCAATATCACCATTGGTGTTGCCGGATTTCTCCTGAAGTTTTCTTCGTAGTAGAGAGTAAGCTGGCGAGTGATAGAGAGTTCACTCGGTAACGAGGAGATTATTCCGATGAGTTGTTCCGGCTTTGTCTCAACACACCCTACAAACTCTACAGCCTGCAATTCCTCGAGCTCTAATGCGCGTGATCGCTCACCAGAGCGCACAACACTGTCTTGGTACTCCGATTGTGCTGAAAGGAACGGGGCTCCTGCCAAACACAAAACGAGCACGAAAAAGGCACGATGAAGAACGGCTTCATATCCGCTGCGGAGTATCACAGAGTGCAAAATACCGCGTAGAAGGTGCATGAAAACGAACAACGCCCGATCAACCTAGGTCGATAGGGCGCATATGAACGTTGAGAGGAAGACGAGTTACGATTCGTACGTATCGTCGTCTTCGCTGAAGAACATATCGTCGGAGGCAGCCTCATATTCTGGCCAAAGGTCTTCGATGCCCTCATAGGTGATCTCGTCTGAATCGTCGAGTTCACCAAGGTTATCGAGTACTTGCAACGGGGCTCCGCTGCGATTGGCATAATCAATGAGTTCCTCCTTGGTGGCCGGCCAAGGGGCATCCTCGAGATACGAGGCAAGTTCGGGCGTCCAAAACATGGGAGGATCCTTGTGAGTGGTTTTCCGGAATTCGTAAGCGGCGCGAATATACACGCACGAGTCAGTAGACGCAATAACGAATCGTTTTCGACACAATTGTTACAGTCTGAATCACAACTTCTGCAGGATGAACGCTGCCACGTCAAGATCATACGGTGTGGTCACCTTAAAATTTATTTCTTCTCCGGGAACGGTATGCACAGGGCTTCCCATCTGCTCCACGAGAGACGCGCAATCTGTTCCAACCCGTCCACCAGCCTCGGCAACAGCGTAGGCCTGTCTGAGAAGAGAAGACGCAAATCCCTGGGGTGTTTGCACGCGAAACAGGGTAGAACGATCCACGGTGCCACGTACCCGACCCTGGTCATCTACCGATTTTAGCGTGTCAGCGATGGGGATTACGGGAACCACAGCCAACTTTTCGTGTGTTGAATCGGCTACCCTCTCCCAAAGTTCCGGGCTGGACAGGGGGCGTACGGCATCATGAACGAGAATGATCCCAGTTTGGGTAAGAGAAGGGTGCGCCAGGGCTGCCTGAACTGAATGTTGGCGCTCTGTTGAGCCCCGTACAACATGCAGACGGGCATCGGCGATGCCAAATTGAACGAAGAGCCGATAAACGATGGCTTCATCATCAGGATGGATGGCAATGACCACAGCGTCCACATACTCGGTTTGGAGCGCAATACGAATACATCGCACCAACAGGGGCACGCCAAGGAGCTCGAGGAATTGTTTAGGGGTTCCTCCCCCAAATCGTGTTCCACGTCCGGCAGCCGGAATGATCACTCCACGAGAAATGTGTTCGTTAGTCATGGTTCAAAGATAGACGGAAGAGGGGGCTTCAAGAACAAAGCAAACGGGGTACCCTGTTGCCAGGGTACCCCGTTGAGGGTGAACGTAGACTGTGAACAGTTATCGCACGATGGTTATCGGAAGAGCGATAAGAGTTTCACCGGATCGAATGATCATGGTGTAGGATCCGGATGTTATGGAGGCACCGGAAGCATCGCGACCATTCCAGCGGAAGGAGCCCCCTGCATCTACACCTTCATGAGAGAAGGCTGCAACGGTGATACCGGTGGAGCTTACCACGGATATATCCATTGATGGTGTAGAGTGAGCAAAGTGTACCTCTACCCGATCGGTCATTGGATTTGGCCATGCGGAGATACCGGCCTCTTCGGCTTCTACCACACCGCCCGGTGCCTCGCCTGAACCCTGCATGGCTACAGTAGAATTACCTCCATTGGCCGAACGCAGACTAAGCGTTGCCGTTTTGGCACCAGGAGATCCAGGTGTGAACTTCACACAGATATCTGCGGTCTGACCTGCGGCTATTGAAAGGGGGAGTGTTGTAAGGACCTCAAACTGACCTGCATTTACTCCAGAGAGAATTGCCTGGTCGATCGTGATGTCCAACGCTGAACCATTTTTTATGGTAATGCAGCGCTCATGTGTTGTGTCAGTGAGAATCGTTCCAAAGTCTTCGATGAGCGAGTGCTCATAACGAAGTAGGTACGCAGCTGAAAGGGCAATTGCTGCTGTTGGGCTGAGCGGCGCATTGGAGAGCACGTTCAAGGAGCCTGTAACCGTTCCTCTGTCTGCCGGAGAAGCCTTGATGGTCAGACCAGTCGAAGCACCCGGCTCAAGTGTGAGAGGCAGTGAAGGGGCATCCGTGATCGAATAGTCATTTGGAACGGTGCTTAATCCTGAGATTACCAATGGGGCTGTACCAACATTCTTAATGAGGCCGTTGAGTGTGAGAGACTTATCGTATCCAACAGGAATCTCTCCAAAATCAACACTAGTTGTGGAGAGTTCAAGAACCGGCGATGGAGCAACGGCATCCTTCACATCCACACGTGCATAGGCTGATGAGAGAGCACCGCACGGATTACGAACGAGTGCATTGTAATAGCCAGCATCACTCTTACCAACCTTCTCGATGACATACGATGGGCCCGTTGCTCCATCGATCGGCTTGTCGTTCTTTGTCCACTGAATGCTGCGCCAATCCGACGCGTCAACCGTGAGTTCCAGCCGGGAACCAACTTCAAGTTCTTGTGACGTTGGTTGCTTGGAGAAGACAGGCTTGGCAATAGCGGTGATCTTTGCTACGGTAGACGTTTCGTTAAGACCACACGTGCCCGTAACACGAACGGTATAATCACCGGTTGTTGCCTTTGTGACAGACGAGATCAGAAACTCGTTTGTGTTGGAATTTGCCAACGCCACTCCATCTTTGAACCATTGATAGACTAATCCACTTCCCTTGGTTTCTACGAGTAGCGAGAGGCGTGAGCCCACACACACATCTCCAGACTTCGGTTGTGCTGTGATGGACGGAGGCCTGATGCCAGACACGCGTACAATTCGTGTTGGTACCGTAACGAGACAGTTGTTCGGATTAACGATGTTCGAGGTCACGTTGCAGTGATACGCCCCGTTAGAGGCATATCCATAACTAGTAAAGATTAACGTCGGGTTTGTGGCATTCGGAATCGCAACCCCATCTTTGAACCATTGGTACACAAGATTTGTACCGGTTGCAGATACGGAAATAGATGCCGTAGTGCTTGGGCATACGTCGATATCTGTTGGCTGTGTTGTCAATCTTGGACGCATTGCAGCTGTTACTGAGCACGGATTGCTTGTAGCAATTGGTGAACAGAGACCGGAGACCACACAATCATAACTGCCTTCGTTTGCTGTGCCCATGTTGACAATCACATAGTTAGAATCACGAGCGCCCGAAATATTAGTACCGTTAAATCTCCACTGATACGTTCTATTGTTACCGCTTGCACGAACACGGAGCGTGTCATTGGCGTTCTCACAAACAACACGCGACGTGGCTGGATGTACGGTAATAACAGGCGCTGTGGCAACAGTTAACTGAGCTGAAGAAGATGTGGTAAAGGCTATGTTCGGATTACAGTTGTCGCGAAGTATCACGTCATAAAACCCAGCGTCTGATGGGACTACTGCAGGTATGGTGTATGAGTTCGAAGAGGTAGTAGCTAGCGTAACACCAGCGCGTCTCCACTCATACGTACCACTTGTCATCGATGATACCACACTAAACGTTACAGGTTGACCAATGCAGATCGTTTGACTACCGGGCTGGGTAGTAATCGTTGGAACAACGCAAGGTGGTACAACAGTGAATGTTGCAATGCGTTGGGCCGCATTCGTGATCGCCGTTGGTCCGGGACATGAGTTCGAACTGCGTAGTCGAAGTGTCATCGTAGCAGCATTGACGAGTGTAACGCCGGTAGCTGTATACTTCAGAGTGATTGTTGCGTTGTTCCACGTATCACCAAAGCTATCCCATGCTCGGATCTCATAGTTACCCGCCGGGACACTTATCGTCACATTATTCTGAATTGTGCCACCGGTTGGCTCGCAGTTGTAAACAACATTTGTTGATTGATTTACAATCTGCCAACCTACCTCTGATGGAAACGAACCATTGACCGTGGTGATCGTCAGATTCACCTGTGCCAGTACACTTGCAGATCCCGCAAACACCAATGCAAGGAGAAAGAGGACAGGCCTCTTCCACGAGTAAAACTGTGCCATGAACATTGCCCCTATTTGAATGTGAACTGAGTTTACATGTGTGTTCGTTGTTAAAACTCGTCGTTCACTGCAGCACTTCGTGCGCTTTGTGCTCCTTATGAAGCAGTGTACTGCAGACCTGGCGTATCGGTTGTCAATCCCTACCGATAAGATATATGGATTACCAATTGACAACAATAAAAAAAGGGTGCCCCATATCTGGGGCACCCTTCTGAATGACCATTTGGTCAGTAGAATTACCTGATGATTGTGAGCGGTAGGGAAATTGCCGTATCGCCATAACGGATAACCATCGTGTATGAGCCGGCTGCAACAGCAGCACCGGAAGCATCACGACCATTCCAGCGGATAGTTCCGCCGGCATCTACTCCGTCATGGGAGAACGTTGTTACAGCACGTCCTGTTGAGCTCATAACCGAAACCTGCATAGCAGGTGTTGGCTTAGCAAAACGGACCTCTACACGGTCAGTCATTGGGTTAGGCCATGCTGTGATCCCGGCATCAACGGCATCAACCACACCACCAGCAAGTTCACCCTTGCCGCTAAGAGCTACAGAGGAGTTTCCGCCACTTGACGAACGCAGGTTCAATGTAGCAGACTTTGTACCATCCGTACCTGGAGCGAACGTTACGCAGATGTCTGCGGACTGTCCGGCTGCGATGGCAAGCGGAAGAGTTGTATTGACGGTGAACTGCCCGGCATTTGCACCTGTAAGGGTTGCCTGCTCAATTGAGATGTCCATTGTCGACTCATTCGTGAGAGCAATGCAACGCTCAAGTGAAGCATCCGTGAGCACTACGCCATAGTCCTCTGAAGCATCGTGCTTGTAACGAAGCACATAGGCTGCTGCAAGCGTAACAGTTGCAGTAGGATTGGATGGCGAGTTGGACTGAATGTTCAATGAGCCTGCAAGTGTGCCCTTAACCGTTGGTGATGCCTTAAGGGTTACACCCTCAGAAGCGCCAGGAGCAAGGGTGAGCGGAAGTGTAGGACCGTTAGTGATAGTGAACTCATTTGGTGTGGTGCTAAGGCCGGACACTACCAATGGAGCGGTACCAATGTTCTTGATAAGACCATTGAGTGTGACCGACTTGTCGTAGCCAACAGGAATCTCACCAAAGTCTACGTTTGACGATGAGAGCTCAAGGACTGGCTCTGGGATCTGTGGGTCAACAACAGTAATGTTTGCATATGCCGAAGAAATGCCACCACAACTGTTGCGGACAAGAGCATTGTAATATCCGGCATCACTCTTACCAACCCGTTCGATGGTAAAGGTTGAGCTTGTTGCACCAGCGATAGGTTGATCGTTCTTTGTCCACTGGACCATACGCATGTCTGTTGCGTCAACAGTAAGAGTCATGCGATCGCCTACAGTGAGGCGCTGACTTTGTGGCTGAACCGCGAATGTTGGCTTTGTGATCGCTGTGATCCTTGCAGGAGCTGAGTTCACGGTAAGGTTGCATGTACCCGTTGCCTTAACGTAATAGTCACCAGTTGCAGCAGCTGTTACCGGCGAGATTGTTAGCGAGTTCGAAGCAGCGTTAGGAACGATTGCGCCGTTCTTGTACCACTGATACGTAAGGCCGCTACCTGTGAACTCCGAAAGGAGCGTCACCGTTGAGCCGATACATGCGTCTGCACTATCCGGACTCTCCGTTACAGTTGGGGCGCGGAATCCTGAGACGCGAACAGTTGCGGATTGAGCAATTGCAACACATCTGTTTGGATTTGGCACGTTCGAAGTAACGATGCAGTAATACTCACCGTTTGAGGTGTACGCATAGTTCGTGAAGTTCAGCGTTGGATTGAAACCATTCGGTACTGCAACGCCATCCTTATACCACTGATACGTGAGCGAGTTACCGGCAGCAGCTACTGTTAGTGCTCCATTGGTACCCGGGCAAATATCAAGGTTCGTTGGCTGTAAGGTGATGCGCGGACGCGAGACAACCGTAACTGCACATGGAGTGCTAACAGCTGGTGGAGTACACGTACCCGTGACGACGCATGTATATGCTCCGTCTGCCGAAACACTTGTAGCATTGACGATCACGTAATTCGAATCCGTTGCGCCTGCGATGGCAACACCATTCTTGAACCATTGGAAGGTCTTACCCGCACCAGTGGCACGAATGCGAAGTGTGTCATTATTGTTTTCGCAGATTAAGCGCGTAGCCGGCATTTGCGTTGTGACAACCGGAGCTTCAATCACCGTCAACTGGCATGCGCCAGATGTTGTTACAGCAGTAGTCGTATTGCAGTTGTCACGCAATACGCAGTCATAAAGACCAGCATGCGAAAGTTGCACCGAAGGAATGGTATACGATGGCGAAGTAGTTGTTGCGATTGCAATACCATTCTTGCGCCATTCCCATGTACCGTCTACAAGATCACTCGTAACGCTGAACGTTGTTGACGTTCCTACGCATGATGTGCGGCTTGTTGGTTGTACGGAGATCGTTGGCGGGAAGCAACCCTTGAGGATTGTTACCGGACCGTTCGTTCCCGGATAGGAAAATGCACAGCTCCAGCTTGGACCAGGTGCTTCGCTAACGCGGAAGTAATAATTGGTTCCTGGTGGAATTGTTGCAGGAATGAGCCAATTATACGAGCCGGCATAACCGTCAACAGCACCATCAATCACGTTCCATGTGCCACCACCGTTTGACGAATATTCGATTCTGTACTTACCGCCGTAATTACCAATAACGTAGCGGTCACCGTACCACCTGATCGTCATTGTTGTATTACGCGTATATGATTGACCCGCCGTAGGGGCCGTTACATACACATAACCCCAACCATACGTACACTGCGCTTGTGCTTCCGTGGTCTCAATTAGAAACCCAGCACAAACCATCAGTGCAAGTAGGAGTCCCTTTGCCGACACCATCCACTGTGGTAGATAGTTACTCATCTGACTTCTCCCTCAGACTTTGAGAAAATTCTAGTACTCAACATTCTTCCTTCATTCAATAGGAAAAGACGAAGAGGCGGGACCTCCTCCAAACGAGAGGGTCCTATTCAACTTCACCTTTGCCTAAAATATTCTTTTCAAGTACATGAAATGGATTTTTTTCATGTACAGACAAATGTCCATCTACTTCACCACAACTGCTGTCTTATTCTGTCCTCCTTCAAATTCAACAACAAGGTAATAGGTCCCACTTGCTAACCCCTTACATGTCATCGTGTTAGCTCCGCTTCCAGCAAGGTGGCAGGACGCTACAACGTCTCCTGTTACGCTGTACAGCGTGGCTCTAGAAGCAACTCTCAATTGTGAATCTGTGTCTATCTGAAGCTCATCGGCCGAAAAGAAGGCATGAACGGCATGTTCAGTGCGTTCAACAGACTCCGAAACAGACGTTGATGTGAGCGTAGTGAATGAAGAGACAGAGCCATATTCATCTGGGTTCCCAGCCTTCTTGCCAACCACTCTCCAGAAGTAGGTGGTGCCTTCACTAAGACCGGAAAAGGCACACGTGCCTGTAGTAGAGGCAAATCTGAAGTTTAGTGTACCAAATCCGGGATCATCATCTACAAGTACGTCATACGAGCTGAACCGGGTAGAAATGGTATACGTGAAGACGCCCATGGTGGACACATTCTCGGCACCAGATACTGGTGAAATTGGTACCAGTGCCTGTGATGGGCTTGCCCGCGTAGTGAACGTGGCCGTATCTGACCAATTACCTGTGGACGTGTTATTATACCCCATCACCCGCCAGCCATATGTTGCGCCGGACTTGAGTGTAGGCATCGTCCAATTCGTCTCAGTAAGCTTAAACACCGTTACGTCGGGAGCTGTAAACGATGGCTTAGATGTTACCTCAATGTCGTAATACTGGGCATCCGGAACGCTATTCCATGTGAACTGTACGGTAAGCGTGTCTACGTTGCCTGTGCGATTTGGACTGATCGTGATCGGTGGCGCTAGCACGGTGCTGGAGCTGGTTGTAAATGCTGTTGGTTGGGCATCTGCGCCTCTGCCGTATTTACCAACAGCCCTACAGGTCCACGTTAGTCTGGCAGCAACCGGAAGGGCAGCTACTGTGAGAGGAGGACGGGTGGCTGAGTCAACTACAACGATCGTGCTGTCCATAGGACGGCGGATAGTAACCACATAGCGGATAGCTCCAGGTACTTCAGCCCATACAAACGGAGACTGGCTTGTAGTAATATCTGTTGCATCGATTGGTGGTGTGATCAGTCTAGGACTGGACGGCGAGGTAACAAAGAACGCCATGGCACTTGGACGTCCAACGATGGTGTCGTTAACAGCACGTACATACCAGGTATACATCGTATTCGGGAAAAGTTTTCCGGTATCCACGAATGAATTGGTAGGTACAACGGTATCAATGGCAACAATAGGTGATCCTGCACCAGTGATCACCACCCGATACGCAGTGGCACCGGGAACGGTGCTCCAACGGAAGACGTGATCAGGGAGAATGGCGATAGTGTCCTTGTTCACCACCTTTGGTGTGGAGATCGTAGAGATACCCATCTGTGTTGTGAAGGTCGATACGGCAGACCACGGACCATAACCAACGGTCAGCCTCGGACGAACACGCCAATACAGCTTCGTAAAGTCAGGAATCGCTCCAAGCGTAGTATCCAAACGCATGGTTGAAAACCGCGCATAGACGTTGGCAAACGTTGCAACATTCGAGAGCTCAACCTGATATTCACCTGTTGACACAGCCTCTGACCATTCAAGCTTTGGAGTGGATGTTACCTCTGTTGCACGATCCACAGGGGAAATAAGGGAAGGGGCAAAACACGGCGTATAGGCCACCATAAACTCACCCACGATCAGACGATCCACTGTCAGCTTCTTTGTGGAAGCATTGTATGTGGTTGTAACCTGATTGAATTGGCCAATACCCTCATTAACGCGATGAAAGAGCTTGACCTGATTTGGAAACATTACTCCGGGAACGTTGCCCAGGTCAAACGCCATCGTTCCCGCGATCAATGTTGTGTCTTCGATCCGAAAAACCCAACGCATGGGCAATACAGCACATGGGCCGGCTGTTGGGAAGGTGATGTTATGCGGTGCATACATATGCCTCTCGGCTGTTGCCGATGTAGTATCTGTTACCCGCGAAAGGTTCACCGCAAGGTGTGTTGTGCTGTCTGAGGTAGAGAATGTAGTAGTGCCAATAGCAGCCAGGCTTTTGTACACACCGGTCATAAGAATGGTGGTCTTTACAACTCTATAAGCTGTGAACCCATTCATTGTTGGATTGTCTATCTGCACATGAACGGTACCGTCTCGCCCTACTTCGTGGGCAACTGTGTTGTTGGAACCAGAACCCCAACCGATCAAGATGTTTCCGTTCTCAACTTCCTGTGCACTGCCCATCGTTGGTGCATAGATGTCTGGCGTAGCTCTAAACTGCCATACTCTTCTGACGGTTTTGGCTGTTTCGTCTAGCTCATATTCAACTGCCCGAGTGAGAAGGGGCTCTGGTTTGAGGTTTCCGTTATCGAACATCAAAAGTGTCCCGGACCGTGTTCGCCCAACAGAATGTTGATGTGAGAATCCAACAAAACCGGCTGTGGTATCGTTGAGAAACGTGAATTCATTGTGCTTCGACTTGGTTCCGCCAAGCCGCCACATGATCGATCCGTTCTGGCGATTGATCTTTATTACTTCGTCGAGGTGTCTACACGACACGATCAGATTGTTATCGGAATCCACTTCGATTGAGTTGATGTGGATGTAGTCGATGAAAGGCTGCTGAAGATCTATAGCGTCAACGGCATCTGTAACCGGGACGTGGTCGAGTGATCTCCACTCAAAAAGCGTGGTCCCGCTGAACGTTCTGATCTGGATGATATTATCCCGCACTTGGGCGTTTGTGCGGCCACCAGGAACGATGGCAGACATATCAACGATCACATCCTCGGTACCAAGTACTACAAAGGATGAGTCCGTGATGATCTTACACTCATGGAAATCGGTCTGAAAGGGGGCGCTTGCACGTAGAGTGTCGATGAGGTTGCGAAAGATATCGCGACGCACAAAACACGGCCTATTATCAGCGGTTGTATAATGCGTTAACCACTTGTTCTTGTACGTCTGTACATTGGCGTGTTGCCCAACCTCGGTCTTATACATGTTCTTTCCGTAGTTGTCGGCTACAGAGAAAGAGTCCATGGCATTCGGAGCAATGAGGTAATATCCGGGAGACGGGTACTCAAGCGTAGAAACATCCAAGTCACGGAACGACACCTGTGCACTGGCAGGGTTGGAGCCAATGAACAAAAGAGTGACCACGGAAATCGTGGCCACAATTGCCGATATTTGTTGTCTATCCATGAAGCACTTCCAATCTATCGTTTGGTTATTGTCCCTGCTGGCGTCCGGCTTGGCCGGCGTAACAACCATGCTTGGGGCAGTTTCGTTACAAGCCCATGATGAATATCCGCTTACGCGAGTAGGCGCGAGCACATTCTTCGGCATAAACGCAATCTACGCCGAGGATAGCGTGATTGTCATTGCTTCTAATCCGGATGTGTTTCGGTCGACTAATAGTGGCCTCACTTGGCAAACCATCGCGGATCCGCTCTCCTTCCGCCACATTACCAGTATTCTGCCGCTAGGAGACACGATCTATGCTGGTGCTGCAAATGGGGGGATCCATATAACGACGAATCATGGCCTAATCTGGAAGCTGCATTCTCGATCCGGAACTACAGGCCCCCTAACAGATCTTTCCCTTAACGGAGAGGTGATTGTTGGGGTATCGGATCTGCACTCGGGGTTTGTATCGAGGTCGGCCGTGCAGACAGTGGAGATCCTCGACTCTGCTATCACGCTCACTATGTGGACGGGTGTACGGGCACAGAGAACCGACGCAGATCTCATGAACGTAACGGCTATAGTTGCTACAGATAGTACGGTCTTCATAGCTAAACGGCGTGATGGGATCTTTGAGCTAAACCCACTGGATTGTACCCAGTCCGCTGTGAACCTCGACTATTTGAAAGGCGAGTTTATCACCTCGATGGTTGTGCAAGACTCGTATTTATACGTAGGCGTCAAGCTTGGTAAGGGCGGAGTTCACAGGAAACATATTGATGGTCGGGATTGGGAGAATGTCTTCAGTGACCGCGATAATGGCATAGTAGAGGTCACAACGATGGTTCCTAACCATCGTGGTATCTACGTTGGTACCAGAGAACACGGCATCTACTATATCGGTAGGTCCTCGCGGATCATGAGATCGATTTGCGACGGATTGGCGATGGGTATGGCACAAACGATATCCGTTATAGACAGTTCACTGATCATCGGCTGTAGACTGAAGGGAGTCTTCCGGCTTCCATCTAGTACATCCGTGATCGAACTGTTCAGTCCGTCGGTCCCGCAAAGTCCGGAGTATATGGTAGGAACGTTCGGATCATCCTTAGTAGTTGGACTCGGGAACGGTTCCATCATCACGAGCTCTGACGATGGGCGTACATGGGATTCACTGCCAAGCCCATTCCCGCAAGCCTCTTTAAATACAGTTGTTGGTAGGGGGCCCGAGTTGATCGCCTCAACAACAAACGGCGCGTGGGTAACGGCAGATACCGGTAAGAACTGGAAGAGTATGCACGCTGCCTTTAAAGATGTGTATGTTCACAAGGTGATAGTTGACGATAGCGTTACGATCGTGATCACATCTGAACGTACATTCTTTTTGCACCCGGACGGTCAGATGTATGAGTTCGATACTACGTTATCTGTAGACCACCCTTCTCGAGTGATTGATGCAGTTGTGGCAGACGGAAAGATCTATGCCGTGGGCTACCCCGGGCTGATGGTGAGTAAGGACCTAGGACGAACGTGGAGTGTTCACACGGTCCCGAAGATGATGGTATTCCGCACTGTTGCCGTAACAAAGAAGACCATCTATGTAGCAACTGACATGGGATATCTGCTATCGTGTCCGCTCCCATGATGTTTAGGTTGATTGTGTTTGTTGGTGTGTTGCTTGCAGTATTGCCTCAGCCGACATTCTCACAGAAAACACCGAAGGCACAAGCCGACTCAACAGGACGAAAGCAGGACACAACGGTGTATGTAAAACCCGAGGTGGTGGTAAGCGCTGTTCGATCGGAAGAGAACATTCTTGAGATTCCACTGACGATCACTGTGGTACCACAGATGGTTCTGCAGACTCAGCGTGGATATGGCGTAGACGGACTCCTCACCCTTGTACCGGGCGTGATCGGTCAGTCGAGATCCGGTGGAATGGATAGTCGAGTACAGATTCGTGGATTTGGAGCACGAGGAGCCGGACAACGTTCTAACGCTGGTACATCCCGGGGTATCCGATTCTACACAGATGGTATACCGGAAACCGAGCCCGACGGTAGAACATCCTTTGATCTTATCAACACCGTACACGCCTCTCGCGTAGAGGTCATACGGTCAAATGCATCTACACTGTGGGGTAATGCATCGGGAGGCATCGTCTCCGTTAGCACAATTCCCGCAGTACGAAGTGCCTTTGCAGATCTTGACGTTTCAATTGGAAGCTATGGCCTTCTGCGTCAGTCGCTTTTGGCGAATACTCCGGTTGGAGAAGGGCAGGCCTATGTTTCAATTACAAATACAGCCGTTGACGGTTGGAGACAGAATTCGAGTGGCTCGCAAACACTTGGAACAATCGGTCTCATCTTGCGGCCCGCTCCAAGAACAAATGTCAATGTATTTGTTACCGGTGCAACGAACGAGTTTCAGATTCCCGGACCTCTCACTCGAGAACAATGGATAGCAGATCCACAACAGGCGCAGGGCGACTCAACGATCTACGACCCAACGTTTGTTGAACGCGATGAACGGAGAGACAATGATCTTGTTCGCATCGGCACAACGGTTGACCACAGCTTTGACATCGAAAACGGTATCTCTGCTACAGCATTTGTGCAAAGCAAGAAACTTGCTCGTTCTGAACGTAATACCTGGCGCGACTTTAACAGATATCACTTCGGTGGTAATGCTATCTACCGAAACACACAATTGTTGAGTCTAGAAACACAGAACAAGGTCTTGATAGGGGGCGATTTACAATATCAGGATGGTTCGGTTCTCTTCTATAATGTTGATCCAATAACAAAGAACCGAGGTACTACCCTTCGTCAGAACAAGCGAGAAGGAGCAATGAATCTTGGCGGGTTTGTTCAAGACGAATTCATCACTGGCGCCCTTAGCGTTGTTGCCGGACTCCGCTTTGATGCAATCACGTATCTGGCCCAAGATTTCATTGAGCCCCAAACGGATACTACCGCTACGTATTCAAAACTGATTCCTAAGATTGGAATCACGTATCGTTTGGCGCCCCTTGCCAACCTTTATGCCAGTGTGGGTGGCGGCGTTGAAGTTCCGGCTGGAAACGAAACAGACCCACCTAATGTCGTTGGCTCAACTGTCCCAACAAAGGCACTCAACCCGCTGCTCTCGCCAATTGTAAGTACAACGTATGAAGTTGGCATCAAGGGAGTAACAGGCACAGAGGATGAATTTGTACGCACCCTTCAATACGATGTAGCGGCGTACTACATCAGTGTTATGAACGACATTGTTCCGTATAACAGTGGAGCGTTCTTTACAACTGTGGGAGAGAGCAGGAGGATGGGTGTGGAATTCGGAGGTATGGCCACAAGTGATATGGGACTTACCCTTGCCGTAAGCACTACGTTCATGTCAACGGAATATGTTGACTATGTCATAGACTCCGGCTATATCGATACGAGCTTTGCGGGTAAATCGGTTAGCTATGCAGGGAATGAACAATCCGGCATACCGAGCTTCAACGCAACGGTACGCCTCCGTTACGATGTACCGGATATCGATGGGCTTTACGCAGAGATTGAAAGCAGAACGATGAGTTCTTACTTTGCCGACGATGCAAACACGATCGTTGTAGAAGGGTGGTCAACCCTGTCTGCTGCAGTAGGTGCAACGATACCGATCATCAGCGATCACCTTTCGCTGAGTGTGTTGGCTCGGGTAGATAATCTTGCTAACACGTCCTACATGGCATCAGCTTGGATAAATCCGGACCGTACAGCAGGTGGAACGCCCTACATCGAGTCCGGACTTCCAAGAAACTTCATCGGTACGGTTGGAATACGGTATACACCTTGATCGGGCTAGATGAATCCAAACCGTGTACATGCACAATGTAGACGCCAGAGTTGAGCTCGGCATCAAGACGTGCCTTGTCCGCACCTGTAGTCCAACGAATAGACTGAATATGTCGGCCTTGAAGGTTGTAGATGTCTACAGTCTGCACATCCAACACTTCACTCTCACTTCGGAGGAAGATATAGTTGCCTTCAAGAGACACCGTGTTCAACTCCTCGGTTGTCTCAGCAACGTCACTTGTGATTCCAACGGTTTCGAATTGCGCAATAGGTCCTTCTTCATCACTGCCAGACTTTGTGCGTCCAACAACCTTCCAGAAGTATTGTGTAGAAGCAGCTAGGCCCGTGTATGCAGACGTTCCGTTATCAGACGAGAAGGAGAGTATTGGTCCAGCGAACGTTGCGAGGGTATCAACAAGAACCTTGTATGATGCGTAATTCTCAGACGTTGTATACATGAAGATACCGGAAACAGGAACATTGACGCTACCGGCTAGAGGAACAAGTGGTGTGAGACCACCGCCGCTACTTGCAACCGCAGTAGTGAATGTTGCTGTTTGCGACCATGGACTGATTGCATTCTCAGCACGAGCGATCACGCGCCATTGATATACCCTACCGGACTTCAGCCGTGGCGCCGTCCAGCGTGTGTCTGTGAGACCCACCAATGCTGTATCCGGCGTTGTGAACGAGCCTGACGAACTGATCTGCAGATCATACACCTGAGCCTTGGTGACAGATGACCACGTAAACACGACATTCGATGTATCAACATTGCCCGTGGACTTTGGCCCTATCAGGAACGGTTGACCAAGATTCAACGAAGCTGCCGTTGTAAAGAACATTGGCGTAGCCTGTTCACCCCGTCCGTACCTACCAAGGGCATAACAAGTCCACTCAAAGCGAGAGGCAGCTGGTAACGTGGCAACAACAAGCGAACCCTGAATCACAGAATCACGAATGAGTGTTGTTCCATCTGTGGCATTGACGATTGTAAGGATGTATTTCAGCGCTGATGGTACTGGAGTCCACTGGAATGTCACATTCACAGTAGCAACATCCGTTGCCTCCGGTGCAGGCTTTTGAAGTTGCGGAGCCGGCAAAGCAGTGATGAAAGTCTCGCGAACGCTTGATGCGCTCGTAACGTTACCCTTGATCGATGTAACTATCCAGGAATACTTTGTGTTTGGGAGAAGACGGCTACCGGGTACAAACTTCTGCCCTATGATCACTGTATCGACGATCGTTTCTGAAACATCAGTTCGTTCAATGCGAACGCGATATCCATCGGCTCCTGGTGATTGGATCCACGAGAATTCAGCAGAGCGCAACACTGCAAGCGTATCCTTGTCGATCTTTGGACTGATGATCTCCGGAGCCGGGAGCTTTGTTGTGAACCTGCTGATAGTTGACCATGGTCCGTATCCATTCACAGTTTTTGCGCGCACGCGCCAGAAGAATGTTGTGCCCCTTGCCTTGATGACAAGTGTTGTATCCAATCTACGCGTTGTGAACCGCGTAGGAACATTGGCAAATCCTTCGTCGGTGCTAAGCTCAGCTTGATACTCACCTCCACCAACAGCGCTTGTCCACGTTAAGGTTGGTAGCGTATCAATTTCAACACTTGCATGAATAGGGCTTGTGAGTGTTGGAGCAAAACACTCCGGGTAGGCAAGCATGTATTCACCATTGGTGATGCCAGAAACCGTAAGGCGTCCGGTAGTTGCTGAATACGTGGTATTCACCAGTGTAAAGTCTCCACTTCCCTCAGTGGTTCTCCGGAATAGCTTAACCTTTTCCGGGTATTCTATAGCAGGTATCTCGTCGAGATCGAAGTCAAGGCTACCATCAACCTTTGCCGGCTTCTTGAACCGCACAACCCAACGGGAAGGGATCACACCACAGCCGGCGTCCGTAGCAAAGTCAATTGCATGAGGAGGATAGGAATGTCTTTCCACAACGGCTGAGGTTGCCTCATCTACACGGGTAATGGTAGCTGTAACGTGCGTGGAACTATCACCTTTTGAAAAAGGAATAGTACCAGAGGCAGAGAATCTCTTAAAGACTCCCGTCATGTACAGTTCACTCTTGATCACTCGGTATGCGGCAAAGCCAATGGTGGCATTGTTGCTTATCTCTATTTGAATTGCACCATCTCGTGTGACCTCTTGAGCCACAGTCCGATTGGACCCGGAGCCATAACCAACAAGTATGTTTCCATTCTCTAGTTCTTGGACGCTTCCCATACTCGAGGCATAGGCAGGAGGGTCTGGCGAGAACTCAAAGACCTTTCGCGCCGTCATGGCATTTAGGTCTAGTGCATACTCTACTGCACGAGACCGAACCGTGGGTTTTGTGTTGCCATTGTCGAACAAGAGGATGGTGCCGTCGGCTGTTTCCAAGGCACTGTGTTGACTGGAAAAACCGAAATATCCGTCTGTGGTGTCATTGAGGAACTGAAACTGATTGTTCTTGGAATCAGATCCGCCAAGTCTCCACATGATGGCACCGGTCTGACGATTGATCTTAATCACTTCGCTAAGATGCCGCGCTGAGATGATGATGTTTCCATCACGAGCCATAGTGATGGAATTCACGTGCATATAGTCGATACCCGCTGCAGTGAGATCAATATCCGGTGCCGCGTCTGTAACCGGGATATGATCAATGCACCTCCAGGAGAAAAGAGTATTGCCGCTGAAGGACCGCTCCTCAATCACATTGGCAATGACGTAGGCGTCTGGCCTGCCCCCTGACACTATTTGTGACATGTCTATTGGGAGAATTTCTTGACCGAGAATGTAGTAGGAAGAGTCTGTGATGATACGTGCCTCATGAAAGTCCGTGTCATAATCAGCGGACGGTCTCATGGTATCGATCACGTTCATATTCTTATCGACCCGAATAAAGGCCTGTTTCCCATTGTTGGTGATGAAGTAGGTAATCCACTTCCCACCATAGGTCTGAATGTTGGCGTGTTCGCCAATACCAGCTTTATACATGTATTTGCCGGCATGATCCATCACAGCAAAAGAATCCGAGGATACCTCACCGATGATGTAATAGCCTGGGGCAGGCTGACCCATTACCTCAACTTCAAAATTTCGGAATGACTTCTGTTGGGCTTGCGTTGATGGTACAAATGCAAAGCCAAATGCTACAATGAGCACCGAAATAGTAGGGAGTAGCTGTTTGAACATGGGATTCCAAGTTGGGGGCATGCACCATTAACTGCATTCGTGCTAACACGTTACCGGAACCCACGTATTTTATCACCGATGTAATGGGTTGTCTGACTTAAGAAACGACCTTGTACGTAGTACATCAAGAATGTGGTAGTATCCTAGCTTGCGAGCTCTCAAGAAACCAAGCCAAGCCATATCTGCCAACCTGCCCTTGTCGAGTAGGTCAAATAGCCATTCATTGGCGTAGTCAGGATTCTCCTGGCGCATTCCGGAACCTATCTCGAGCAGCCATTTCCGATTGAACTTCTCTTGCGACCCAATGGTCGGCGTCATGATAACAGGAAGGCCAAGTCCAGCATAAAAAGAGAGTTCGCTCGGTTTTGTCCACAGCACATCCGTGGAGCGAATAGCCAGATTAAAGGCCGTAAAATATTCGTCGAGAGTTTTACCGTAGATCACCTTTACACGGGCCCCGGGCCCAACGATCTCACGTGCTTGTTGTTCGAACCAGCTTCGTACCTCATCACGGGTACCGGCAACCAGATTCAACTGCATTGTTCCAGCTTGCAATCTCTCTCGGAACGTACGTAGTAGGGAAGCACCAATCTCTTTGAGTGCCCCAGCCCCGCCAACGGCATAGGTTATGGTCAAGACCCGATCTGGGGGTACAGGATGGGATTCGTCGGGACCGAGGAAATGTTCGGCGTTTTTACCATGGAGGGTGTGGAACCGACAATTGGGATCCAATACCTTGAGTCGGACCGAAAGATCACTCTTCAACGTTGAGAGCTCACGTCCGCCCAGTAACGAGTCGTCGAGGGGGAATCCCGTTAAGAAAATCCGATCTTCTGACACTCCATACGACTTCAGCCGTTGGGCAGCCTTCCCGCATGGGACGAAATAGTTGATCGAGGACTCCCACGGATCTTTTGCCACCCACACTCTGTTCAGATCTGCGTCGCAGATAATGCAATAGATCGGTTCATGTCCGGCCTTATCCGCAACAAGAGCAGGTACATAGAACGATGTGAGAATGGGCTGACGTTTTCCTTCAAGGATCCGCGCGATACCAGCCCCTAGCCCCTTTTTCAATTGCTTATCCAGCATCTCCACCTGATACGTGGTATGCGAGAGGTTGCGAATAGGGTAGAGCGATGGGATATGAAGGAGCGAATCGAGAACGCCAAAAAGCTGCTTCCCAACTAACGGAACACCTTTAGCGCGAGAAAACACTTCATACAGACGAAGGTAACGTCGCCACAACTTCCTCTCCGATTCAGCTGCAAGCTCATTGTCACCGGCTGCTATCACGCCGCCATCTGCTACCCCACGAAACGGAAATGCCGCACGCATGTGTCCGTAGCCCATATCGGCCGAGACAACCCAGTATGCTCTGTCGGCTTCATTCATCGGCTCCATCACCGGACCTTAAACGTGGCCATCGTAATGATGGCAAGCATGATGGCAACGATATAGAATCGTGTGACGATCTTGGACTCGTGCCAGCCGCTCTTTTCAAAGTGATGATGGAAGGGGGCCATGCGGAATATGCGTCTACCTTCTCCGTAGCGCTTTTTGGTGTACTTGAACCAGAGTACTTGGAGGATTACAGACATGGTCTCGGCAAAGAAGACGCCCCCTACGATGGGGAGCAGGAACTCCTTCTTGATGAGGACGCAGAGCACACCGATAGCTCCGCCAAGTGCGAGTGAGCCGGTATCTCCCATAAAGACCTGGGCGGGATAGGCGTTGTACCACAAGAACCCCATGGCAGCTCCAACAATGGCTGCGCAAAAGATGGCCAGCTCATCGGTACCGCCTAGGTGCATGATGTTGAGGTATCCGGCAAAAAAGGCATTGCCACTGAAATAGGCAATCACGGCTAGAGTGAGAGCGCTTACACCAACGGTGCCGATACAAAGACCATCTAATCCGTCCGTGAGGTTCACGGCGTTGGACGTTGCCGTGATGATAAAGATCACAAGAGGGATGTAGAGGATGCCGAAATCAAAGTTCGACATCTTCTGAAATGGGACCGTTGTGAGTGTCTTCCAAGGAACAAGCTCGGTGGAATACCACTCTGGAAAGAAGTAGATGGAACCACCAACGATGAAGCCAACCACTACTTGACCTACGATCTTGTATCTACCGATAAGCCCCTTAGGATATTTCTTGATCACCTTGAGGTAGTCATCAAGAAAGCCTACCGCTCCCAATGCGGCGGTTGTGAACACCGCCATCACAACATACATGTTCAATATGTTGGCCCAGAGGAGCGTTGGGATAAGCACGGCAGCAAGTACAATGAGTCCGCCCATTGTTGGTGTTCCGGCCTTGAGAGAATGCCCACCTACTTGCTGTAGTTCTGATTTGGCCTGCTCACCAATCTGCCTGCGTTTGAGAGCGGCGATGATACTTGGCCCCAGGAGGATGGCAATGAGGAGGGCAAATATGGCAGCCGCCGCTGCACGGAAGGTGACGTAGCCAAAGAGGTTAATCCCCGGTACGTCCATCATGGAGCGGATCCACAACGCCAATTGATACAGCATAGCTAGGCCCCTATCCCTTGCAAGTGTTCAATCACACGTTCCATGTGCATGCCGCGAGACCCCTTCACCAAAACCACAACACCTTGACCTACGTGATCTAACAGATCAACAGCACAACCGCGATGTGTCTCATGGAAGACCACCCGCTCGTCCTGGGTGGACTCTATTGCTCTGCGAAACTCTTCTCCGATAAGGATCACGAGATCTGCATTGTTCTCGGCCACGGAAATGATATGGACGTGTTCTTCTTCAGAAGCTGCACCCAACTCACGCATATCACCAAGTACGGCCACGCGATGTTCGGCAGGAAAGTGACGTAATGTTCGCAGGGCCATCACCATCGACTCAGGGTTTGCATTGTACGAATCATTGAGAATGGTAAGTCCGGCTACACGCTCAACAGACATCCTACCATACCCGTGTGTGGTAGGGGGCTCATAGGTCGACAGCGCTTTTTGAACATCAGCAGGATGGATCTGCATTGCCCATGCCACCGCCAATGCACATGCTGCATTATAGGCAGCAGCGAGTCCGTGAGCGCGCATCTGGGCGCGGAAGGTAAATGTTCCGTGGACGATATGTATGGTTGGTCGTACGTCGGCATCAAAGGAGATTGTTGGATGAATCTCTGCTGCGGTATCTATTCCAAAGGTGATACACCTAGTGAACGTTGAGGCGTACTTCTGCAACCGTTCGTCGTCCATGTTCACAAAGGCCAGCCCATTGTGCTCCCGAAGCCAGTCGAAGAGCGCTGTTTCTTCTCGCTCTACTCCATCCAGATCAATGAGCTTCTCCAGATGTTCCTTCCCAACGTTGGTAATGAGACCGAGAGTTGGCTGCACCATGGCGCAGAGTGTCTCAATCTCACCCGGCTCATTCGTCCCGATCTCTATCACAGCAACATCGTGCTCGTTGGTGAGCTGGAGAAGGGTAAGGGGCGTTCCGATCTGATTATTATAGTTGGCCTGCGTTTTTAGAACACGCATTGTTGACGATAACACGTGCGCGGTGAGATCCTTGGTCGAGGTTTTGCCGGCTGCTCCGGCAATGGCCACAACGGGGATGGTGAACCTACCTCGATGAAACCACCCAAATGATCCAAGACACTGAAGTGTTGATGGCACGAGGAGAAGGGGCACATCAGTGGAGGGAACATCAACCGTGCCCAATTCCGGGGCTCGCTCTGCAATGATGAGCGAAGCGCCTTTTGCGATGGCCGTGGAGATGTGATCATGTCCGTCGAAATTTTCACCACGAAGCGCTACAAAGACATTGCCGGGTACAAGTGTGCGCGTATCAGTGCTCACACCACAGATGCTGATCGATCGGGGTAGATGCGCGGCCACCCGTCCTGCAATGGTCTGCAAGTCGTCATAGGAAAACCGGGCGGTGTTCGTCATAGATTCACTCGTAATGCTGCAGTGCAAACATAGTTATGGTCTACGCTCCGCAACGCGCAATCGCGCGCTTCTGGCCCGCGGATTCTCGTACACTTCCTCAGGGGAAGCCTCAATTGCCTTCTTGGTGATCGTAGTGAGTGTATCGCCATGGCTACGAAAGACGTTCTTCACAACACGGTCTTCACCGCTGTGATAGCTCATCACTACGACTCTTCCGTGAGGAGCGAGAATCGGAATCATCGAAAGCAGGGTTGACTCAAGGCGGTCAAGTTCACGGTTAACGGCGATGCGAAGAGATTGGAACAGACGCGCCATCGTTTTGGGCTGATGTTGAGGAGGAATCTGCTGAATAACAAGGTCTCGCAGATCTGCGGTAGTGGCAAACCGAGCTAGCTGGCGTCTCTGTCCGATGGCCTTGGCTAAACGCCATGCTTGAGGCTCATCTCCAAAATCACGAAAGATTTGCGCTAGCTCCGGCTCCGTACGCGTATTGAGGATGTCAGCTGCAGTCTCGCCTTCTGGCATAAAACGCATATCGAGCGGCGCCATGTGGCGGAAGCTAAACCCACGGTGGTGATGGTCAAACTGAAACGAAGAGACGCCTAGGTCCAGCAAGATGCCATTCACCGCTTGGCCACAAGAAATTACCCGCTCTTTGAGGACGTCTGCCATTGTGTCAAAGTTTGCATGGACCAGTACTAGGCGCGATGCATCGCCCCTTGACAATTCCTCTGCAAACCGGGACTGACAATGCTCAATGGCCTTTTCGTCTGCGTCAAAGGCATAGATGCGAGCATCCTCAGCAGCAACAGACAACATGGCTGCTGTGTGCCCGCCACCACCCAGCGTGCCGTCTACATACACACCGTGTGGCACCATTGCCAGGTGGGAAATGCACTCTCGGAGCATGACGGGGATATGATAAGTCTCTACATCGAGGCGTGCCATAACGGGAATTTGCTCATTTTATGACGATGAACCTGAGTTCAACTATGAAATGGAACGTTGTTCTGTTCCTCGGACTAGCAGCCTCAACGCTGGTTTTTGCCATTCGTTCAGGTACCAGCGGTGGCGTAAGCGAGCGTGGACGTGTGGTGTACGACCAATACTGTCAGCGTTGTCATGGCTCTGATGGATCCGGAGGAAAGGGGCCATACGATATCCGCACTCGCGAGGTCTGGAAGAGTGAGCCTCGCGATCTGATTCTTGTCCTGGCCTTTGGTGCCAGTGGGAGAACCGTCTATGGTCAACCGGGCATACGGTTGGGAATGCCCCCAGCTCCCTACTCAGATGAAGATCTTGCAGCCGTAGCGATGTATGCGATGCAGAACATTGGCAAACGAACGGTGAAGATCACGGCAGAAGAAGTTAGCGATGTAAAGGCTGAACACCTGACGCGGATGAGAGACCAACGCGCTAAATAGCACCGGTCAGAGAAACACGCTCAAGGACGATACGGCAAGGGGCTCTACGGCAAGGTAAGCCTCGGCGTATCGCACGCCAATGCGACTGCCAAGATAGAGAGCGCGCGCTTCGATTTCTTCGAGGAATCCCGGACGAGAGATAAAGGTGGTAGGCTCGTCGCTCGTGTACAGATCCGGAAGATAGAACTGCGAAGAGAAGGCCTTGATGGAATTCATCTTTGCATCGAACGTATCCGAAATGTCCACATAGACATCGGGCTCGCGGGGAAAATCATATTGCTGTTGAAAGCACAACATTCTTGTTGGACGATGAGGATGCTGCTCGCTTCCGTTTGCCTGCGTTGAGATCTTGGTGAGGCCCGCAAGAAACGCGGCAGCACGTGCAAGTTTGTGCACCGCTTCGTGGTCGGGATGGCGTTCAAACGGCGGTGGTATCAGAAGGAGTTTTGGCTTCCATGTTCTTAGAGAACGGATCACTGCATGAATGTTCTCATTTGTATGCATGATATGACCATCCGGCATGTCGAGACACTCACGATCGTTAACCCCAAGGATACGTGCTGCCTCTGTTGCTTCTTGTTCTCGTAGGTCGGCAGAACCACGTGTTCCCAGTTCACCGCGCGTACACTCCACAAAAACAACAGATCTACCCTCGTTTGTAAGTTTCTTTACTGTTCCGCTGCACGAGAGTTCTGCATCATCGGGATGTGCAGAGAGCACCATTACATCAACGCTCATTGCAGGTCTCCAAGCTCGTCGATCTTTTCTACCCGACGTTGATGCCTGCCCCCTTCAAACTCCGTTGTCAAGAATACGCGAACCATTTCTTGTGCGAGTTCGATAGACACAATACGTTGTCCAATGGCGATCACATTTGCATCGTTGTGCATACGTGCGAGTTGGGCCAACTCCACGCTGGTGCAATTGGCAGCACGAATGCCGCGAACCTTGTTAGCAGCGATGGAGATGCCTATGCCTGAGCCACAGATAACCACGCCATAGTCTGCATGTTTATCACGAACAAGATGTGCTGCAGCAGCTCCATAGTCCGGGTAGTCAACAGACTCCGCGCTATAGGTTCCTACATCCAGAACAACATATCCGTCATCAACAAGCATTTGCTTGAGTGCTTCTTTGTAGATAAAGCCAGCGTGGTCAGAACCGATAGAAACTGTCATGGATGGACTCCTGTGCTACCAAATCCGCCTTCACCTCGAACAGTGTCATCGAGGGTTTCAACAACATTCCATGTTACTGTCTCATGGCGGGCTACAACAAGCTGCGCTATACGTGTTCCGCGTTCAATGATCACATCCTCGTTTGAGAAATTGGCGAGAATTACCTTCACCTCGCCGCGATAATCACTGTCGATGGTGCCCGGAGAATTCAAAGCAAACACACCCTGCTTAGCCGCAAGGCCACTGCGCGATCTAACCTGCATTTCATACCCGCGTGGTATTGCAACGCACACTCCTGTTGGCACTAACACAACCTTCCCAGCACCAAGGACCATTGGTTCGGAAACAGCAGCACACACATCCATGCCCGCAGCACCCTCCGATGCAAAGGTGGGAAGGGGCAAACCAGCCGCATGAGGAAGATGTTGGAGGTTGATGTTCACAAAGAACCAAGAGTAGTTACTGGTTACTAGTTACTAGTTACTAGTTACAAATCTACCATTCGCTGTTCACTGTTCGCTGTTCACTGTTCACTGTTCGCTATTCGCTATTCGCTGTTCACTTCCTTCCAAAGTCCGCAGGGTTTTCGCCCCATTCCTTTGTTTCCCATTTCAGAATACGATTGGGATACGTGTTCTTCTCCAACCATTGTTCGGCGCGAGTAATGAGTTCGAAGACGGGGGCATTGCCGGCCGTACGTTCAACGGTGGTTTTTGCCTTGCGGTGACGGATCCATGCGAGGGCCGTGCGGGAGTCAGTGTAGATCGGCTCGGTGAGTCCGCGTTTTTTGCAGAAGGCCAAACAATGAACAATGGCGAGGAATTCGCCGAGGTTATTCGACGAGTCTTGGTACGGTCCCATGCGGAAGATTTCTGCACCGGTTTCAATATCAACGCCTCGGTACTCCATAACGCCAGTTGTCATGTCGCATGCGGCATCAACAGCGAATGATGGGAGGAGGCAGTTGCGAACAGTTGCTGCTGCACGTTGTGTTGCAAGGCGCACTGGACCTGTCTCGAATGCTTCTTTGGCTTCCGAGAGCGTGTCATAGGACTTGTATTTGGCTCCGGCCACACCATGGATCTGCTTCTTTGCCTCGTCCCACTTTGTGTAGATGCCCGGACGATGTCCGGACCACACAACGTACCACTTCTGCTTTTTTGCTGCTGCCATAGTCTGCAAAGGTACCGCGTCACGTTTTGTCCTCCTCACGACACGTAGACATATACGCACAAAAGGACGCTACATGTACGCAAAGACGCATTCTGCATCGGTGGTTGGGATTGGAGCATTTCCCGTGGAAATCGAGGTAACGATTGAGACGGCCTTGCCTGCCTTTCAAATCGTGGGCTTGCCAGATAACTCCGTTCGAGAGTCACGAGAACGTGTCGTGGCTGCACTACATCACGCCGGATATGACTGGCAGCCTCGACGAATCATCGTGAATTTGGCCCCGGCAGATGTACGAAAGGAAGGGAGTGCCTTTGATCTGCCCATTGCCATCGGCATGCTGCAGGCCATGGGCTTGATTGAAGCCAAGGATCTCGATGACACGGCATTTCTAGGAGAACTGGCATTTGACGGTGTTGTGCGCCCGGCTCACGGTGTGTTACCCGTGGCCATGATGCTTCATAAACGTGGCGTGAAAAGACTCATCGTACCACAGAAGAATGTTGATGAGGGGGCTATTGTTCATGGTGTACATGTGTTCGGGGTTCAATCCTTGGATGAAGCCATCGAATTGGTGACAGGAAACTCCGCACAGGAGCCCCATACACTTGATATCGACGCCGTGTTCGCTGCTGCGTCATCAAGGCATACCACAGACATGAAGGACGTTAAAGGTCAGCTTGGAGTAAAGCGAGCCCTGGAAGTGGCCGCAGCAGGAGGACACAACCTCATCATGGTAGGCCCACCAGGAGCAGGAAAAACCATGCTCGCAAAACGTCTGGCGACCATTCTTCCACCTCTGAGCCTTGCTGAAGCTCTGGAGACCACAACCATTCACTCGGTGGCGGGCCTTCTCCCCCCTGGTCAGCCTCTTGTGACGCAGCGCCCCTTCCGCGCCCCTCATCACACGATCAGTGATGCCGCGTTGGTGGGAGGGGGCGTGGGAGTGGTCCGCGCGGGCGAGATCACACTGGCGCATCATGGGGTGTTGTTTCTCGACGAGGTTCCTGAGTTTCAGCGGAATGTGCTGGAGGTGCTCCGTCAGCCCCTTGAAGAACATCGGATACGTCTGTCACGCACACGCATGACGGTGGAGTACCCAGCAAACTTTATGCTTGTGAGCTCAATGAATCCATGTCCGTGCGGAAACTTTGGAAGCATGCGTCGAGAGTGCAGGTGCACGCCACAGGACGTTCAACGGTATATGTCCAAGATTTCGGGGCCATTGCTAGACCGAATAGACATCCACGTTGATGTGCCTGCTGTGAACGTGAATGACCTGGTTCAACTCGAACCGGGCGAATCATCTCGGTCGATACGTGAGAGGGTGATCGAGTCCCGTCGCATCCAGAATGAGCGTTTTGCTGCCCATGCTCATCTGTACAAGAATGCGGACATGTCTACAAAGGACTTGGAGGTGTTTTGCGACTTGAATGCACAAGCCAAACAGGCTCTAAGTGTTGCAATGAACAAACTCCATCTGTCTGCTCGGGCCTATGACCGAATTATCAAGGTGTCGAGAACCATTGCCGATCTAGCGTCAAGCCAAGAGATCAACGAACATCATGTAAACGAAGCTATTCAATACCGGAACCTGGACCGACCATATTGGAATGCTTAGACATCATAGCGTGACGAATTGATGCAAGACCACTTTCGATGCCGCGCATGGTCATGCGTAGGTCGGTCTCTGCCTTCAACGAGATAAGCCCACCCCTCATTGGACGTCGGGCGGTCTGAGCCAAGTCCGCAGTGCTGACCGGACGTATCAACGACACATTTCCCTTGAAGAATTCGGCGATCTTCACGGCAAACTCGAATCGCGTCATGTAGTCGGCACCACCTACATGGTATATACCAGAACGCTTGCGCTGGACGATCCGTGATATAGCATCAGCAACATCCTCAACGTAGGTAGGGTTTGAATGCTGATCGTCTACAACGCGGATAGGTGTGCCCGATTCCAAAGCATCAATCACCCAGCGTACAAAGTCAGGACGCTCACTGGGCGGACCATACACAACGTTTGTCCGCACGATGGCCGCACCACTACTACCACTCAAGCATACATTCTCACCGGCAAGTTTCGATTTGCCGTAATAGCTGATGGGGTTGGGAACTGCGTTCTCTGCATAAGGCCCCTTTAACCCATCAAAGACATAGTCTGTGGAGACCTGGATCATACGAGCATCAACAATGCGGGCAAGTCTTGTGAGATTCTCCACAAGCGTCACGTTCACAGCCCACGCAGTTTGCCGGTCCGTTTCACACTTGTCAACATTCGTCATCGCAGCACAGTTAATAATCGTCTGCGGATGTGCACCCATGATTGCGGGCTTCAACGCATTCTTATCCGTTACGTCCAGCACGGACATCCGGATCCGCTCGTTCTGATACGGCAATGGCCGTGAAGAGATCAGATGTAATGGGGCTTCTGTCTCTTCAATGAGGAGGGGAACGAGGGTTGCTGCCAGCGTACTGCCGGCTCCTACGATGGTGATCATCCGAGCGACGCCGAATACATCCACACGAGTTTCTCTTGCTGACGGATGTAGTCACTCATGAGAGCATTCGTGCCTTCATCTGATGCTTCGCTCGAGAGGACCAAGATCTCACGTTGTATCGTAAGTAAGTCTGTGAAGGAGGTAAGAATGCTGCGTACGGCAACCTTGCCGTCCTTGACATTCTCCACGGGCTTCACGCGCGAATCACGGAGGTACGAAGCAAACGAGTGATCGGGTGTTCCACCCAACGTGAGTATGCGTTCAGCGATCTCGTCGATTTTCAGTTGAAGGTCTGTGTAGAGTTCCTCAAACTTGAGATGCAACTCAAAGAACTTTTCTCCACGAATGTTCCAATGGAATCCACGAACATTTTGGTAGAACACGGAATAGTTCGCCAAGAGCTCGTTCAGGTCGTGAATGAGATCCTTGGCTTTTTTGGCATCAATGCCAATGGAATTGAGTTCTTTTTTCATGACGAAATGACGTAGTGACGTAATGACGCGATGACGAAATGGCGCGAATGTGCGTGTACGGTTATGGGGATTCGCCTAAATTCGACAATGTATAGATTCCTCATGGTCCTCGTTGTTCTCGCGGCAACTGAACAATGTCTTTGGGCGCAGCCGGCAGATCTTGCTCCGCTAAAGGCCTCCACGAATGTGTCTCCGGAACCGGGCTTCCTCTATCTAGCGCCGAATTGTCGCATCAGCCCACGGCCATACCAAGCATATCTGGGCGTATACAACGTAAACGGCACTATGCTCAAGGTGGGAAGAACTGCCAACTATCCGTTTGAATACAAGGTGTTTCCAGATGGGCGGCTTGGATATTCAGAACTCGTTGTGTTTGCTGGAGCTTCTGTCCCGGCAGGGGTCTACATCGTTGACACCAACTTTGTGACACAAGAATTTGTCTCTCAGAAACGGGGCTATCTCACAACGCAGCATGACTTCCACATGTTGCCCAATGGACATCGAATACTGCTGGGCGCGGAGGATGTAACTGTTGACATGAGTAATGTGGTTCCGGGTGGACATCCTGCCGCGAATGTTGTTGGAGCGGTGATCCAAGAAGTAGACTGCGATGGAAATGTGGTGATGCAATGGCGGTCCCTTGATCATCTGCCGATAACAGACTCCTATGAAAACCTCACCGCACCGGCCATACGATATTGCCACAACAATGCACTGTGGATTGATGATGATGGCAATTGGCTTGTATCAATGCGACACTCGTCGCAGATCATAAAGGTGGATCGCAAGACCGGACAGGTCCTATGGACACTTGGAGGAAAGCGCAACGAGTTCACATTCATTGGTGAGCACGAAGAGAACGCGCCAACCTATTTCAGTTATCAGCACGACATCCGGCGTCTACAGAATGGAAACATTTCCATGTTTGATAACGGAACACAACGTACGCCTCAATATTCACGCGGTGTGGAGTATAAGATCGACGAGGTGAACAAAACGTGCGAGCTTGTGTGGGAGTACCGTCACGTACCAGACTATTACGTGAGCATTCAAGGGGGCATGCAGACCCTAGCCAACGGACACCGTCTCTTCGGCTGGGGAAGTGCTGCAAATGAAGGATCGGCAGCTGTTACCGAAGTTGACTCAACAGGGGCAGTTGTGTTTGAAGCATCGTACCCCAAACAGATGTATGTCTATCGTGCGTCAAAGTATCCGATTTGGCCAACAGGCAGACCGAGCGCAACGGTACAGATAAAAGACGTGTTGTCCGGCGAGACCTACAACTATCATCGCGGAGCCCACGAAACAGGGATGCGGGTAGCGTATATGTCACTCTCGTCTTCGTTCTACAACACCACGCTCGCACGACGTTTTCAGTGGTCACCTAAGAACCCGATGTGGTCAGAAGAAGCCCCCTTACTCCATCAAGCACGGGTTGATCTATACCTTGAGGGCATAGCAGCACATGAGATAACGGCGCGGTTCAATGTTGACACCTTGGGTATCGTTTGGGACCCAACGAAGGTTACGGTGTATCATCGACCGGTGATCGATACAGGTCGGTTCGTGGCGTTGCAAACACGTTTTGATGTTGCCACCCGCGAACTTGTCGTAGAGAGAACCACTGCCGGAGAATTTGCCTTTGGGATCGCATCACCTGCACCGGATGCTCCCTTGACGCCGGTGCTGCAATGGCCGATCGCCGGAGAACGAGTACTGGAGCTGGATACCCATTCGCTGAGAGTAGCGATGAATGGTCGCGCCGATTCCTTGCGTATTCAAGTCTCTCGGGGTCCATCATTCTCCACGATTGTGTTTGAAGGCACAACACAGAGCGACAGGATCGACCACATTGTCGGAAATGCCGAGGAGAAGTTCTTCTGGCGTGCTCAGGCAATGACCGGTAACAAGGTAAGTGGTTGGTCTGCTGTCGACAGTTTCGTCGTGGCCTCAGCCTACCTCACCATCCTCCGTCCGGACGTTGATGTGAAATGGACGCATGACAATAGTTATGCCATCTCGTGGGAGACGAACATCACGGGGAGTGTTCGACTCGAGTTAGTGAAGAATGATCAAGTAATCTCGGTCATTCGCGACTCCGTCCCAGCTGCTGCGCAAGGCTATCTGTGGCTTGTACCGGTAGCAGTTCCAACCGGTACCGAATATCATGTTCGTGTCACATCGAGAATGCCTGAGTTCGCACAAATCGCTGAGACAGGCACAGAGAACGTTGAAATCGGTGGGTTCACCTCTATTGACGAGTTGGTAGAAGCCCCTTCTCCTCTAACCGTATATCCGCTACCGGCAGAGGATGTTCTGACCATAGAGAATATTGGCTCCGGATGTTCCCATGTCTCGATCTATGCATCAACCGGTGAACAGGTTGCCAACATCGATCTCAATGGTGTCCGCTACACCTTCTCAACAGCAACCTATGCACCCGGAATGTACACGGCTATCGTAACCGACACACGCGGGCGCACATATCGCACCATGTTTATCGTACGCAGATAATCAATACCCGGTAGGCTGACCGTTTGCCTTGCGCCAATCAAAGATGGGCTTGAATGGGCCGTATTTGTGTTGCACCTGTGAGAACGGATCTGCATATGGTGCGTGATAATAGTCAAGGGGCTTTTCCTTCTGCACAGGATACTCATTGGAGAGATCAACAAATGGCCGCGTGTGCATCTTGTCATCATTAACGTAGGCAGCAACATCCATTGCTTCTTCGTCTGTTAACACGGGCTTATCCCATCGAGCAAGATCAAACGGCATGTTGTATTTGATAAACTGCGCGGACTTAATGAGACGGTGCATGGAAGAGCCTGGTTGATATGACATTGGGCCCCAGAGTGGAGGATAAGCATATGCTATACCATCAGTCTTTAGTACACCTTGTCCGTCATCGCCATGGCAACGCATACAGTGCTTATCGTATAGAGCCTTACCCTTTATCGGATCTGCCGGTCTATCTAACAAAGCGATGTCTTTTAGTCTGTCACCCGGAACATTGCCACCAACCGGAACATTCTTTCCAAGCCACTGCATATACGCAAGAATGGCAACCATCTCCTTGCTGTCGAGCGGCATTGGTTTGCCATTCAAAGGACGTTCAACACAGTTGTTCACTCTGTCTCCGAGCGTAAGGATCTTTCCCTCTCGAGAACGGTACTGCGGATAGCGTGCATGAGCACTGAAGTAGTTGAGGCCGTACGGTCGAGTACCTGCATCGAGATGGCAACTTTGACATCCTAGCCCGTTCCCGCCGTATTGACCAACAGATCCCTTGGGTCCGAGATAGTACGGAAAGTTCACGAGCAACTCTCGACCATACCGAATCATGTCGCCCGTTGCATTATGTGGAATAGTTGAGGTGTCAGGGGGCGTAAACAACGTGTCCACCTTCTTCTCAACTACCTCATTCTCATGCTTCGCACACCCGATAAAGACGAGCGTGCAGCAAAGCACAACAACGCAAATCCGTAACTGAGTAACTAGGTAACTCCGTAACTGAGTAACGAAGGGCTTCATTTCGTCGATCTCCGTTTCTCCTTCGACCAAGCATCAAAGCCGCCGAGCATATTGTAGGCACTCTTGAAGCCCAGCGACTTCATCATAGCTAACGTTTCAGCGCTGCGCCTTCCGGATTTACAATAGATCAACACCGTGCGGTTTTTGGGTAGCGATTTCAGCTGGTCCTTGAATGTAGACTCGTAGTAATTCATCAACCGGGCGTGAACCAAGTGCCCCTTTGCATATTCTTCCGGCGTGCGAACATCGAGAATGAGAAGCCCCTTTTTCGATGAGATCATCGAGGAAGCCTTCTGTGTTGTGACGTCTCCAAAAGATCCTGCATCTACAGAGGCAGAATACAGAAAGAGAAGCACTGCGGTGGTGAGGAGGAACTTCATGAGGAAAAATAGAGAGATTCCCCCTACGAACACAAAGATCACTTAGCGAGGCCCGATGAATACTCGCGATGCCACCTGTTCCCCTGAAGTCGATTTGGCGGTCAGGAAGATCAACCCATGATTGCCTTGTGCTATAGGAATATGCAGACTGTTCATGCCCTCTACAGCATCTAGGGAGACAGATCCTACGGGTACCCCGATGGTGTTGAAGAGCTTGAAAACAACGTGTTGTGCCGTAGTTGAGCGGAGCTCCAGTCGAACAAGTTCAGAGGTCGGATCGAAAAGTACGTTGATCAATTGAAGCGTTGTACTAACCTCTAGGCATGATGTGGTGTAGGTGCATGAGCCTCCATTCCCACGAAGCTCGCTCCGAATGGCGGATGCAAAACCACGAGGTAGTTTCTGAAGAAAGTCATCGGTTGGTTTGTACCATAGAGTCACGTCTGGAGTTCGAACCGATGAACCCGTTCGATCAAGTCGGATCTTCAATGGAATCAGCCTACCGGCTTTCACTCCGTCAACAATGTTGATTCGGGTCTGAACGAGCTGTTTACGAGAAGCGACCCGAAAGCTATCCGTCTGCTCCTTCGTCATGAAGATGTATCGAACTTCAACTGTCGAATCTACTCTGTCCGTACTTTTCCCAAACTCAGTGAGTAGTCTTTCCCTCTGCGGATTGTCCCAATCGATTCGGATCTCAGCAAATTGCCGAGTGTTGCTGTCAGGTGGAACTGGAAACTGCATTGGTGAAGCGTGTGGGATGCGATATTGCAGAAGATTGCCATCGTTGCTAACGATAGCAACGGGCTCAATCTGTATGTGCGAAGTTGGTCTAAAAGTAGACTGCCCAAAGTGATGTAGAGACCTGTCACGCAAATACTCACTGCGTCCGGATAAAGAGTTGAGTATGATAGAAGAATCGGTTACTTCAATTCCAAGATCCGCTATCTCGGTAGCCGTTAGAAACACACACTGACCAAGGTGTGGTTTGATAGGCTCAATGGCTTCCTCGTCAAGCGTAGCATCCGGAACTAAGGGTCTAGTACTTGTTCCAGAGATTGGTATCGAAGCAGCACCGTCCTCATCAGCGAACACCTGGGACTCATGTGAGATCACTCGTAGGCTAGGAGATGTTGGCATCAACAAGAGGAACGCAGCAACCGCAAGAGATACGAGTGAACTAAGTGCAATTCCGATATACAGTTCTCGATTTCTCGAAGGCTCTTGTAGGGACTCTACGAGGTGATAGAGCTCAGATTCACTGAAATCAGCAGGCTGGCTCTTGAATCGACTGATGAGCTCTTCTTGGCTAGGTGATTCAGTCATGATGGAACTCCGATTGTTCTGGTGAATCTGTTAGAATCCGTTTCAACTGTTCTCTTCCACGCGTTACTCGCGACTTGATGGCACTTAACGATACGCCCTGTGTAATTGCAACGTCTTCGAGCTTCATGTCGAGAACATCAGTGAGGATGATAGACTCTCGAATCAAAGGAGTGAGCTTTTCAAGTGCATCCAGAAGGAGTGCTGTATCGGTTAGCAGATCTGGCCCAGAAGCAGCCGTTGCGATGTCCGGCAGCTGATCTGGAGATAACACAACCAAACGCGCTCGTCTACCAGAGCTTCGGATTGCACATCGTCGAGCGATCGTGAAAAGCCAACTCAAAGCAGCCTGGTCGGACCGAAGGCGGTCAAACGATTCCCAGGCTTCGACAATCGTGTCCTGTATTACGTCCCTAACGTCCTCTTCGCTCCCTGATACAGAAAGTCGGACATGGCGCCACAATCTGACGCGTAAAGGCTCAAGCACTGAGAGAAATCGTTGTTGTTTTGGAGTCACAGAACAGGAAGTGATGGATTGGGCCGAAATAGTTGCATGCTTCCTTTATTTGGAGAGTCCCACTCCATAACTTCACAAAATGCAAAGCAACCGTTGTGCTGTTTATCGAACCCTAATCATTATAGGCTTCCACTTTCTGTGGTGCTGCGCCGCTGGAGCCCAGGATCAAAACTGGGGGACCCAGCCCGACACAGCAAAAGTCCTAAAGGTGCAGCTTGTTGGACAGTTTTGGTTGCGATATAATCAGAGCAATCCAGGGACAATGGTGCAAGGCCTGCCGGATAGCGAAACCTTTGATATCGGAATTCGGAGGGCGCGAATCCAAGCGTTTGCGCAGATCACAGACCGCGCCTCACTCTTCCTGCACTACGGATTCAACAATTACAACACCAACTTCTCCTACGGTAGCAACCGTAGGATACAGGCGTTCTTTCACGACTTCTTTGGTGAATACCGCATAACCAACGGCAATGAGCTTAAGCTTGGTGCCGGTCTCGCCTTTGTAAATGGACTGAGCCGATTCTCTCAACCGGCAGTGATTGCAATGCCAACGCTGGACATTCCAATGTTCGGTCAGGCAACAGTAGAACAGATCGATGTGTTCGGCCGCAAACTCAGTTTTACGGCTCGGGGGCAGATTGGTCCCATCGACTATCGCGTTGCTTTGTCCGACCCATTTCCGGTTACCACTAACGGTCAAACACAGCCGCCAATAAGTGCCGCATCAAACTTTGCACAGATTGGGCATACGCTTCAGCAACAGGCCTATGTTATCTATCAATTTCGTGACCACGAGCCCCATACACTTTCAAACCTTGCTGGTACCTATTACGGCACGCGTAATGTCTTCAACGTTGCCGCAGGAGTGATCTATCAACCTCGAGCGATGTGGCGTACTCTTGGTGCAGACACACTCTATGAAAATCTCCTGCTCATGGCGGTGGAGTCTATGTACGACGCACCAATCGACCGTTTCGGAACAACTCTGAGTGCCTATGTGGGCTTCTTCCATAATGACTATGGGAGAAACTATATGCGCTACAACGCAGCCATGAACACCGGCACTTCAATGCAGGTCCCGTCCGATAGCACGCAACTCAAGCCCCTTACTCAATATGGACCTTCTTTCGGAAACACCTACCCGCTCTATGGAACAGGGAACACTGTGTATTCTCACGTTGGTGTGTTCTTTCCGAAGGTGATCGGAACAGCAGGCCTCATGCCGTATGTGAGTACAACTCTCTCTTGGTACGAGCGCCTCGATCATCGTCTGTCCGACCTCTATGCCATTGGATGCAGCCTTTTGCTCGATGGAATCAGGAGCAGACTTTCACTTGAAGTACAGAACCGTCCTACATGGGGCATTGATATCGAAACCGACCCATACGGTCAACTGAACCAGGGTATTCGCAGGTCACAGGTCGTTATGCAGTATCAAGTAGTGTGGTAGGGGGCTCCTACCACCCGGCAACGGAAACACCGATGCGCAGTGAAAAGGGCGTGCCTGGTGTGTAGTGGATTTCCGAGACTGGGGTTGGTTCGTTCTGGAGTCGACTCTCCGTATCGAACTGCGACTCGCGCCATTGCGTGTTAAAGAGATTCTCGCATTGAAGATTGATGGAGATCATCGAAGACATCGGAATTGTGGCTGTGAGATCAACAATGGTATAGCCTGATGCGACCACAGTGTTCGTCTCATTTGCGGGACGTGTATCGATGTGCCGTAGCCGAACGGCAGATGACATCCATGAAAGAGACACCGACGCAAATGTTGTGAGGGTTATGGAAGGGGCTAGTGGTATCCGATCGAATCCTTCTGCCAGATCACGCATCCGTCCGCGAGCGAACGTAGCATTGCCACCGATGGTAAGCCAGTGCGTTGTTTGAACACGTGCTTCCAGGTCTATTCCAACTCTTCTAGAACGGCCTGACTCTTCTGTAGTTCCCTCATCACCAATCCAGACAAACTCGCTCTCAAGATCCAACATCCAGGCAGTTGCAGACAATGCAATGGTTCGATCTGCCCAACGAGCACCGATTTCCGACCCAAAGGCGCGTGGTACGGTGGTACTATTGGGAACAGTAACAGCTACGCGTGCATCGTTGGAATGGAATCCAAATCCGGAGTTCGCAAAGAGCATTGCGCTCTCGTTGAGCGAATAAGTGAGAGTGATTTTCGGTGAAACAAGGAAGGTCGACATCACACCGCGCACCTCATCTGCACTTGTGGTAATGTCTGCAACAAGAAAACGAAAGTAGTCACCTCGGAGTCCAAGAATGATTGTGAGATCATCCATGAGCACTGTCTGCTGTGCAAAGAGTCCAATATTCGTTTGGTCGATGGTGTTGCCTCGTGTTGTTGAGAGTCGCACGCGTGCGGAGTCGTGAAAGAGTGATGTGGCAATGTCATCATACCGTACGTTGGTTCCGATCATCGTTATCGCCCCGATGGAGCCCCATTCAGATGTGAAAGATTTCTGGACCTGCATCGTAACCACTTGACGGTCGTCTGTTTGTTCGATCATATCTCCGCGAAGGGAGTCGTTCAAATAGAACGTAAAGTTGCTGAAGAGCTGAAATCTGTAATCGGTGAAAGAAGCTCTGACGGAAAATGGGTCCATGCCCTTTTCTTCAAGAGCGATCTGCAAGGTAGTCCTGCTTGTTTGGCCACCTTCATGTGGATCAATAGAGCCATAGCGGCTGATAAGCCCGTTGCCAACTGCGCGTTCGGGGATCTGACCACTCGCGTCCCACGACGAGGTGAGATACATGGCTGTAGACGTGAGTGCTAAGTCCTTGGACAGCACCGTGTGCGTGCGCCCAATGAGATTCATCCGGTCGAGCCCTTGTGGAACATCGAAGTATCCGCTGTTGGTAACGATCTCTCCGCCAACATAGACGTGTGTGGCATCATGTTTCGAGGAGAGAATACCGAGCCCTCTGAAGAAACCATAGAGACCAGACTCGATTTTGGCAATGTTGCTTGGGAGCGTATCTGCCAGGTGGAGGGTAACAGCGCCGGCTGTTGTAAGGTCTCCGTATTGAGCGAAGTACGGACCTTTAACAAGGTCAATGCGTTCAACGAGTTCGGGAATAACAAAATGAAGGTCTGCATATCCCTGACCATGACCATGAGAGACCATGTTCACGGGTGCTCCCTCAACATTGATGTTCACATCCGTACCATGATCTGCATCGAAGCCACGAAGAAAGATCTGTTCTGCCTTTCCACCTCCTGCGTGTTGAGTGATGACAAGACCGGGTACAACGCGGAGGAGGTCTTGTGTGGACATTCGCGGGAGGAGGTCAAGATCTCGCGAACGGAACGTTTCATCTGACGCGGCGGACATTGGGCGCTGAGCAACAACAACTACAGGTGGCTTAGTGTAGGTAGTTGTATCAGACGCGTCATTGTTCGTAGCAAACACGGGCAATAGTGCTGTTGTCAAGAGAACGATTATCTGCAGAAGGAAAAGCCAGGTTCTCATTGAGCACCAACCTCCGCCAACATACCGGCAGCACGATCCTCCCTTGTCATTTGATCTATGAGGCGCTCTAGTGCTACTACTCTAGCAACATTCTTTCGCTTGCGCTCAATCTCAAGTGACAGCTCAACGAAGGATATCTCCGGCACACGTTGTATTGCTGAGTCGAGCATTGCCAGCGCTACATCGTCATCTTTATGCAGATGCTTTATTCTGGCAAGTCCCGCAATGGCGAATGCATAGTCTTCGCGTTCCAAACGTGCCAGTGTAAACTGTCGTTCAGCTTCTTGGATGTTCCCTGCCTTAACGAGAAGGTTGCCATAGGTAACTCTGGCCCATGCAGCATCCTCCGTGCCGGGCAGTCCAGACTGTACGGCCATCTTCATCGCAGAGAGAGCCCCTTCAAGATCGCCATGGCGTTCTCGCAGGTAGGACACACGTGAGTACGATTCAATACCCGGACGAAGGTTCATCATAGCAGTGGCTGCC
>CALMZQ010000156.1 GCA_937870915.1 uncultured Ignavibacteria bacterium
AGATCGTATTGTTGGAACTTCTCTCTTCTCCCTTGATACCAATGAGATCAAGAGACTTGGTCGCTCCGAACTACACTCTCTGCTAGCCCTATGATTGCATATCGCTGTCTAATGGTTGCCGTATTCCTTCTCTGCATAATCACAAACGTGCAACCGTGTTGGCATGAGTACGGCAGGGCCGATCTCCAAATACTACTAACTCCCGGTGCAGTTCGAGAGCTTAGCGATCTCCGCGCATGGTTCTTTACGTGGAGATCTGAACGTACTGTACACTCCGTTGATCCGTTCGGTGTTGACGTATGGAACAATGTTGACGAGTGGATGAAAGAACTCGGACCTAGCGTTAAAAGACGAGATGTGGAGATCATTCTCTATGAAACCGATCCCGAGATATTCATCTCCTCGAGCAGAGCACGACTCCTTTCCATTGAGTTTTCGGGCAACACGTTTGTTGCCTTTATGTGCAAGCCAGATCAGTACGAGGTACTCAACTACATGCAGCTGGCAAAGGAGATCGAGCGGCTTGAACTGCATTCAGAGTGGGTCTATCGTCTTGAGCAACACTATGATATGGCACGTGTCGTTGCTGAGAAGGGGCTTGAGAGACGTATGCCTGTTTGGCTGCGACACCGATACCTCTATCAGTGGTTACGCACGTATCCACCCAGCGATAGCGTCATTGCGCGGCTTGACCGGGAGATCGGGAGACGAACAGCAACATCAACCATACATAGATGGATCCTTCTACCATATGCTATTGCATTGGCGAATACCTATCGCCCCATTGAAGCCAATCTTGCACTCTGCGAAGTGTTTGATCGCTGCCCTTCCAAGAGACCACGCGTTCTGCAGTTGTTGAACACGGATAGTGCTGTAGTATCACGGACGTACCAGCAAGCAACGAAGCATCAGCAGGTAATTCTCCTAACGATGTTGTCGATGCGTGATCCTGCGCTTCGACTGCGTGATGTGCAGAGGATACATCGTATGGAACGTAGATCTCGGTACTGGTTGTTTCTCGCAACGCGCGAGATGAACAAGCTCGAAGATCTTCTCAGTGGTTGGAAGGATGATGATCGACGTAATCTCAATCAGAGAGATGTACGTGGGTTGGAATCGTTCCTACGAAGCACGTTGCCAACAGGAAATGACGAATGGGACTGTTACGTTCGATTGATGTTGGCGCAGTGCGCCACTCTTCGTCACGACCATACGACTGCGATACGACGCCTTTCGTCTATTAAACATAGACCGACCCCTGCACTAGACCATCACCGCTCCGTTTTGCTGGCCTTTCACTATATCGCAACCAACCAGATCCATGGTAGGCGTTGTGCGGAGCGTCTTGCGAGGCTCTTGACTGGATTGTACCAAGAGCCTGAGCAGACAACTGATTCAACCTCGAGATGGGTTGTTACCTCACTTACACAGCTAGCATCCGCAGCCTACACAAAACGGGGAAACATTGCCTTAGCTGCGCTCTACAGCACAGTCTCCGCAGGCCCGTGGATCTCCAGTTGGGAACCTTTCATGACATCGGCAAGACTCGTTACAGTGCTCAACATTCTTTCGGGCTCGACACTTCCAAGTGTAGCCAAACTTCTGCGAAAGGGTGAGCCCCCTTCAGTCAGTGACATCCACGCGTTACTTTCACGGGCATATGCGGCTCAGAATAGGTTCCGGGAGGCAGCAGCATCTGCCCGCGTATGGGAGGCGCAGCATGAAGAGAGCGATCAGTACATTTCAGACGTAAATGGACTTGATCCGTTCTGGCCACGCTACGTTGGAGTGAACCGGCGGAAAGCTAGAAGGTGGAAGGCGTCAGTCTTATATGATAGTCTTGCCAAACTCGACTATCTGTCTCGTAAGAAGGGCCCATCATGTCGAGTTCTATTGGATCGTGCTCATGCCCTCTATAGCATCTCGTATTATGGAAGCTCATGGAATCTATCAAGGATGACACGCTCTTCAGGTGAACTTACCTCCCGAGACAACGGAGTGGCGAAACCATTCTTATTCTACCGCGCACTCCCGCACTTATCACGAGCCAGTTCACACAACGGCTCCGGCAATGACTACTACTATCTTGAGGGTGCGTCTCGAGCATATCGATGGGCACGAGCAAAAGCTGTCACGACCGAGGATCGCAGCGAGTCTGAGTACATGTTAGCGTTGTGTGATCGTAACCGACGGATCGCCCAGTATCACGCTCGTCACAAGGACACCTGGCTTGACGTAGTAGCTCTCATTGATCATCGACCCTTCGTGAGCTATTATCGCCGGTATCACGAGACAGAGTTTGCAAGGAAGAATCATTGTCCGTTGTTAAAGGCACACGCAGGTTGGACCTATTCGAAACAGTCTCTCCCGGAGTGACGTCGGGAGCCTTACTCTCCCGGAGTGACTCCCGACGTCTTACATTCATTAAAGATTGGCCACATCATCTATGACCATTCTGCAACGTTTTCTCGACTACAATCTCTGGGCAAATGCTCGACTCTCAGAGAACATTGCCTCTGTTCCCTCTTCGTCAATTGAGCAAATCCCACTAGCCCCCTTTGGATCGATCCACGAGACATTACGACACGTCATCGGTGCGGAAAACATCTGGCTGGATAGGATTAAGGGGCAGAGCCCAACCAATTTTTTAGCGATCACCGATGGGCGGACGCTCGACGAACTGCGAGAGATGCTCGTGGACATTTCGGGAAGGTGGGTCGAGTATGCTTCCGATGGCAGCGAAACAGCCAACATTTTCTCAATAGGTGGCGTGATAACATATTCAACAACGAAGGGTGATGTATTCGAACAGGCAATTTCCGATGTGGTGTTGCATATGGTCAATCACTCTACGTACCACCGTGGCCAGGTGATGTCTGCGCTACGTTCGGTCTATGATGGGAGATTATTGGCGTTGGATATGATCGTATTCACCCGAGAATAACATCGGGAGCCTTACTCTCCCGGAGTCACGTCGGG
>CALMZQ010000157.1 GCA_937870915.1 uncultured Ignavibacteria bacterium
TATTGTATGCCGTTGCTCTTTTGCAAAGGTTTGCTATTGAAATCGCCTATATATGTTCAAAATGCGGTCAATTGTGTCATTGCTTATGTGAACAAAAGGGGGCTTAACTTGACCCCGAACGTCTAAAATGCACTTGCTCAAGGCCTTTCTCAGATCAACGACGTCGTCATTTCGAAAAAGTACAACGCCGCTTGGCCTTTGAACTGAATCCGATCCGATCGCCCATTTCCCCAATTCCAGGGCTTCACTCAAGGTTAGGGAAGGGCCACCCTCTGTTCGAGTCGGTCGTGCAACAATATGGGTATGTTTCACAAACGGTGTGAGCGGCATTTCTAGACCATGTAGTACTGTAACTCGCTTATCAAGGTCGGCTTTCAATTTTATACTGTTCCAAAGGTTCTCATCTGCGATCCCACCAATTGCCAGGCATAAGGCAACGTCAGTGTCAGAAATTCCTGCGAACGCCTCAAGAAGAATGTCCAGCCCATACAGATCCTTGCCGTTGTAAGACACAATACGACCAGCATTTGCAAGTATCCGAATTGGCGATCTTTGCCAATCAAAGCCAATGGACTCTTTGAGCTGCGCATCGCGCTCCCAAATGCTTAATGGTAAAGCTGATGGTATTACCCTAGAGTGATTGTGCCGAAACGAAAGTCTCCTCTCTAGTTCAAGAGAGGTTTCGTTGCTGATCGTTATCACCGCTTTTGCGTGTTTGAAGGCTCGAACGAGTTGTCGTAGTATCCGGGGATTTGCAAACTCTTTACGGTCTCTGAATGAGTGAACCGTGACAATGTATGGCGTTCGTGTCATTCTCCAGAAAAACGAAAACAATCTCAGCCAGCGATGATTCCCTTCGTCTGTGTGGTAATGCACCAGAGTGCGTGATAGAAAGAACTGAGCTGACAGCTTCCTGACGTAATCAATGCCGGCTGGTAAACCGCCTAATGAGTAACCTTGCGCACTTACTCCACGTGAGCGCAGACCTTCGAGTAGACGAATTACATGTAATGCTACACCGCCAAATGGAGGAGGAAAGGGCCCAAGAATTCGTACGGCTACTTTCATTATGGGGCAACAAAGCTCGCCATGCCACTGAACTGACTGTCATGAATGAACACAACATTGTCCATAGCGTGGTGGGCATTTACGTCCGAAGGACAGAGAGAACCATTATCATTGATAGTGTATGACCGGTATCCTTCGGCCCCGAGCAACTTCTTGAATTCAGGCGTAGAGAATTCTCTCGCCTCCTGAAGAGCGTCGCTGAGTTCCATGACAATGACGGGGCGAAGGTCGCGTAGCACTCGTGTGGCTCCCTTTATCACCTCTAGCTCTCCACCTTCAACGTCGATTTTAATGATGCGAAGACTTGTGATCCCATTCGCTTCAACATACGTGTCAAGTGTAACAGACGGAATCTCGACAAACTCGTCCGAGACGTTGAATCCGTTTTGGATCGTACTGTGGGTGCCTGAGTTGTGATCTTGACTGAGATAGAGACGCAACATGCCATTTACGTTAGAAGCAGCCTTCTCGATGACAGTGACATTAACTCCTGAGTTAAGCCCGATGTTCTTGCGTAGCTTCTCAATATTATGCGATTCTGGTTCAAATGAGTGCACTTCGATCGAACCCCGCTTGGCCGTTGCCATTGCTAATGTCAGGTATCCAATTTGGGCGCCGACATCGAATGCCACATCGCCTGGAGAAAGTACATTGCGAATGAATCTCACAGTAGGAAGCTCATAGCTCCCAAAC
>CALMZQ010000158.1 GCA_937870915.1 uncultured Ignavibacteria bacterium
TGCCTTCGCAGAATTTGAGAGGCAGTTTGGTGCATGTAGCAAACACCTTGTTGGAGATGGTGGCGTCTCCGTTGCCGAGTTCCTGTCCTATCCAGCCGAGCACTGGCTATGAGAAAGTCAATTGATCAGTTCCACATTCAACGCACTGTGACGAAAGTAGCCGATGACGGAACAGCTAAGACAGGTGCACTCGAATCTTATCGGTCCGAAAGGGCATATGTGTTACTTGGAGAACCAGGTTCTGGAAAGACCACGGCTTTTGAAGCAGAGGCAAAGGCGTCGGGGGGACGCTTTGTAACGGCACGCAACTTCGTTACCCTGGAGAACTGCGATATCGCGTCTGACACAGTGTTGTTCATAGATGCTCTTGATGAACTTAGAGCCATCGGTGGTGATCCCAGAGAGTTGCTTGATAGGGTGCGAACCAAACTGTCGAAGTATCAAAATGTGAAGTTTCGTCTGTCGTGCCGTGAGGCTGACTGGTTAGGGGAGAGTGATAGAAGAGCAATCGAAGCATTATCCGCTAATGGCTCCATGCATGAGTTAAGGCTTGATCCCCTTACAGATGCTGATGTTAGAACGTTTATCTATGCGCACTATCCCAATATCAACCTCGATGACTTTTTATTGAATGCGGAAGAAAACGGAATCAACCAGCTACTCTACAATCCGCAGACATTGCATCTTATTGCAAAGATTGTAGACAGCGGAAACTGGCCAAACAGTCGGCAATCTGTCTACGAACAATCCTGTTGCATTCTCGTAGCCGAAAACAACGTTGAACATATTCCAGCAACCGATGCAAATAATATCTTTGGCCAGGAAGACAAACTAGATGCGGCTGGATATATCTGTGCCACGCTGCTACTGTCGGGACACGTTGGATACACAATAGTACCTAATACAGACTCAAGTTCTACAGCACTGGCTAACATTCCAGGAATGTTGGAGATACACCGCAGTGTTTTGAGAACGGGACTGTTTGCCTCAGATGGTGTTGAGCGCATTCCCATTCACCGTTCAATTGCAGAGTTTCTTGGGGCGAAGTTCATTGCAAAGCGGTTACATGATAGAGCTGTTTCATTTGTGAGGGTTGAAACACTCATGCGTGGTACGGAACACGGCTATCCTTCAGACTTGCGCGGCCTTGCTGCTTGGTTGGCAACTCTAGGTCCTGAGATCGCTAGAACCAAGATAATCGAGCGAGATCCATTGGGAGTTGTACTGTATGGTGACGTTCGCCTCTTCGCAGAAAGCGATAAGAGGCGCATATTCGACTCACTTCAAACAAAGGCGCAGAACAACCCGCTCTTTCGCACAAGCGAGCGCTCGTCCACGCCGTTTGGTGCCCTTTGCACAAGTGGTTTGTCCGCGTTCTTTATTGAGATGTTGAAGAAGTCATCAATTGAAGAGTCCGACCAAATTGTGCTCGAGTGCGTTCTTGACACTATTCGCCATGGTAAACGCGAGGCATGGTTTGAGTTATTCATCATGCCGTTAGACGCGCTTGTGCGCAATGGTGGCTACTGGCCGCGAGTCCGTAGTCGGGCTCTGCGTGCACTCGTCAAGGTATGTTCGGACAAAGCTGCACCGTTGATTGCACTGGCAGCTGACATTAGGGATGGAAAGGTAGCTGATGGCGATGATCAACTACTAGGTATTCTACTTGAAGCGCTATATCCTGATGATATTACTCCGGAGAAGATCTTTGACTACTTGCACGCTCCACAGTCTGAAACCTTGATTGGCGACTACGTGCTCTTCTGGATTCAACTAACTAAGAAGATACCTGAAACACCAGAGCAAGTAACCGCTTTGATTGAGGCGTGTGTAGCGCGCTGGCCAGTAATACTTCCAGTTATCAAAGCAAGACACATGCAATCGTTGTCCGGAGAAATTCTCGCTTGCGCCCTAGAATTGAATGGAGATAATGCGTCTGTCAATCAACTCTATGATTGGCTTGGAATCAGTATTGATGAATACAGTCACCCACAAATCGAAAACGAACACAGAGATAGAGTTGTGCAGTGGTTGATACAGCACCCCAAACACTACAAGTCGATTTATGAGTATTCAGTTGAACGTCTTTACGCTAAGAGCGAACTTCAATCTCAGAGGCATACTATTGAAGCCCGGCTATTGAGAACGCCTCTGCCTGATGACTTCATTGAATGGTGTTTCGAGCAAGCATCTGAAGATCAACGGGCTGAAGTCTCGGATTTCTATTTCCAAACTGCAATCTCAAAACGGTTTGTGATTTCGGAGTTAAATAGCGGAGACATAGAAATGGTTTGGAAACGCATCTGTGGGAATGAAAGACATAGGGCAATATGGATGAGATGGACATCGACTCCGAGAGATGGATATCAGCGAGATTCTCACCTTAGGAATCAAAATGATTCCGTGCGTGAAGCAACACTAACCAGAGACCGAGTTATCTCATTTAGACAGTACCTGGCCGCTATTGAAGATGGAACAGCACATGCACAACTGTTTCACCAGCTTGGCATGGTGTACTATGGAATCTACTACGAATTCACCGGTGAAACACCAGAGGAGCGTCTAAGCAAGTTTTTTGGCAATGACAAACAGCTGGCAAATGCGGCACTCATCGGCCTGAAGAAAGTGTTGTTTCGTGATGACCTACCCACAGTATCAGAAATTGTCGACCTAGAAGTCAGTGGCCAAATGCACTACATCCGTCTAGCTTGCTTAGCTGGAATGGATTTGTTAGCTAGTGATGGCATTGAGCATGTTTCCAATCTCCCTCAAGAGTCCATACGGCAAGTGATTGCCTTTCACCTTACAATGGGAATCACCGACGATTCGCGATGGTTCACAGCTTTATTAGATAGGATGCCAGATGTTGTAACGCCAGTGCTGATAGAATACTCGACGAGGCTAATTCAAAGCGGTAAGGAACACGTATCGCACTTGCATATTTATAGTCACAACCTTGGTTATGCAAAGGCTGTTCTGCCACATCTGTTCAGTGCATTCCCAGTTCGCGCAAAGAAATTGCAGATTGCACAAGTGCTGCGACCCGTCATGATGTCGTCTTTGAAACACTTCGACAAGGCTACACTATTAGGATCCGTTCAGTCGAAACTTAAGCTGAAGAGTCTGGACCCAAATCAACGAGTATGCTGGTTGGCATGTGGGCTACTTCTATTGCCAGACAAATATAAACACGAGGTGTTTGAGTACACTGGGCATAGTGAGAATCGTCGAATCATGCTATCGGGTTTCCTGCAGAATGCTGTTGAAGACGCGAATGTCTCGATTCAGAGTTTAGGCGCTGTAACGATACTGCAACTGGTGGAACTCCTAGGGCAAGATACCACTCCAGAGTTCCCAACAAGTGGGTCTATGTACACACAAGCACATCCTACGGCAGACTTTGTTTCTCATTTGATTGGTGTTCTCAGGGATGAATCCGATAGAGATGTTAGTCAACAACTTCGGGCACTTTCTGAGCTATCGAATCTTAGGCAATGGCGACTGGCTCTTCTTCAAGCGCTTGAAGGACACCGCATAGCAAGGCTAAATGCTCAATCCGTGTTGATTACTCCAAATGACGTAGCTAATACTCTGCTGAATAGAGATCCCTCAAGTGCAGCCGATTTAGCTGCTATCGTATCAGGGCATTTGCAAGATCTCGCTCGCAATATTCGAAACGGGAGTACCAACGACTATCGCCAGTATTGGAGCTACGTGAACGCGCACGACCACACTACATATAAGCCAAAAGTGGAAAATGATTGCCGAGATGCATTGTTAGGTGATCTCAAAATGCGTTTAGCTAATAGTAACATTAGTGCGGAAAGAGAAGCATCATACGCAGATGACACTCGTGCAGACATTCGTGTATCATACAAGAAACTAGAACGAGATTTCAACTTGCCAGTTGAGATAAAGCGGTCGAATCACCATGACGTATGGGTAGCCCTCAAGAATCAGTTGATAGATAAGTACACAAGGGACCCGGGTGCAAGTGGCTATGGCATATACTTGGTCCTATGGTTCGGACCAAACTACGTCTTCAGGCCGAGCGATGGAAGAGCGGCGCCTAAAGCCAAATCTGAAATGCTAGCGATGCTTGAAGATGAATTGTCTGTTTCTCAGCGCAACAGAATTACTGTACACGTTATAGACTGTTCGCTGCCAAATTCCTAGGTCTTGTATCTCCTGTTTCTTACAATCCCCAACTTGTGCAGTCTATGCTGCACACTGGTCCACAATACGCCGAAGCCATAGATGGTGCTGCGACGGAAATTGATGGAGGAGGCGTCGTCGAAGTATTTGGTTGGACAGGTCACTTCACCGATGGGGAAGTCCTTCATGATGATCTGCGACAACATCTGGTTGTCAAAGACAAAGTCGTCGGAGTTCGCTTCGATATTGATCGACTCTAACACGGTTCTCGAAAATGCACGATAACCGGTGTGATACTCACTGAGCTTCTGACCCACCAACATGTTCTGAATAAGGGTGAGGCCCCGATTGGCAATGTACTTGTACAACGGCATACCACCCTTGCGAGCTCCGTTGCCAAGGATCCTGCTGCCTAACACAACGGGATACACATCGTTGGCGATCATCCAACTCATAACGGGGATGAGCGTGGGCGTGTATTGATAGTCGGGATGCAGCATGATGACGATGTCTGCATCAAGTGCAAGGGCAGTGCTGTAACAGGTCTTCTGATTGCCGCCGTAGCCGCGGTTGTTGTCGTGACGGATCACGTGGGTGATGCCAAGCCCCCTTGCAACTTCTGATGTGTCGTCACGAGAATGATCGTCCACAAGCACAACATCATCCACGATGTCAAACGGGATCTCGCGATAGGTGATCTCCAGTGTCTTGGCCGCATTGTAGGCCGGGAGAACAACCACGATCTTTTTGCCGTTGATCATCGTTTCATTCGATCTCAAATGTTGCGTTCACGGTGATGCGCATGGAGAGCTGGCCGGCGCTGACGGGTGTGCCCATATCCGCTTCGGCGGTCATACTGCGCATTGCCTTGTACATGGGGGTAGGGGGCTGATAACCACCGTGTTCACTGATCGTTAGCACCTTGCTTACACGAGCTCCAACAGCACCGGCCAATGCTTCGGCTTTTGCCTTGGCGTTCTTGGCGGCGTTGATGCGGAGACTGTCGCGGACGCTCTTGCTGTCAGCAACGGAGAAGCTCACGTTGTCGAGAAGGTTGCTTCCTTCAGCAACACTTGCGTTGATCACGTCTTCAAGCTTTGCGAGATCACGAACGGTGATGTTCACAACGTTGCGCATCTGATACTTGATCAATTCTCTACGTCCGTCCTGCTTCCAATTGTATTGTGGCTGGATCTGCAGGTCGCTTGTCATGATGTCTTTTTGGTCGATGCCGATCTTCTTGAGGGCGTCAAAGATGGCGCGGACGCGACGGTCGTTGTCCTTCTTGATGGTCACAACGTCCTTGCCTTCTGTCTCCACGCCAATGCTCACAGATGCACGATCGGGTGTAAGAAAGACTTCTGCTTCACCTTCTACAGAAACGGTGCGACGGAGATCCACCTGTGCTGATGTGATGCCGATGGCTGTGATGAGGGTCAAAAGAACGAGGATGTGCTTCATGATTCAATCTTCCGTTGGTTGCGAGATGGTTTCCATGAGTGTTGCCCACTCCTCCATCAATGACGCAAGGACGCGTTTGGCAGTGTCGTAGGTGGTGATGGTCTTGTGCTGCTTTACGGGGTCTTTGTAGAGCTCGGGATCTGCGAGCTTGGGCTCGGTTTCTGCAATGGTCTTCTCTTGAACCGCGATCTGATTTTCGATCTCACTGACGCGACGTTCTGCCTTGCGCTTTTCTTTGTCGCGCGCCTTCTGCTCTTCTCGCAACTGTGCCTGTGTCTTCTCCGGTGCTACAACGTGATGCAACGGGATCTCATGTGGCGCAGGGGCATCAGCCACGTGCGGATCTCCCAGCAGCTTGAGGTAGGTGTCCACATCGCCCTCGTACTCTTTAAGCGTACCAACGCGGAAGGCAATGATCTTCTCTGTGAGTCCGTCAAGGAAGTCGCGGTCGTGCGAGACAACGATCATTGCGCCATCATAGGACATCAACGCTTCTTTTAACACTTCCTTGGAAAGCATGTCCAAGTGGTTCGTAGGCTCATCGAGAATGAGGAGGTTGTAGGGTTGCAGAAGAAGTCGGGCAAGTGCCAGACGTGATTTCTCTCCGCCACTCAACACACCAACACGTTTGTTGATGTCATCACCTCGAAACAAGAACGCTCCCAGAAGGGATCGAATGCGCGGACGCATCGATGGAGGAGCTGCTTCTTGCATCACTTCGTAGATGGTGTTGTGTCCGCCCATCATGTCGGCCTGTTGCTGGGCGTAATACCCAACAGCAACCGCGTGACCCAATTGTACTTCTCCGGCGGTAGGGGGCTCTACACCGGCAATGATCTTTGCAAGTGTTGTTTTGCCTTCGCCGTTCTTTCCAATGAAGGCAATCTTCTCACCGCGCTCAAGTGTGAAGTCCACACCGCGCAGAACCTTCTTCTCGCCATAGTTCTTCACAATACCGGTGCACTCAACTACGGCCCTACCAGAACGTGGAGCGGGAGGGAAGGAGAAGTGGATCGACGATGTATCGTCATCATCAACTTCGATCACTTCCATACGTTGCAAGGCCTTGATCCGGCTTTGCGCGCGTGATGCAAGAGACGCCTTGTACTTGAACCGATCGATCCACTTCTGCATACGGTCGCGTTCCTTGGTCTGCCGGTCTGCCAACGCACGTTGTTGCTCCATGCGTTCGGCGCGGATCTCTTCGTAGTCAGAGTACGACGCAGGGATGTCGTAGACCTTGGTCTTCGTGATCTCGATTGTTCGGTTGGTGATGTTATCTAAGAACGTTCTATCGTGCGAGATCAGAACTACAGCACCGTCATAGACACTGAGGAAATCTTCCAGCCAACGCACGGAGTCGATGTCCAAGTGGTTCGTAGGCTCGTCAAGCAACAAGCAGTCCGGGTGCAAGAGCAACAGTCGTCCCAATTCAGCCCGCATCTGCCAACCACCGGAAAAGGCCGTGAGCCCCTTATCGAGATCGGCAGCTTCAAACCCAAGTCCGGTGAGGACACGTTCGATATCGGCGTGCATGGTAAGACCGCCGCGACGTGCATACATGTCATTGGCATCGGTCAACCGCTGCACAAGATCCATGTAGGCATCGGTTTCATAGTCTGTGCGTGTCTCCAACTGATGCTGGATCTCATCGATCTCTGCATGCAGACGAAGAACTTCCTCGAACGCAGCCATGGCTGTTTCACGTAGGGTCTTGGACAGGTCGAGCGTGAGATCCTGCGACAGCAATCCGAGTCGCATTCCATTCTGTTTGGAAACATCGCCACTTGTTGCCGTTGTTTCTCCGGCAATAATGCCGAGTAGCGTGGACTTGCCGGCGCCGTTACGACCAACAAGGCCGATACGGTCACCGTTCTGAATCAGAAAGTTGACGTTCTTAAAGAGGATCCGCGTACCGAAGTCGACGGTGATATTGGTAAGGGTAATCACAACTTCTCCACGGCATCAAGGATCACTTCGGCGCAGGCTCGTTTCGACATAGGAGGGTATTCTGTAGGGGGCTGAGTAGGAGTGATAATGGTGATCGTATTGTTGCCTACACCGAATCCACTATTGGATACACCGGCTCTGTTGGCTACAATCATATCTGCGTTTTTCGATGAAAGTTTTTGTGTGGCGTAGTCCACCACGTTTGTGTGTTCGAGTGCGAATCCAACAACGGTCTGATGCGCTTGCTTCTGTGCGCCAACCCGTGCCAGAATGTCAACCGTAGGAACCAACGTTACCGTTAGTCCACCGTCAGTTGTTTCTTGCTTCTTGATCTTGCCCTCCACCGGATGTGCCGGTGTGAAATCTGCTACAGCCGCAGCCATGATAAAGACATCGGCATCGATCTCTCGTTCAACCGCTGCGTTCATCTCTGCCGCTGTGGTCACATCGATTCGTCTAACGCCACGCGGTGTATGCAACGCAACCGGTCCAGCAACAAGTGTTACCAACGCGCCACGCTCTTGCGCTGCAGCTGCAAGGGCAAATCCCATCGTACCCGTTGAGTGATTCACGATTGCCCGCACCGCATCGATCGGTTCGTGCGTTGGTCCCGCCGTAACCACTACGCGTTTCCCACGGAGTGTCCCACCCGTCCCATCTGTAGTCCCATCTGTAGTCCCATCTGTAGTCCCATCTGTAGTCCCATCTGTAGTCCCATCTGTAGTCCCATCTGCGGTCCCATCTGTAGTCCCATCTGTAGTCCCATCCTCAGTCCCATCCCTAGCCACCACCATCCCAACAATCGTCCCCAATTCCGCCAACCGCCCTGCGCCAACCAAACCAGAGGCCAGCTCGCCGGATTCCGGTTCGATGATGCACACGCCATCGGCGCGTAATTGGTCAACGTTGCGTTGAACCGAAGGCTGGAGCCACATGTCGGTGTCCATTGCCGGAGCAACGAATAATGACGTTTCTGCTGGACGTGATGCAACAACGGTCATGAGGGCTGTGTCACACAGTCCCGTAGCCAGACGTGCAAGTGTTGTAGCAGAGCACGGGGCGATCAAAATCACATCGGCCCAGCGGGCAAGGTGTACGTGCCAGGAGCCCCCTTCTTGAATAGATGGATCATAGGGATCCACGATCACAGGGTGTTGGGAGACGGCTTCTAGGGCAAGGGGAGCAACGAACTGGGTGGCAGAAGGCGTCATGACCACGCGCACAGTGTGTCCCGCGCGGATGAGGTCGCGCACGAGCCACGGCGTCTTATACGCCGATACACTGCCTGTTATGCCGAGAATGATGTTCATTGCAAATGGTAGAGACGAAAAGAGCCATCACGGCAATGCCGGATGGCTCTCGAGATCTTTCAACGAGGGATTACTCCGGGTTGGACGAATTGTCCGTCCGCAGGTGGATCTGACCGCTGGTCATTTCCTTCATCGCTAGGAATGTCGGCTTCGGAAGAAGGTCGAATTCCTTGCTGATGGCAATCTGGTCTGCATTTGGACCTTCCGACTCATCGGTGTCCACGATAACGTCAGCAAGACGCTCAGAGATCTGTGTCTTGATCTGATCGTTGATCTGGCGTGAACGCAACCCCATGGCTACGATGGACTTATAGATCGACCCCTTGGCCGATTCGTCCATGCGGACCTTCACTGGATTGACGATGTATGTACTCATTCTGACCTCGGAGAGCGGATGGGTTCAATGGGAGAACCGTAAAGATAGGAAAAAAAGGGTTACGAGTTACTAGTTACGAGCTACTCCACTCGTACTTCAGTAACCGGTAACCGGTAACTCGTAACTCGTAACTAGTAACTAGACAAACAACGATCGTTCTTCCGGAGAGGGGAGGCGGCACGATTCTTTCTTCCCAAACCAGCGATAGCGATTGTTGGAGATCCATTGGTAGATCAAATCGCGAAGGGGGCGAGGGATGATCTTGGCAACCGCGCTCATCACCTTCCAGATTCCGCCGAGGTGATAGCCGAGATAGATGATGGCCGTGCTTTGTGTGAGGACTGTATTGTCTGGTGTGATCACATAGACTGTTGTTGGCGTTTCTGTGATGTTGTGAGAGCGCAGCAATGTTGCAACATGTTCACTCTGAAAAGAACCGTAACGTAATGTTCTCGAGCGATCGTGACGGATCAGAAAATCTACCGTGGTGTTGCAGAGATTGCAGACGCCGTCGAAGACAACGATGGAGGTTGGTGTGGACATAGTCTGTAACAAAAATGCTTCAGGATTTGTTATGATAGTAGTGCGGCAACACGAGTGACAGTATACCCGAGGAGTTAACAATGGGAACGCTCACGCTGGATATGTTCACGCAAGGAGTGGCCGACGTAGAGGCCGCACAATACAGGATCCTTGCAGCGCTCTCTGGCCTTCGCAGAGACTTCAGGCAGAATACGTTGTATCCTGCATTGGGAGACCTCATTGAATTGTCTTCCGTCCTCGAAACCATTCAGCAGAACCGCGAAACGTATCGCACGTCTCTCCCGCAAACGTTAACCGGCGTTGACCTCGAGAAGAAACAGTTGATGTTCAATGCAACACCGGCTGACGAAGAATCGATAGCCCGCACATTTGAACTGCTCACGTGGGCCGTACCGTTTGTGAAGGAACTCACGGACGAAGGTGTTGCAATGTTCGAGTTTGTGCATCAAAGTTTGTCACTCGATCCAGTAGGCATCATGCCGCTCTATCAAGATGAGGGGTATGTTCTCGTGCCGGATCATCGCGAAAACATCATACACGTCCTCAAGTATGAACTTTCCCTGTATTCATCGGAGTCCGAGCAATATCGCGCGATGAAGACCATTGAGATCGAGGCGCATACGCCGTCATCATTGTTGGAAACTCCCGAGGATCTCAAATTGGCGTTGGTGGCTCAACACCAAGACTTGCCGAATCCGGCAACGTTCCTCATGGACTCAGATCTTGACTTCCCGTTCGATGAAACGATCTTGCCGGTAGCTAAGCGGAAGCTTATGAGGCACTTGATCTCGTAAGCCGAGCCACATAGAATCCATCGCCACCGTTGTCGCCCGGCAATGTCTGCCACGTATAGGCAAGTTTGAACTGCTCACCATCCTCTGAGGCGAGGAAGTTCTTTATCTGTTCCTTACCCTCAGACGGCAGTACCGAACAAGTTGCGTATACAACCGTTCCACCGGGTTTTGCAAGACGTGCATTGCGACGTAGAATGTCGGCCTGGATCACGAGCAACTCTTTGTACGTCTTCTCTGTGAGATTGCGAAGAATATCTGGATTACGACGAACAACGCCGGTGCCTGTACACGGCACATCAATGAATACACCATCAGCCGTTTCAGCTAAACGCTTCACAACCTTCGTAGTAGTGATCACGCGCGGGTCTATGATGTCGGCCCCGGCTCGTGCCATACGCTGACGTAGGGCCTGAAGCTTGCCCGCATGTGTATCGAGCGCGATGATGCGGCCCTTATTCTGCATCGAAGCTGCAAAGAGCAGAGTCTTGCCACCCGCACCGGCACAGGCATCAATAATGCGCTGTCCGGGACGTGCATTCAATTCGTGTGCGGCCCTCTGTGAGGTAACGTCCATCTGCTCAAACCAACCGTCTTCAAACGCTTCTGAGGAGAACAACGCAAACGGACGATCGATGCGCAATGCATAGCCTTCTACCCGAACAGCTTGAAAGGGGCGAAGGGCACGCAAACATTCGTCCACCGAGATCTTTAATGTGTTCACTCTTACGAATGTAGGAGCGTCTGTGAGGAACGAGGAGAGTACCTTGTTCTTATCCTTGCCATAGGTCTTGGCAACAAGCTCGCGCAGGAAGGCGGGGATGTCTGCAAGATCCGGATCGAGGATCGTATCGAGTGAGCCTGCAAGAGCAGCTTCTACGTTGTTGTAGCGGATGGCTTGAAACAGCGTTGAGCGAAGGGTGGTTGCAAGGCCGGGAGCCGGGTGGACGGTGCGAAACAGGTTCTCGATGGCCGTTGAGAGATGTCTTCCAGAGATGACAACATCATCAAAACTTTGACGAACAGCATCGTGCAGTGACGAAGGGATGGGCACGATCAGGCCGAGATAGTGAGAATGTTTGTAGCTGGGTCAAAGGTGTTGGCAAACCGTGGCAGGTTGGTTGCACTCCCCGTTGTTGGTTGCTTCAACACGGAACCATCACTCGATGAATATTCTGCCTTGTGACAACTGCAAACAATGTTGCTCCCGGATGCCACTGGAGGATAAACTTCGCATGATGCATGAGTGCAGATCGAACTGAACACAACAAAGGTGTTCTGAGCGATTCGAGAGATGAAGACGGGGCTGCCACCATTGAGGTCGCCCACAAAGGTAAGGGTAATGCCACCAACTGCGCCTAACTCCGGGATGGTGGTAACATCCACGGTGTACGTGGTACCCACAGGCGGAGTTGGAGTAGTTTCATCATTCTCACACCCGGCAACCAAAGCAGCTATGGCCGGTGCCGTTAATGCTAGTCCAATGGAGGCTGCTGCCTTATGTAGAAAGTACCGTCGCGATGTCTGTTGGTCCATTGATCCTGTCCTTAAGATGCCTTACGTCGAAGTTTCCACCATGAGAATGCGATAAGGACCACAGAGGTTCCCAATACAAATCCATAGCTGACCGGAGTTGCAGCTATAGTGCTGTCCAAGGGCAATAAACCAAACTTGAAGCTTGGGATGTAGGCCACTTCTCTACGGGTAGTGCCAAAGAGTTCGTCTTTTACGATGGTTACTACTTCTTCCTTGTCCTTGGAGTATATGTGCATGCCATCGTTGATCCATACGGCACCACCGATGAGGATGGCAAGAATGCCAACGATGATTAGAGTGCGCCAGAGCATAGAACCCCCGTTAAAAGAAGATGTGAAGTTGAACGGCCCACCGTGTGCTTGCGCCTTCCTTGTATGTGTCCCATACACGGTATTCAGGTCGCAATTCAACATAGGGTAGAACAAATAGCTGTGATCCAAGAACAACGGCATTCGCATTCACGGTGCCGGGCGCCTGTGATTGATCTGTGAAATATCGTTCGTAACGCACATAGGCCGATGCCGCAGAGAGCACTTGATACATCAGCTCAGCCATGAAATTGCGAGATGTGATTACGTTGGATTTGTTGGTGATTGTGTAGTCCAGCATAAGCGACGCATGGTCACTCCAACCAACAGTTGCGAACGTGCTAACCATGCTGAAGGTGTTGTTGACAAGAACGGATGCACCAACAGACGTGTTGATGAGATCTTCAGCAAATCGGTCCCAATACACTGCTCGTGCCGAAATGGTAGGTGAGTTTCCGGTGATCGCAGAAGCCCCTTGAACTCCATTGCTGAGTTGCATTTGAGAGAGGCCTTCGGAACCAAAAACGCCGGCTTGGAGTGTGAGCCAGCGCATACCCTCGTACGTTACTTCGGCTCCATATTCTGACCAGTCCGGTGCGAGATAGGTCTGACGTGTTGTTGCGGTGGAGTAGCTGTATGGAGCCATTGTGTGATCATCGTATCGAGAACCGATGGACGGACGCATAAGACCAACACGGAATGTTGGCCATGTAATGTCTGGCTGAAAGAGCACAGAGTACGAGCCCATACGCTGTCCGGGATAGACGATTCTTGTATCCGTATTCGGTCCTTGGCGTAGTGCAGCAAGGTTGAACGACCCTTCGATAGTTACTGCTTTTGCAGGAGTAAGGGCAGCATAGAGAGCGGCCTGCATTGGGAAGTACTTCCGTTCGGCACCTTCGTTAAACGCACGAGCACTTTGGAGACGAAGATCCATGCCAAGCGTAAGGAGTCCGCCAAAGTACTGATTCTCCGAATCGCCTGCCGTCATCCACTTGATAGGTGCCCAGTCTTTTGGGACCAAGCTTACGTCGTACCAGCTGTACCAACCGAGTTCATTGCGGAGTCCGCCACCGCTAGGTTTTACGTGACAGTTCGAACACCGATTGCCTGTAAGAACCGAAAACTGCGGTATGGCAAATGCAGATCCTGTCGTAAAGACAACAACACATAGAAGTAGAAGCAGACGCATCATGCAGGTATTCAGGATCGTGCGATAAGGATGAACTCAAGGATCGTAGTTGAGACCAAGGATGTACCCGTTGCAGTGAACGTGCGTGTCTGCACCTGCTTCACTACACCGAGTTTTGGCGACAACCACACCTCGTCCGAAAATGTTGTCCTGCCCTCTGGAGCATCGGTTGATGATGCCATTCGGACATGCGCACATGACCGCAGGGTGCCGGTAGTTGTTACAACCTCTGCCTTCATCGTCTGAATGACATACGTGTTACTCTCTACTTGGCCCAAATTTTCCCGCAGGATGAATCGAGTCCCCGGGGCAAGGGGCGTTGCAAGGCGCCGTCTGCCAATCGTGTCCGAAAGTCGTTCAAACATGATCAGGTCTCTCGTACCCGGCCACTGATAGGTTGTATCAGTTAGCCGTACCATCCCGTTCGTGATTGTTTCACGCTGAACGGCGATACATCGCAACGAATCCCGTAAGAGAAACGCGGTGTCCACTACCGTGTAACGGTAGTCAGAACCAACCGTAACAATGGTGTCACCTGAGGAGGAGATATCTCGAGTGGTAAAGCGAAGCGTTACAGAACAGCCTATCCTCTTTTCCAGCGTATAGTCTGACAGACTATACGCGTTGTTGCCTGTATCCGTTGGCGGTACAGGGGATGGATCCGTGGTGCATGCTGTTAGAAATGAGCAGAGGCAGACGGTCAGGAGGATGGAAACAGTTCGCAGTGAAACCTACTTCAGTTTGACAGTGGCTACGCAGCGCTCAAAGAGCGGAAGATAGACGGCTTGCTCCGGCTTATACCAGTTGAGTGTGATACGGAACATCTTGTTCCCCTTCACCGTGAAGTATGCGCGAGCAGCAACATTGGCAGCGGGATTGTAGTTGAAGTAGTAGGCCTTCTGACCATTTATCGTAGTGCCAACTTGACCAGCCCCTTGATAACGAGCCTTGTTCTGATCTATGATCTTGTTTAGATCATTTTGCTTGCTTGCATCGAACACGTCTACTTGAATGGTGCAATCAAAGCGCGAACCGAGGAAGCTCATTGAAGAGATTCCAGAAGACTGCCCCTTCTTGCCCTCGAAGTTTTGAGGGATCTCAATAGAGAAGTCAGGAGCGTTGTAGAACCGCAGGGTATCTGACGGCGGCTCAGGACCAAGTGGTGTGGCTGTTTCGGTCTTAGCCACAACAACTGGACGCTGGGCGAGTTTGACTGATGCCAGGACCTCGGCAAATTCCTTCTGATAATCTTCGAAGGTCTTGCCAAAGGCAGCCACCGTTACGATGGTAACGAGCGAGTCGTTCTCTGCGAAATATGATTCGAGTTGAAACTCGCCATCTTCTTGGTCGAATTTGACAGAGAGTTTTGTTGCGGGCTTCCCGCCAAGGGTTGCTTGCGACGGTGTATACCGATCGAGGTTGTCTTCAAACTCAAGCTTCGAGCGCTTGATAATGGTGTCGATAGAAGGGTTAGAGCTATCGATCGGGATCACGCGGAGTTCGATCTTTCCGCCCCCTTCGCCCTTGCCGAATTTCAAGAATCGGTTTCCAATGGCCGGCGTTGTAGTGGAGATGATGAGGTCGCCCTTTCGTTGTTGCTTGAACCAATTGGTTGGGACCTTCATTTCAAAAAGGCGGATTTCATCCTTGATGAGTTCGAGTCCTTCGATCGGAACCGGTTTGGCTTTGTGTGAACAGCCGGACAAGGCGATGATGCCTGCAAGTGCCAATGCGATCAAGCGTGGGAAGGTCATGTCTACATTCTCCAAAAAGATGTTTCGTATGCTAGTTGTTAAGAGCACCCTCTGTCACCCATCTCCGCATTCCCTGCACTTGGGCAGAAGATACTCGTTGAGGAAGGTCCCCAACCGGATGACCGAGTTTGCCTTCGAGTACTTGAATCACGGTGCTCTCGTCCGGACGGCCGGGAACAACGAGATTTGGTCTGTCCGAAATCAATGCTGTGTACGAAGTAAGCCGGATGCCCCCTGCCGCTGAGATCTCGTTATGACATCCTCCGTTGGCACAGGTTACCGTAAGGAATGGAAGAACCTGACCTCTGAATCGCACGTTCGAATCCGGAAACACCACGTCTTGCGGTTGGGTTACAGTAGCCCCGTTGCATCCGGACATGGCAAGGACACACATAAAAGCAACTGTTGCAATCGTGCCACCGTTCATCAATAACTCTCCTCCGGGCCGGGGAAGGTATTGCCACGGACATCAGTTACGTATTGCTGCACGGCAGACGTCATCACTTCGTGAAGTTCTGCGTAGCGCCGAACAAATCGAGGTCTGAATTCGGTTGACATGCCCATCATATCGGTCCACACAAGGATCTGACCATCACAATGAGGTCCGGCACCTATGCCGATAGTTGGTACGGTTGTGACCTTCGTTACTTCTGCTGCCAGAGCCGTAGGAATCTTCTCGAGAACGATAGCAAATGCGCCGGCCTGCTCTAGCGCAATGGCATCACGAACAATCTGCTCTGCTTCTTCCGGCGTAGCACCACGCTCTTTGTAAGAACCGAACTGGTGAATGCTTTGTGGGGTAAGGCCAAGATGACCCATTACGGGGATGCCATTTTCCGTCATGAGGCGCACAGCTTCAAGGACACGTTGGCCCCCTTCGAGCTTTACGGCTCCACTACCGGCCTCCTTCATTAACCGTCCGGCATTTCGGAAAGCTTCTTGAGGGGAGACTTGATAACTCATGAACGGCATGTCTGTAACAACCAGGGCATGTTCTACAACACGGACCACGGCCTGTGTGTGATAGATCATGTGTTCGAGTGTAACAGGGATCGTAGTGTCGTGACCCTGAATTACGTTCCCAACTGAATCTCCAACGAGGAGTACATCCACTCCAGCGCTGTCCAAAATGCCTGCTGTGATGGCATCATATGCTGTGAGACAGGCAATGGCCTTCCCTGCAGCCTTCATATCAATGAGGCGGCGAGTAGTGACGCGTTTTCGTGTGGTTGGGGTAACGGACATGGAGTGGACCAGACGTGAGGGGCAAAGATAGCCGTCAGGCCGCTTCCCGGCGTTATCTTATCGTCATGTTCGAACCAGTGGTCTCCCTCCGCTCGCTCCATGTGGACGTCCCGCCGGGAAAGGTGGTGACCTTCATATCCGATGTCCACCTCGGCTATGGAAGTCGTGAAAGGGATAAAAAACGAGAGGACATGCTCCTCCCCATCCTCAGAGCCTGCGCTGAAACCTCGGCCCACCTCTTTATTGTTGGCGACCTGTTTGATCTCTGGTTCGACTACAAATCGGCTATTCCGCGCTGGCATGTACGTACTCTTGCAGCTCTCCAGGAGCTGAGAGAAGGGGGCTTGCCTATCACCTATCTCATTGGCAATCACGACTTTGGGCACTACACCTATTTCCGCGAGGAACTCGGGATAGAGGTAGATCGGGGAGATGTGTCGGCCACAATCAATGGAACGCGTTGTTATATCAGCCACGGAGACGGCAAGGCTCATAATGACAAAGGATACCTTGTGCTCCGCAGTATTCTGAGAAACCGCCTCGCACAATGGCTCTATCGATGGATCCACCCGGACCTGGGCATCAGCCTTGCCTCAAGAACTTCTCACGGGAGCAGAGATCACACATCTGAAAAAGATTATGGTCCGCATGATGGTCTACGAGACTTTGCCCTTTCAACCATAGATCAAGGGTATGATTTGGTAATCATGGGTCACCGGCACCATGCCTCTATAGTTCAACATGGGGCCGGAACCTATGTGAACCTCGGTCATTGGCTCGGAGACGGGGCCACGTATGGAGTTTTCTCTCCTGAGGAGGGGTTCCGACTCATAGAGGTATTTTCGCAGCACACAATTGCATGACACGATTCAAGGGAGAGGCGGCATGAAAAAGGTAGGCTTGTTGTTCGGAATGGAGCAAACATTTCCGCCGGCTCTGGTGGAAGAGATCAACCGGCGCGACCAAGGCGTAGCCGCTGAGTTTGTGAAGATCGGTGGAGTCACACTCGAATCGCTGTTTGAATATGATGTGATCCTCGATCGCATCTCTCAAGACGTGCCCTTCTACCGCGCGATGCTCAAGGTGGCCGCACTAAATGGCGTGCGTGTTGTGAATAACCCATTCTGGTGGTCGGCAGACGATAAGTTTTTCAACTATGCCGTTGCAGATAAGGCTGGCATTCCGGTTCCAAAGACCGTTCTTCTTCCAAGCAAGAATCACCCGCCAGATACTACAGCAGACTCCTTCCGCAATCTCATGTTCCCGCTGAACTGGCAGGACATCTTTGACTATGTGGGCTTCCCGTCGTACCTCAAACCGTTTGATGGAGGGGGCTGGAAACACGTTTATAAGGTGGACTCGATTGAAGAGTTCTTTACGGCCTACAGTGAAACAGCAGATATCGTGATGACGTTGCAAGAAGGCATTGACTTCACGGAGTATTATCGCTGTTACTGCATTGGCAGAAAGCACGTTCATATCATGCCGTATGAGCCACGGAATGCTCATCACTTGCGCTATAAAGCCGACTTCGCCCCTTCTCCGGAAATGCTCAAAACGCTCGAAGAGCTCTGCCTCAAGATCTGCAACATCCTGGGCTACGATTTTAATACGATCGAGTTTGCTGTACGTGATGGTATCCCGTATGCCATTGACTACATGAATCCAGCACCTGATGCAGAACGCACGTCAGTTCAAGAAGAGAACTTCCAGTGGGTGCTCAACACCACAGCAACATTCCTCATCGATCTTGCAAAACAAGGACGTCAAGTGCCAACTGAGTTCCATTGGAGCAACTTCATCGGCACGGGCGGAGCAAAGAAGAAGAAATAATGTCTCGCGCAACGTTCGCTGGTCTGGTCCGATCGTTCCGTGCCACTCAGCGGTCGTTCCACCACCACTCAATCACAGAGCAGGAATCCATCCTCCTTGCTCTTACATCAATGCCTCTTGGTACTGTCACTGCTGTGATGTTATACCACGAGGCATTGCTGTATAGTGTAGCATATCCAGGTTCATCCTCAATCCATACACTTGCAGAGATCGAACTCCAACGAATTGCCCTCCACGTTTCCACGCGGAAAGGTCTGGAACTACTTCGCTATGAGAATAGTACCATTGCCGGTTCACGTGTGAGAGCCCCATTCAGCCTAACACTGAACAAATGGTTGGTGGAAAGATTCCCAACTGACACCGAGCTGACAACTGATGGCGTGAATGAGTCTGTGCTAGTTCAAACTCTTGCAAATCTGTTCGATCCCGTTGAGCAAGAGATGTTGCATGCAGGCAAAACGGCTTGGACGTATTGGACGGAACATATGACTGGAGCAGGGCGCAACAAACATCAGATGAAGCGATGGATAGTAGAAATGACCGACAGACTTCCCGGAAGTTCAGCGATGAAGGAGTTTATCTTCGGTCAGTTCTCAACAACTACACTCTGGTCTACACAAACAAGCGCACCCACTCTCACGTCGGGAAGGGCGGGCCATAGAGCCCCTTACATTCATACACAGGGCCTGCAACGTACTGTTGATCTATCGACCCAACTTCACGCAAAACCCCGCCGAGTAGAGCTAACTCCCCAACAACAGGTCCACCTTGTAGATATTGCTCGAGGTGTGCTTGCCTCGATGCAACGAGAGACCGACCCGGTAACGTATGCTCATGTTCGTGAGACGGAATATTATTCCATGGGCAGGGGGCTTGGCATTGCTCTCTATGCCATGAAGCCCGATATGAAGATGGCTGTGCAGAGCTACATCGGCTTTATGGCCTTTAAGAATGATGTGCCTTGTGCATACGGCGGCGCATGGATACTGAACAACGAATCGTTCTTTGGTGTGAATGTCTTTCCGGCATTTCGCGGCGGGGAATCTGCATTGATCGTAGCAGAGCTTCTCCGACTCTATCATCATGCATTCAATGTGCAATCATTCTGCGTAGATCCATATCAGATCGGATATGGAAATTCCGATGGGCTAAAGTCTCGGTCGTTTTGGTTCTACTACCGTCTCGGCTTCCGCCCGGTTGAAAAAGATCTGGCCCGACTCGCTCGAGCAGAATACAAGCGCATCGCATCGATCGACGGTTACAACTCCCCGATGAGTGTTTTGCAAGAGCTAGCGGGTGCAACCATGCGTTGGGTATGTAAAGCTGTAGATGTTGGCATCCCACCAACTGCCGATCGACTTGGCGATCTCGTGACGAAACACGTGAATGTGCGGTTCGGCGGAGACCGTCAAGCTGCCCTACGCGAGGCATTGCGCATGTTCTCTGCTCGAACAAAAAAGCGATTCACCGTGAAGCATTCCGTTGCGCGTGTTGTTGTGCTCCTTCATGCAAGCGGCTATCTTGAACACGCTACACCAGCTCGTCTACTCTCCTTTGCCAAAGACTATCAGCTGAAGTCCGCGGGTGAGCGAGAATATGTCCTTCGCTCGCAACGCCACCGTGCTCTTTTTGATGCGCTGGGTGTTGCTGAGCGCTCACTTTGATCCAATTATCATTCAGTGACCATGACACTCCTTCTCGACGGTTCTTCGCTTACAATCAATGATCTTGCACGTGCCGCATACAACAATGCGTCAAGCGTAGCACTCACGGACGATGCGCGCAAACGCGTGCAAGAGTCCAGAGCAGCCGTTGACAGATGGATCTCTGAATCGCGTGTTGTTTATGGCATGACCACGGGCTTTGGTGAGTTTGCCAACGTTTTTATTCCTCCCGAAGACGTGGAAAAGCTGCAGGAGAACCTCATTATCTCCCATAGTGCAGGAATGGGAGAGCTACTTCCTACTGCTGTTGTGCGTGCCATGATGATCCTCCGAATCAATGCACTTGCAAAGGGATTCTCAGGGATACGTGAATCAACGCTGGATACATTGATCGCCATGGTCAATGCAGGTATCGTTCCGGCTATACCGAGTCAGGGCTCTGTTGGTTCGAGTGGAGACCTGGCGCCCCTTTCCCATCTCGCTCTGTGTTTGATCGGCAGAGGAGAATGTGTCGTTAATGGTAACCGTGAACCAAGCGCGGAGACATTGCAAAGGCACGGAATCACGCCCGTTCGTTTGGCCGGCAAGGAGGGTCTGGCCCTCATCAATGGAACGCAGATGATGTGTGCCTATGCAGCACTGGCACTTCATCGTGCGCGGAATCTTGAAGCATGCGCGGATATCGCCGGAGCATTGTCGCTTGATGCTTTACGGGGAACGGATAATGCATTTGATGACCGACTTCATCAAACACGTCCCCATCCCGGACAAATCACGTCGGCACGAAATCTGCGCACACTCCTCAAAGGAAGTGAGATTCGCGATTCACATCGCATCGGCGATGGGAAGGTACAGGATGCCTATAGCCTTCGCTGCATGCCGCAGGTTCATGGTGCTACGCGGGATACCATTGCCTACGTTACATCGGTGGTTGAGCGAGAGATGAATAGCGCAACAGACAACCCACTCATCTTTGCAGATGATGATATCCATATCGAAGGTGGGAATTTTCATGGTCAGCCCCTTGCTCTTGTTCTCGACTTCCTTGCCATTGCCCTGTCCGAACTGGCAAACATCTCAGAACGCCGTACGGAACGTCTTGTCAATCATGCTCTCGGGGGCTTGCCGCGATTCCTGACGCCAAACGGCGGTCTCAACTCCGGAATGATGATCGCTCAATACACGGCAGCGTCAATGGTGAGCGAGAACAAGGTGTTAGCACATCCGGCTAGTGTGGATAGTATTCCTACGTCGGCAAACCAAGAGGATCACAACTCCATGGGTAGTATTGCCGCACGTAAGCTCTGGACCATTCTTGCCAATGTGGAGAGTGTGATCGGAATCGAGGTTCTTTGTGCATCCCAAGGCATTGGCCTCCTACGTCCACTCCGCTCTAGCGAGCCGTTGGAATCTGTAGTCCGGTGCGTGCGTGAGCATGTGCCGTTCGCAACGGAAGATCGTGTGTTGTATCACGATATGGAAGCCGTCCGCTCACTTGTTACCGATGGATCTATCGTGCGGGCAGTTGGTATGGAACTCGATTTGTGATGAAGGAGCTCCCGCTGTGGCATGCAATGCCGAGTGATGTTGTTGCAACAACACTCAAGACCTCTACTGATAATGGGTTGTCCGCTCAAGAAGCACAACACCGATTGGCTCTGTACGGACCAAATGAACTGCAGAAGGCAAGGGCTGAGAGCTCACTCTCGCGATTCGTTCGACAACTCCGAGCGCCACTTGTGTACGTGCTCTTGTTTGCAGGCGCATTGACCATCTATTTCGGTGGTCTCGCTGATGCAGTCGTGATTCTAGGCGTTGTACTTCTGAACGCAGTTATTGGCTTTGTTCAAGAAGGGAAGGCCATCGCGTCTCTTGTTTCTCTGGCCGGTAGTGTGCAGGGAGTTGCAACCGTCATTCGTGATGGAGTACGGCATCGGTTAACAATGAGCGAACTCGTTCCGGGAGATCTTGTTGCGCTCGACAGTGGAGACAGAGTTCCGGCTGACATTCGGCTTGTGTGGGTAAAAGACGCTGCAGTGGCCGAGGCTTCACTTACCGGAGAGTCTATACCGGTTGAAAAAGGTGATAGCGTTCTCGATGAGCGCATTGGTTTGGCCGATAGAACAAATATGGCCTATGCCTCAACGGTGGTTACCCGAGGTAGTGCAAGGGGAGTGGTTGTTGCCACCGGAACACAAACCGAACTTGGTACAATCTCGTCTCTATTAAACGAAACGGCAGAGCTGACAACTCCGCTTACAAAGCAGATCGAAAAGTTCTCCGCAACGCTTCTGTGGGCAATTCTTGCCCTAGCAGGAGTAACGTTTGCGGTTGGTCTCTGGCGAGGTGGCGAACCTGTAGAGATGTTACTCGCTGCCGTTGCACTGAGTGTTGGAGCTATTCCGGAGGGACTGCCGGCTGCGGTCACGATTATCCTTGCCATCGGCGTAAACCGTATGGCGAAGCGAAGAGCGATCATCCGAAGGCTTCCCGCTGTTGAAACACTCGGATCAACAACCGTGATCTGTAGTGATAAGACCGGAACCCTCACAGAAAATCAGATGACGGTAGTACGCGTTACTACGCTCAATACGGAATACGATGTAACGGGCTCCGGATACCATCATCAAGGCGAGATTCGAACGCGCGTTTCTGAAGGTGAAGATGGTCAGGTAGCACACGTAGGAGGAGATGTGGCTCTTCACGAGACCATTCGCACCGGTGTGTTATGCTCAACAGCAACAATCAAGGAAGAAAACGGGCAATGGATAGCAGTTGGTGATCCAACAGAAGCTGCCCTGGTGGTACTTGGCTCAAAGGCCTCCATCACCCGAGAGGTTGAGAATGAACTCATGCCCCTTGTGGATATGCTGCCGTTCTCCAGTGATAATCAGTACATGGCCACGTTGCATCGCAATAATAGTGGAATGCGGATCTACATGAAGGGTGGCGTAGAGGCTGTTGCGGAACGATGTGACTTTATGCTTGGTCCCGACGGTGAACACATTCCTGTGGACCGACCTCAGATTCACCGGGCAGCAGAATCAATGAGCTCGCAAGGCTGGCGGGTACTTACATGTGCACACATGGACATTCAGACGCATCAACACGGCATCTCGCACGATGATGTTGCAAGGGGCTTTGTGTTCTGTGGACTTGTTTCGATGATTGATCCACCACGAGAAGAGGCACGTTCGGCTATCTCGGAATGTCAGGCTGCAGGTATCAAGGTAAAGATGATCACTGGGGACCATGCCTCCACCGCAGCAACCATTGCCAGTGATCTTGGACTTCAGGGCAAGGAAGAGTCGGGGAAGCTTGTTTCACTTACCGGTGCTCAACTCTCGACGATGTCACAAGAGGAATTCGACGCTGCTGCTGAAGACGTAGCCGTGTTCGCACGTGTTTCTCCGGAGCAGAAACTGCGGCTTGTAGAATCAATGCAAAGCCGAGGGCACGTAGTAGCTATGACCGGGGACGGCGTAAACGACGCACCTGCTCTCAAAGCAGCAAACATTGGAATTGCGATGGGGCAGAGTGGAACTGATGTTGCGAAAGATGCCTCATCCATGGTCCTTACCGACGACAATTTTGCGACCATTGTTGCGGCGGTAGAAGAGGGGCGAACAGTCTATGACAACCTTCTCAAGTTCATCGTGTGGACGATCCCTACTAACCTTGGAGAAGGGCTTGTGATCGTTGCAGCGGTTGCAATGGGAATGGAGTTGCCAATCCTTCCGGTACAGATCCTGTGGATCAATATGACAACTGCCGTTATCCTGGGTCTGCCCCTTGCCTTTGAACCGATAGCGCCTGATACCATGTCGAGACCGCCGAGAGATCCCAAAGCACCCTTGATATCTGTTCACCTGGTGATGAGAACTGTCTTTGTTGGGTCGATGCTCTTGGTTGCATCCTTCGGTGTCTTCTTGTGGGAAGTGAATACCGGCCATTCATTAGCGTTAGCCCGAACCTCTGCAACCAACGCCTTTGTTGTGATGCAGATGTTCTATCTCTTCAACTGTAGAACACTATCGCTATCCAAACCCACATCACTCTTCTCCAATGTATACCTATGGTATGGTACGGGTTTGATGCTGCTTCTTCAAGTGGCGTTTACCTATGTCCCATTCTTCAACGTGGCGTTCCATTCAGCACCGGTGGGGATAACGTCTTGGACTACGATCATAACAGGCGGGGTACTTCTCTATGCACTTGTGGAGTTAGAGAAGTACCTCCGCAGACGGCTTCATGCCAAGGGTACATCTATCACGATGAAGTAGGAGTCAACTAAAGACGTGATCTCGATCGATGATCGGTCTGTAATACCAAGAGCATCACGCCGAGCTAGAATCACGTCGTCGATCTTCACGGATCCTTCGATCACAAAGACAAAGGTTCCGGAATCTGCAGTTCGTGGTGTATGTGTCAGTGTTGTTCCTGGATCCACCCGTGCAATACTCAGCCATGCATTCTGGTGAATCCAAAGTGGCATTCCACTGTTTTGTGGTCCAACTACGGTATGCAGCACATTACGTTCAGCATTCCCCATGTGAACCTGATCGTAACGGGGCTCTACATTGCGCTCGTTCGGAATGATCCAAATTTGAAGAAACTTTAGCGCTTCGGTCGTCGAGCCATTGTATTCGGAATGGGTAAGCCCCGTACCTGCAGACATTACCTGAATATCGCCCGGTTTGAGTCCTTCTTCATGCCCCATACTATCACGGTGCATGATCACCCCTTCGAGCGGAATGGAAATGATCTCCATGTTGTTATGCGGGTGCGTGCCGAAGCCTTCACCTGGAGCAACCACATCGTCATTGAACACGCGCAGCATACCAAAGTTCATTCGATCGCTGTTCATGTAGTGACCAAAGCTGAACGTGTGATTGGTGTTAAGCCATCCAAAATCGAAATGGCCACGATCGGAAGCAGGGTAGTGTCTCATGAAATGACAAAATGACAAAATGACAAAATGACGGAATGACTTAGTGACGGAGGGTCGCTATGACGTGAATGTACTTCGAGAAATTATCGAGGAGGGTTCGATAAATCTTCAGAGTGGCCTCATCTGTAAGGATGACGTTTTCATCAAACTTGGAAGCGGCTTGGTTGACAAGTAATTCCGGTTTTGGCAATACCTGGGCCGCCATTCCATGAAGAAGACGGCGTAGATCGGTTTGTGCACGGACCGTCCCAAAATTTCCGGGACTAGCACCTATTACGGCAACCGGCTTGTCGATAAGGGGGCGAATCGGTCCCCTCGAAACCCAATCGAGAGCATTCTTCAAAACGCCGGTGTACGAGTAGTTGTATTCTGGCGTAGCGATTAACACCCCATCAGCATCGCCAATCTGTTGCTTCAAGACAGCCACAGCCTCGGGCATTGACGCAACCTCGAGATCCGCGTCAAATAGCGGAATACTGCGAATGTTTGCATGTGTGAACGTAACTCCTTCAACACCAAGGAGTTCGGCAGTCCGCAGAAGCCCCGTGTTAAATGAGTTAGCTCGCAAAGAACCAGAAATCGTGAGGATGTTCATAATGAACCTGTAGTGACGAATAAGAGAGAAGACGAAGCAAAGATAGAAAAAGTGTGTTGTAACACGTAATGAATAGCGAATAGTGAATAGCGAGTAGCGAATAGCGAATAGCGAATCATGAAATGTAGATTCACTATTCTCTATTCGCTACTCGCTATTCTCGATTCGCTATTCGCTGCTCTCTGCTCTCTATTCCTTCACGATCTGAGACGTTCGTCTTCCCTGAGCTGTATTTACACTAGCCATGTAAGAACCGGCTGGAAGGCCGCTAAGGTCTACGCGTTGTTCGATGGTACCGTTAGAGGACGTTACGTTCATTGAACGGACAAGGGCACCGTTCATGTCAAAGATCTCGAGAGTAGCAGAACCATTGGGAACGTTGTTCACAGAAATTGTTGCAGCATTTCCGGATGGAGCTGGAGAGACCTTCATTTGGCCAAGATTGTTTCGGTTCTGACCAGTCTGAACACTGAACGGATCGTTGCCTAGAATTGATTCGTCCATAGGGGGCATGGTACCATCCCACAGAACGAACTTAAGAGCTGCGTGTTTGCCGTCGTGACCCATGAGTGGTAGGCCCATACCTTTTGGTCCGTGACCGTTCTTTCCGCCACGACCCATACCTTTATTCTCACTACGCCATGTCTTCATGATTTCGCGGGCCTTATCGCGCCATGCCTCTATCTGATCTTCGTTGGAATCAAAGATGGAGCGAAGCTTTTCCCTGGATCGTTTCATGATCGGCTTAACACCGTCGATGATGTTCTCCATAGCGTCGTGATGCTTTTCACGCAGTGCTTCCATTTGCTCCTGCATTTCTTCGCGGTCGCCCTTCTTCATCGTGCCCTTCAGCGCCATCATGTCCTTTCGCATGGCGTCTTTAAGCTGCTTTGCTTCAGAACGATACTTGTTCAAGGTGGCAAGGTCTTCAGCTGAAAGACTGGCATCGTACTCTTGATGCCATTTCTTGAGTGATGG
>CALMZQ010000159.1 GCA_937870915.1 uncultured Ignavibacteria bacterium
GTGGCTGCGGATAGACAAGGAACCGCGTTCCCTCTACGGCAAGCTTTATGTCGAGTTTTATGGACATACGATGGGCCCCCGAGTAGTGTGCAATAATAAGCTAGGCTGAATTCTCACTGCAAGTAACATTGAGTAGTTTGGGATCTTGAAGACAAAAGGGGGGCATGTAATGTTTGTGATTCAATGGCGACACCTCGCAATTCACGTTCTTGCCTTCATCGCAATGACGGTTGTGGGCACGCTATCGCACGAGGGTGGGCACTGGATCGCAGCAAGAATAATGGGCGTTGATGCATGGATCAACTATGCGGCGACGTTCTATGATCATAACGTTGCAATGAGCAACGAGCAGCGACTATGGTTCACGCTGGGTGGTCCACTTCAGACAATCCTCACAGGGACAATCGGATTTCTGTTTGCTTATCGAATACCGCGACATACCGAGCATTTATCCGGACTTCAGTGGGCCGCAGTATATGCCACGTTGTTTTGGCTGCGTCAGCCAGCAAACATGTTTGTTGGCTTGCTCATCGCACTTACAGGGGGTAACGTTGGGTATCGATCTGATGAACCCAAGATCTCTTTGGCGCTTGGAATTCACCCATTCGCAATCACTGTTGTTACTGGACTCATCGGGTGCCTTGTTCTTGCCTTCATCGTGTTTAGAGTGATACCACGTCAACAGCGCCTCACGTTTCTCATTGCCGGTTTAGTAGGGGGCGTTGCAGGCTACGTGCTGTGGCTTCACATTGTCGGACCTGTATTGATGCCATGAGAGCATCGCAGTGCGCGCAATCTCATTCAGTCAATCAGTCACTATGTCGTACCGTCATTTCGTCATTTCTTCCAAGGTCCCTCGTCGCTCCGCTCCTCGGGATGACGCTGCCTGTCTGTTTCAGGTGGTTGTTAGATTGCTTCGGATAGAACCATAAGCAGTCTATATTCGGTCTTCATACAGTCCGAGGTATTCCATGCTAAAGCTTACAAACATCAAGCCGATCAGCTATTTCAAGGCAAATGCTGCAGAAATGCTTCAGGTGCTACGAGAAACTGGCGAGCCGTATGTGATCACGCAGAATGGGGAAGCGGCCGCAGTCCTCATGGATGTGAAGGACTACGAGCAGATACTGGAGAAGCTTGCACTTATGCAGATCGTTGCTATGAGTGACAAGCAGATTCGAGAAGGCAAGTCTGTAGCTCTGTCTGCCGCATCTGAGCAATTGAGGAATAGATTAGCTTCAAAGAAATGAAGTCGAATCTCGTAGTTCTGTCATTGTTCGACAGATAAAAAA
>CALMZQ010000160.1 GCA_937870915.1 uncultured Ignavibacteria bacterium
GTTTTGTCTTGCGAAGATCGCGTGTGAACGTGCATGAGATCCTGACTTGGCAACGAAAACTACGAGGGCATTGCGCATCTATGGCGTTCCGTTGATAAGCTTACCGATGTGAACAATGCTCGGTGCATACAGAACAACAATACCCGGATCCTGATCGGTGATTCCGTTCGTAGTAAGCACTGAGTTTCGCGTTGCCTGCACGACAGAAATTGCAAATCAACTTCTATCGGAACACCAATACCTGTCAGTCACGATACCTGGGCTCTTCACTATTCTAGGTGATCACCTTACCGCAGAATTAGGTGGTCAGGGTGCGTGTAATCTCAACTCTAGATGCTGCACCAGCTTGTAATTGCTTGCCGTTTCAGCCTGTATTTTCAATAGAATCACTGAATCTTCCGCATTCTGTTCACCACTTCGCCATTCGGTTGGAGAAAGATCAGGTAGCCGGATTTCAATTCTATTCCCTCTTGGCAAATGTCCCATTTTTCACCGTCCCATCGGCTGATGACTAGAATTGCAGGAGCTCGTTCCTTTGTGATAGTGTTGATGCCTTTTACTTCAACTTTTACTCGGCCCCGCAACCCGAGGACATTGCCGAGCGTATCAATTTCGATAGTCTTGCTCACGCCAAAGTCATCAGGTTCTCGGACAAAGCAGTGCGGAATTACGCCAGACCACTTTCCCACAAGGTATACTTTGTACTGTTCAATCATCTTGGCATACGCTTGAGTCTCCCCTATTCTACCATTGAAACGCAAAAGTCCCTCCTGACTGCTACCACAGGCTACATTTGTCGCAACGAATTGGCCGCCGGAGGCGGGGGCAAGCATCATCGTCGATACATTGTGGTTGCCGATTCGGAGGGCGTTGGCAAGGAATGCCTCCTGGCCGGCGGCTTGAAGCTTACAGACAAGGAGGGACCCAAGTAGAATGGCGAGGTGATAGGTACGCATTGTGATCCTAAACGCATGTGAATTGATGTGACAATTCGGACTTCATTATTTGGCTCAATCGCCGGATGAATGAGACCCGGGCCTTACAGAGTAAGGCGTAACGGCAAGACCGCTCCATTTGAATGGCTCACCAGTGGACTGGATATCATATTCATTGCAGAGATTCAGTGGCGCGGAGATTTGGCCCCCTCGGACGTTCGCAGAGACAAAGAGACCGTCTGCGAGGATCCATTGTACGCCTAAGATCCCTAGGTAGACAAAGCCATGTGCGATGCTCAGCTGATGTTGAACACCGTGATCACTACTCATTTGCGGGGCCTCACGCACTTTGATCACGTGTGACAGCTGAATCTGCAGTGGGACAAGGAAGTCGTTCAAGAAGACATGGTTGTCGATGCAGATCGACAACACCCATGCCCGCACTGTGCCATACTTGTTCGATTCAACTTGGATCTCATTGAGGGCACAAGGAATCTCTGATTGGTGCTGATGCCCTCGCCAGCTTGAAATGACCTCTGCCCGGCGCACCGCCTCAATACTCACTGTGTGCGAGCTAATACAGACTACTCTAGTGCGTCCATCGTTTCGCATCTCACAACCTGGCACATGCACCTTTGCTTGATTCCTGTTGAGATCTGTATGGACATAGAGTCCCGGACGACCAATGAAACCGTGCCCTTCATTTCTGCAAGTGCCGAATTCTAGGATGTCGCGGTAGTCTTGGTCAGAAGAAGGATACCATGCAACACCATCATGCAGACGAGTGTGTTGCACAAGTCGGTCTAGTGCGATCTTTGAATGCGGATCGTTGCCTCGAAGGCAATCTGTGATGTGCAGTTGAGTTCTCATGAGTCACTTACAAACTATGTGTTATGTACTTCGCGGCGAATGCGATAAACGTGTGATACTGTATGTCGCACACCAGATCTGTGCTCTTCTGGCTGCAATTCGGCCTCGCCTGTAATCACTTTGTGCGTTCACCGGGATGCTCACGGGTACTTGAATACGCCGATGGCCTTTGCGGCGTGTCAATGTGCGCCTAGCACAGATGTGCGTGCAGACATCAAAGAGCCCCCTGCCGCATTGATTTGGCAAGGTGCTCTGGGGTTCTACTTTTTCGCAAGCTGAGACGGCTTCTTCCAACGTGTGTAACGAGGCTGAATGGTAACCCAGTACAGCTGCCCGAGATCACTCCATATAAGCCGGGCAATGTAGTAGGCGCTGAGTGCCTGCATTTGTACAGGGAGACTTGCACGCAGGTTTTCTATCACTTGTGCATCCGGTGCGGGATACCGCGCACGTAATGCAGCAACATCCGATAAGTGAGATGCGACGATCGTCAGTGAATCATATTCGAAGCTACCCATATCAAAAGGGAGGTCGGGAGCAAGGCCACCAGTGCCGAACTCACGGTCGATGCAGATGTCCTTGGGCCCCTTTATGATCGCATGGGTGTATTGAAACCATTTACCAGATGGCAGATCTACAGAACGCTGCATCCGCCCTTTTCCGAAAGTGCTGTCGCCGAGGATATACCCATAATCGTTGCCCTTCACTCCCAGCGCAAAAATCTCAGAGGCACTTGCTGTCCGCTTTCCCACAAGCACCTCCAATGGCTTGCCATGAACGGACCCTTGAGTCTCGGCTGTGAAAAGCTGCATGCTGTCACCTCTGTAGTGCAGTGAATAGAGTGTGTCTCCCTGCCCAGCAAAGTGCTCAAGTAGACCAACTGCAGGTCCAATCAGTCCGCCGCCATTTGCACGTAGGTCAACCACCACCCGGCGAATGCGATCACGCTTGTAGGCTGCAATGATTCGAGATATCTGAATCCCGGTGGCTCGGGTGAAGCTCGCGATTCGGATGTAGCCGATACGGTTGTCCACCATACTCGTTACACCGCTGTTGAAGTAGGATGCATTTTCGATATCAATCTGCATCTCTCTGCCATTGCGCACCAGCCCCATTCTGATCATATCTTCGCTGGTTCCAATGATCATGTTCATCGCTTCGATCCATGTTTTGCCGCGAACAGAGTCATCATTGATGGTCATTACCCGATCGCCAATGCATATCCCGGCCTTGTAGCTCGTTGTTCCGTAAAGAACCTTGCTTATATACAGACCAACGGAGTCGGGATTGATATCGAGGCCTTGATCACGGGCAAAGAGGCCATAGTGATCGCCTAAGTATTGTGTGGCTTCAGGGCTTGCTGCGAACGTGTATTTGTCGCATCCAGCTACAATTGAGTCTACCGTTGGCCGCATGAGAATAGAGTCATGAAGTTCAAGCACATAGCTTTCGCGTAGCGTCTTACGGACGACAACAAGATCAGTATCGATCGACGTGGAGGGGTCACCCGTGAATGCAAGGATGAGAACTGCAGCGTGGAACATGACGCACCTCCAAGTGGTTGATGAGAGAGACTGTAAAGGAGGTGCATATCACATAGGCGCGTAACTCTGAATGGTTTCTATGCTAGACGCAAACAGTGCAATGATGATTGTGATGTCGCTCAGCGTAGAATCATGCGATGCATAACTTGGTATGCTATCAATGATTGATAAGTTTGACCGTCTGACATTGTATGCGCACCCTTACAACCATATTGCTGCTCTTCACAACTGCATTGATGCTCTGTGCGCAGGAGGTCCGACTCCGTCGCGTAGGAATGGAACAGGGGCTCCCCCAGAGCTACGTGAATCAGATCTGCCAGGACTCACTTGGATACATGTGGTTCGGCACTCAAGACGGGCTCGCGCGATTTGATGGCCGCAAGATCAACGTGTACCGGCACCGTCAAGGTGATAGTTCATCGCTTCCAACGAGCAATATCTCAAGCCTCTATCTAACCAACGACGGCGCTCTTTGCGCAGGCACAGGTGATGGCTTTTGTTTGTACCAGACGAGAAGTGGTTCATGGAAGAGAATCAGCAGCGGTTCTGTTCCGGCAGCAAAGGTTCGGAGCCGACAACGGATCGTGTTAGACAGTGGAGTTAACATTACCTACACTGATAGTCGTGGCCGTAGCTGGATCGGAACTTCGTCCATCGGTCTCTACGTAATAGACCCTTCACGCAAAGGGGCAATCTGGTTCGGCACATCAGAGCCACTTGAACGCAAGTTGGCCTGCAATGATATCTGGGCACTGCACGAGGATAGCAATCGCAATATGTGGGTAGGGATGAATGGTGGTGGAGTGGCAGTAATCAAGGATGACCGCGTCCGTACGATATTCCGGCACGACCCTCACGACCAATCAACTCTCAGCAGTGATGTCGTACGCTGTTTCTTCGAGGACAACATCGGATCAGTCTGGATAGGCACCTACGGCGGCGGTGTTTGTCAGTATGACCCCTACGCAAACGTTGTTGGGCTGCTGCGCCCATCGAAGTTGAATCTCGGATTCAACGATGATTTTGCTAGAGGCATGGCCCAAGGTCCAGATGGATCAGTCTACATCGGCTTGCGCACAGGTATCATTCGAAGCA
>CALMZQ010000161.1 GCA_937870915.1 uncultured Ignavibacteria bacterium
TTCGTCATAGGCAGACACAACGGCATGTAGTGCCGTGTCGTCCACATCAAACGCAGGAAGCTGCTCTAGGTATTCTACGCGCACTTCTTTGTTGAAGGCCACTTCGCCCGAATCGGGCACGTCTATTCCTGCGATAATGCGCAACAGTGAAGTTTTCCCAGCCCCATTTCGGCCGATCACACCGATGCGTTCACCGTCTTGCATACCAAAGGAGATGTTCTCAAAGAGAACCTTCTCGTAGTATGACTTACTGAGTTCCGTTGCACTGAACAACGTCATTAGCGAAGGCCTCCGTTAGGCCGCCTCTTCCTCGACGGGATCTTCCGTCATTGCGAGGACCTGGACGTTTACCGCGGACTTCTTGCCGTCTTCGCGACGCTTTTCAAGGAGGCTGTCCGGGATGCGGACTACCTTCTTAACAAGGCCAATTGCTTCGAAGAGGCGAATGCTAAGCCCCGTTACGTCTATCTGCCACCACCTCATACCGTGGAAGGCAGAGGCAGGGAAGGCGTGGTGATTGTTATGCCAGCCTTCGCCAAGAGCGAGAATGCCAACGATGAAATTGTTGCGACTCTTGTCGGTTGTTGTGAACATACGTCCACCCACATAATGGCAGACGGAATTCACGCTCCATGTAACATGCGAGGAGATAAAGATGCGAACGAGTCCACCCCAGATAAAGCCCATCCATGCACCGTGTCCACCAGCAACGAAATATCCAATGATGGCAGGAATCACGAGGCTTCCAAGTCCCCAGAAGAGGAAGGTGCGAGAAAACCAATCGATCATCGGATCCTTGGTATACCGAGCACCCCACTTGGCCTTGATCTCATTCATGTTGGGCGTGTTCATAGCTAGCAACCATTCAAAGTGGGCATAGAGGAAGCCACTAATGGTAGGGGAGTGAGGGTCTCCTACTTGATCGCTGAAGGCATGGTGTTTTGTGTGAACCGAAGCCCAGTTTACAACGGGACCTTGGAATGCCATGGAGCCTAGGGCGAGAACAACTGCTTTGAGTGCCGGGTGCGGTTCGTAGGCCTTGTGAACCACAAGACGGTGGTAACCCATGGTGATGCCGTATTCAGTGAGGATCACACCTACAACACACATCATGACATTGAACGTAGTGATATCGCCCTCAATCGCAGCCCAGATGGCATAGATCGTGCCAAGGAGCGGGAGAGCGAGAAGTGCGATGACCGGGATGAGGTACACGAGAGGAACTTTGCGAAAGAGAGGAATCAGCAAAGTTACGGAGAATTATACCACGCATGTTCCTGACGGTAGCTCGAGCCGGTTACGTGCAGGATCTTGAACATCCCCTTGGTTCGGTCATCGTACCGCATTCGGTTGGCGTCCCCATCTCCAACAAATGCCTCATGCATGAGTTGGTCATATGGTTTGTTGCTGGTAACGAACATCCGGCCGCCCTTGTCGTGGATATGGAGGACCACTTTTTTGAATAGGCGGGAGGCAATGCCGTAGCCGGAGTTCATGTCATCGATGATCCAAACTTGTCCGGGTTCGAGCTCAAGACGGGTATCAAAGGAGTAGGCGTCGGCGGACATAAAAATCGGCTGTAGTCCGCGCGACATAAACACCTTACTGATCGCAACGGCCATATGGCTCTTGCCGATCCCGGCATCACCCCACATGTAGATCCCGGCCCCGGCGCTATTGTCGTTGAGGTCAACCAGCATTTTGGCGTATGTCACCAGTTCGTGTTGGCTCTCGTTGTTTGGTACGTAATGCTCGAGGTGAGAGCAGATGTTCTCTAGGGGAACACTCGGGTTGCGGTCAAAGAACTCTAGGTCCAGGACAACCAGTTGAAGTACCTCAGCAGAGACAGTATCCGGCTCAATGTAGGCTTCCTCCGGGCGTTGGCCGGGAACGATCATGAGCCCCGGATAATGGGTTCTCAGCCGAGCAAGGAGCGCGGGAGTGAATTGCGCATGATGAAGAAGGAATGGCCTCACCTGTACAAAATGCAAAGGGTTGTGCAACGATGCACAACCCTTTGTAAAAAGTCGCCTTGATGCCGGAGATCACTTCGTGATATCGAGCAGCTCCACTTCGAAGATGAGTGTTTCATTTGGCCCGATCGTCTGACCCGCACCATTGGTGCCATAGGCAAGATTTGCCGGGATATAGAACATGTACTTCGAGCCAACTGTCATGAGCTGAACGCCCTCGGTCCAGCCGGCGATCACACCGCTGAGAGGGAATTCAATCGGTTCGCCACGTTGGACGGAGCTATCAAAGACTGTTCCGTCGATGAGAGTGCCGGTGTAGTGAACCTTAACAGTGTTGTCCTTGGTTGGCTTCTTGCCCTTGCCTTCAGTAACAACCTTGTATTGCAGGCCACTTGGTGTAACCATAACACCGGGCTTCTTCTTGTTCTCGGTGAGGAATGCCTCGCCCTTTGCCTTGTTCGCATCACCCTTCTTAGCTGATTCAGCCTGCATTTTAGCCATCTGCTGCGCTTGGAGTGTGGTCATGCATGCCTGAAGTTCTGCATCTGTGAGAAGGGGCTTGCCGGCGATCATGTCTCGCAGACCTGCTGTGAGCTGGTTCACGTCCAGTTCGAGACCTTGATCCTTGAGGGATTTGCCGATCTGCATACCCACGGCGTAGCTCGCCGAGTCCTTAGCTGTTGTTGGTTTCACGCTGTTCACTGCTTGTTGGGCGTTTGCTTCCGTGACGCCGACTCCGACGACAAGGGCGAACGCAAGAATGATGATTGTGCGCATATCGCTTTACTGAAAAGTGATGTGGGAGGATGTTACTTGGAGATCGCCAGAAGTTCAACGTCAAACACAAGCACCGAGCCGGGAGGGATTGTTTGGCCAGCCCCTTGATCACCATAGGCAAGATTGCTAGGGATCACAACGCGGTACTTCGATCCAACGTTCATGAGCAAGAGAGCTTCTGTCCATCCGGGAATAACGCCAGTCACCGGAAATTCTACCGGTTGACCACGTTGTACTGAGCTATCAAAGACCTTACCGTCGATGAACGTGCCCGTATAGTGTACCTTGACGGTATTATCCTTGGTTGGTTTTGGACCCTTGCCTTCTGTAACTACCTGATATTGAAGACCACTAGCAGTGGTGATCACACCAGGTTTGGCTTTGTTGGCTGCGAGAAATTCATCGCCGATCTTCCGTGTAGAATCTGCCTTCTTTGCTTGCTCTTCTTGCATCTTCTTCATCGACTTCTCTTGAAGCTTCATCATCACCGTCTGTAGAACAGAGTCTGGGATAAGGGGCTTTTCAGCCATAGCATCTCGAATGCCGGCAGCAAGCATGTTGAGCTCAACGTCCAACGACTGTTGCTTGAACGACTTGCCGATCTGGAGACCGATGGCGTAGCTGGATGAGTCAGCTTCGGTAGCTGGGGTTACTTCATTTACCTCGGGTGCTTTGTCACAAGCCACGAGGAGGCAGCATGCGGCTGCAGCGGTCAGAAAGACCTTCATAAGATTCCTTTGATTTGACATGAACAGCAAAGATACGGTCAGCCAGCAATTGGCGGTACCCAGAGATGCTTCTTCATGTCAACCGCCTCCCCGGAAAACGTCACCCCCTCGGCCTCCAGCCTCTCTCGCATCACAAAAGGGGTCTCGAAATGCATCTTTCCGGATAGCTCGCCAAGCCGATTCACCACACGGTGACAGGGAATATCTGTGCGGTCTGAAAGTGCCACGGCATTGAGAGCCCAGCCAACGAGTCGGGCCCCGGACCTGCTGCCAATGGCCTGTGCAATAGCTCCGTATGTTGTTACGTGACCTTCAGGGATCTGGCGGACAATGTCGTATATACGTTCGTAGATGTCGGAGGATTGTGGCATGTTAATATGAAACTACAACGGGGCTGCGATATGATTCGTTTCTGTCTTCTGCTATTGGCAATTGGAAGTACTCACATTCTTGCCCAGGTTCCTACCTGGCTTGATGTTAGCAAGGCAGAAGAAATATTATCAGAGAACGTCAGCTTCGAGAAGGATCCTGAAAGTTCTTCAATTGCAGCTGTTTTCTCGATAGATGGAGTAAACAACATCTGCAACACAGGAGTGGATCTCTTGCAGGTGATTGCGGGTACAGGAGTCTTCAATTGCGCTCTTAGAAATTCGCACATACGCCAGATACCTCGTGATTCAGGATTGCATTTTGGTCATGATGGTGCAATGTTTGATTATCGAGACGGACTACCATCAAAGATCCTGGAACGACTCAATAGGTCGGCTGATCCAAATTTGGGTGCCGATGTGATGGTGCATGCATACGAATGCAACGGAGACACAAACACGTTTCTATTCAAGCAGCCCGTAGAGTATTGTTTACGAGGTCCAACCTTCTCCGAGGACGCATTTACAATAGATCTCGTTGGGGACGAATGGCCAGACCTTGTAGTTCGCTCTCGCAATGATTCAATCTGGTATAACATCGTTCCAAATGGCTCTGAGATCCCTCATTCATGTGATCAAACGATCTACGTTCCCGCAGTGCCAGGCCGAACTATCGTATCCGAAACTGTTACAGACAATGGACTTGTAGTAGTCGCGCGCGACACTGGTTCGGGGCCGAACAACCGTCTCTATGCAATGGAGTTAAGCGTCACAACATTCAGCCCGGATTCAATAGTGTTTAGTTGGCGTGACTTTTCTTCAGTCTCAATTTCTTGTGACTCCTGCGAGCAGCCCAAGAAATGGTACGTCGGAAAGGATGGGAACAACGGAGATGTCTATGTTTATCGTTCATTTAAGGACAACAAGGGTGAATACGCATTACTTGTAGATAGACTTTCAAAACGACGTCTTGAAAGAATTACGCACCTGACGGGTGCGTCTCTGTGGATGCATGGCACGATGCCTGAAAGCCACATGTTGGGTGTGCCAATCGTGATGTTTCATCTAAACGAAAGTTCCTCCAATTATGGCGACCCTATGTACTTCTCCAGGCTGGATAATATTTCTCAGCCTTTCGGATACATTTTACAAGAAGTAAGTGTGACTCGATTGGAACAGTTTCGTGTTATTCGTGATGGCAATGGAGACAATAAGCCCGATGTATTGCAAGCACAGTTCGTGAATGTTTCTGTGCCGTTCAATTTATTAGACATCTATGAGCGATTTCAATTGGCCGGTCCTACAGGCGTGCATGAATTCACCAATTCTCGTACTAATGGAATAAAGATGCGTGGCTCAACACTTATACTTGATGGAGATCCACGCCCCTCAGACGTAGAGATCTATGATGGAGTTGGGTCGATTGAGTCTCGATTTTCTGTGGTTGGTGGAACCCACTTTGTTGACCTAGAACCATTCATCGTTAACAAAGCATCAGGGTTGCGGATTGTAGTACGCCACCTGCCTGATGCCGTGCAAACTGTTTCATACGTTTATACTCGATAGCCATATCGTCATATCGTCATACCGTTATACCGTCATACCGTCATATCGTCATACCGTCATACCGTCATACCGTCATACTGTATTTTGCGGTATGCACAAACGGATCGACCTTCTTCTCTCTCCATCGCAGGCCGCGGATCCGGCCGCGGTGCGCGTTCATGCCGCCCGCGAGGCTGATGTGTCACTCGATACCGTTACGTCCGTGCGACTCGTCCGACGTTCAGTGGATGCGCGCTCGCGAATGCCACGGATACGCGTCGTTGCCGATGTTTTCGTTGGTGAAGAAGCCCCCTCTGAGCCGTCGTTGCTGGATGGATTGAGACAGGCAGATCCAAAGAAGCGGGTGGTGATCGTTGGTGCCGGGCCCGCCGGATATTTCGCTGCTCTCGAACTCCTAGAACATGGGATTACACCGGTGGTTGTGGATCGTGGTAAGGATGTGCGCGCTCGGAGACGAGATCTGCGTTCCATCCAACAAGATGGTGTTGTGGACCCGCACTCGAACTACTGTTTTGGTGAAGGGGGCGCAGGGACATACTCGGACGGAAAGCTGTACACTCGATCACATAAACGAGGGAGCATCGATAAGGTCCTTCAGCTACTCGTGGAACATGGTGCTACTCGAGACATTCTGGTTGACACGCATCCGCATATCGGATCGAATAAGCTGTGGCTTGTTGTACAGTCCATTCGTGAAACGATTCTCCGTTACGGTGGCGAAGTGCACTTTGAATCGTTCGTAACAGATGTTGTGATGCACAAGGCTTCGGATGGAGAGCGAAGCATACGAGGAGTTGTGCTCCATAACGCTACGGAGATCCTGGGTGATGCGGTGATCCTTGCAACTGGACATAGTGCACGCGATGTGTTCACCATCTGCGTTCGTAACAAGATCGCGATTGAAGCAAAACCGTTTGCTCTGGGTGTGCGTATCGAACACTCGCAAGAACTCATCGACCAGATTCAATATCATCATGCCCCGCGCGACCCGAATCTGCCGGCGTCGTCGTATAAACTTGTGTGTCAGGCTGACGGACGCGGAGTGTTCTCGTTCTGTATGTGCCCGGGCGGACTCATCGTGCCTTCTGCAACAGCTCCGGGCGAGATCGTGGTGAATGGTATGTCGATGTCTCGGCGCGACTCGCCATT
>CALMZQ010000162.1 GCA_937870915.1 uncultured Ignavibacteria bacterium
GTGCGACGGATTCCGGTTGCCGACAATGTGGTGGAACATGCTGTGAAGCTCGTACGCTCTACTCGCCCCGTTGCTGAGAGTCCGAAGATCGTGAAGGACTTCGTGGGTTATGGTGCCGGACCCCGTGCATCGCAATACCTTGTGCTAGGGGCAAAAAGTAGGGCTGCCCTTACCGGACGTTTCACTCCGAGCATCGAGGATGTGAACGCCGTTGCCGCCAGCGTCCTGCGTCACCGCTTGGTCACAAACTTCAGTGCCGAAGCCGAGGGCGTGAGCTCCGATCGTATCGTGGAAGAACTCATACGCTCCATCTGACCAAACTGCGTCGTATGTTCGATGCCAACAGAGGGCACACATACCATGCGCAGTTGGATCTTCATATCTGTCCTGTTCTGTTCCTTGCATGTTGCAGGAGCTCAAACAGACCCAATGCCGTTCGATCATTCGCCGGCCATTCCGTTCAACATTAAGCTCTTGAGTCCGCGCGTACGCGTAGAGGAATTGCTCAAGGGGCATAAGCTTGAGGTAAAGTCATTCCTTCAGACTGAAGGCATGGCGCCTAGCTTGTATGCAACCAACGTTGAGTGGAATAACACGGCCTTTGATACGCTGTTTGTGCATTTCACCCCTAATTCTGTTCGTGCAAACAGCATCTCGCTCGTTCGGGTGTGCGACAGTGATAAGGCGGGACTTATCGCTGCCGAACTCACAGATGTTGTGTCTCATTCATATGGCGACCCAACATATGCCGATGAATCCACTGCTCGTTGGGAACGTGGCAATGAGGCCGCCATCAGTCTCGGACCATACGAAAACAACGAAGCCGTCTGGCTGCGGTTCGATCTTGTACCGCTATTTCAGCGCAGATCCACTACACGCCCTACATGGCCCCTTGCCCTACCATTGATCACGGATCGCGATGAAACGCGGGAAATGATGGCCGATTCATGTAGAAAGGTTGTTGAAGAGGGAGACCAACTGATCTCCACAGGCTGTTCCTGCTACGGCATCAAGGCCCGTAAAACAACCGTCTATCTCGATCCAGAGGGCAGGCCTGTTACAATAGAAATGATCGTTTCAAGAGCTGATCAGGGGGCTCTCCAGTCCCGTATCCAGGGGATTTTTGGTCCACCGAATGGGCTCGATACAACAGCCCCGACGTGGCTCATGGATGATGCCCCGGCTATTGCCTTTACGGATGCCGATGAGGGCCTGCAGATCACGTTCAATATCCTTGCCATGGAGCTACTCCAGTACATGGACAAGTAAAGCCGTACCTTTGTAGCTATGGGTTTAGTAGCTATCGTCGGTCGACCTAACGTCGGCAAATCAACACTGTTCAATCGCATCATCGAGGAGCGCCACGCCATCGTGGAAGGCGAACCGGGAGTGACGCGAGATCGCCTCTATGCAAAGGCGCAATGGAACGGGAAAACATTCAGCATCATCGACACGGGCGGCATCGTGCCCGACAGTATAGACGTGTTCGAAAAAGCCATTCGTGAGCAAGCAGTGCTTGCCATCGAAGAAGCCGATGTGATCATCTTTCTCGTAGACGGAAGAGACGGTCTTACTCCTATCGATTCTGAGATAGGGGGCATGCTTCGCTCCTCCGGTAAGTCTGTGGTGCTGGTGGTGAATAAGTGCGACAATGCACAGTTCGACCTCAATGCCTCTGAATTTTATGCCCTAGGTCTGGGAGATCCCTACGCGATCTCTGCACTGAACGGTCGCAGCACGGGAGACTTTCTTGATGCCGT
>CALMZQ010000163.1 GCA_937870915.1 uncultured Ignavibacteria bacterium
CAAGACCGTTGAACGTCAGCTGCTGTTCGGATGATACTTTGCCCCTTTCCACTCGACGACATAAGGGGCTTTACGACGCATGGAATACCTACTTCCTGTACTGCGGCAACAAACTGATTTTCCGACGTTGCATACACGTACCGAGCAGTCTTTAGTCCTAGTTCTATTGAAGCAAGATCTCGTATGGCCTTGCGATTCATCGTCATGTTTGCGGCACGAGCACTCGGAACTACGTGGATGCCAGACCTTTCGTATGAAAATAGTCGCTCCGTTCTAATGGCCTCGATCTCCGGTACAATGATATCTGGTTTCACGTCTGCCACAATGGCATCGAGGGCATCACCATCCAGCATATTCACAACCCTACGGTCATCCGCCACCTGCATTGCCGGCGCGTTATCATAGGAATCAGCCGCCACTACACGATGCCCGTATCGTTTGACAGCGATGACAAATTCTTTGCCAAGTTCACCTGAGCCGAGAAGCAGAATGGTCTTCATAGAGGGGGCTGATTATAGTGTTCCATGTGCATCTACATCAATCGTTACCTTTACGGACGATGACGCATATGATGCATGATACGTTATGAATGCATTACGCAACAAAGATCTGCAAAGAGCGCCCGACGGATCCTTGTCCTTGAAGTTCTTGATGATGATTACCTTCCGATAGGCATTGCGAATGCGGGCTACCGACGGTGTTACAGGGTCAAGTCGTAATAGATATTCCGTACGAGCCGGTATGAGTGCAGCCAAGACCTGCGCGTGGTCTTGTGTGGCTCCTTCATCCATGGACGAAATCTCAATAACAATAAACCTCGTATAGGGCGGATAGTCAACTTCACGCCTAAGTCGAAGTTCATCTGCTTCCCATGCCCGGAGCACAGCAGGCGAACGCTCGCCGTTGATCGCTGCAATGATAGCAGGATGCTCAGGTGAACTGGTCTGAATGATCATTTCGCCCGGATGGGATCCAGTGCGGCCAGCACGTCCAGCAACCTGTGTGAGGAGCTGTACCGTTCGCTCCGACGCACGGAAATCGTTTTGGTGGAGTGACATGTCGGCATTCACAACTACCACAAGCGTCACGCGGGGTATATCGAGCCCTTTTGCGACCATTTGTGTACCCACAAGAACGTCTATATCACCGCTGGCAAATCGTTTCAGGAGCGTTCGGTGTTCACCCTTCTTTGATGTTGTATCCGCGTCCATGCGCTCCACACGTGCCGTGCCGTCCAAACGTTCGTTCAGCGCAGTTACCAGATCTTCTTCAATCCGCTGAGTGCCTGAGCCGGATTCACGCAGGTCCACAGAACCGCACGTTGTGCAGGCAACACGCATCGGCTCAGCATAACCACAATAGTGACAACGTAAGACGTTAGCGTGCTTGTGATAGGTAAGCGCCACATCACAATTCTTGCACATCGGTACGTCACCACAGTCTTCACATTGAAGATGTACAGCAAACCCCCGTCGGTTAAGGAAGACAAGTGTGCCCTCCTTCTTTGCGATACGCGCAGCAATGGCATCAAGGGCTGTCATCGAAATCGCTCCTTTAAGCCTGTGTGCCTTGCGTTCCTCTCTGAGGTCTACCACGCGGATCGAAGGCAACAATGCGCCATCAGCACGGTGCGTGAGTTGCAATAGCGTGGCGCGTCCGCTAGCCACATTTGCAAGGCTTTCAAGAGACGGCGTGGCACTTCCAAGGATCACTGGGCATCGGTTCACCTGTCCACGTATGAGAGCTACATCTCTACCATGATATCGAGGAGCGGGATCATCTTGTTTATAGGAGGGTTCGTGTTCTTCATCAACAATGATCAACTTCACATCGGCGAGGGGTGCAAACACAGCTGACCGTGCGCCGATGACGATATCGAATTCATTGGCTCGGATACGCTGCCAAAGCCCAATACGTTCCCCAACAGCCAAACGAGAGTGCAGCACTGCCACCTTATCTCCAAATACAGCTCTGAATCTGTCTGCGAGTTGAGGAGTAAGGGAGATTTCCGGTACAAGGAGCAACACACGCCCCTTACCTGCGATTACGTGTTGAATTGCTCGCTGGTAGACAATGGTCTTTCCACTTCCTGTAACACCATGGAGAACTACTGACGCTCGTTCGTTCTTGTCACAGAGTTCCGTGATTGTCGCTACGGCCAAGGTCTGTTCTACCGTGAGTTCCACCTCCGCTTCATCACGGCTTACAAGAGAATTGCTCTCGTCCTCAATACCTCTGCGAATGACCTGTGTAATCTCAACAAATCCTCTGCGTTCCAGGCTATCAACAACGGTGGATGAGACATGGAGTTCATCGGCAAGTCGAGCAATTTCAACCGGTCGACCATCACGTTGCGTTGTGAGATAGATATGTCCAAGGGCAAGAGACTGTTTGGGAGCTTTTGCATCCAGGAAGTCGAATGCTGCACGCAATTCATCTTCGTTTGCGAGGAGAGAAGGGGCTAGGGATGCAGCTCGAACCATACGTGGCGTTCGCTCTTGCTCCATGGATTGTTCAATCCTGATCCACCCCATACGTTGGAGCGCATCAAGTTGATCAGCGATGGCCGAAGCTTTGAGTTTCCGTTGAAGATAGGAGACACTGATTTCACCCTCATGTTCACTGAGCTCTTGAAGCAGTCGTGCTCGTTTCGGTGCTCGCTGTTCCATTTCGGTTAGGTCACGGCTTACTACAGGCTTCAAGACGGTTACATGTACAACCGTTGATGGAGTGAGCCCGCTTGGAAGGGCTGCCTGTAACACCTCGCCCCACGAGGAGAGGTAGTATTCACTGATCCGCTTTGTGAGGTCGAGCAACTCGTCACTGAATGATGGTTCATCGTCAAGAACCTCTACGATATCGCGCATCTTCGGCACCGGCTCTTGATCTATTGCGACTACCGTTCCGGTTACGATACGAGTACCAAGCGGGACGAGGACCCGACACCCACGCTTCACAACGATACCGTCCGGAAGCCCGTACGTAAGGGGCTCTAGACGGGGTAGGGGAAGGGCAACGTGAATTGGCATGGACAACGAAGATACCGACAGGCAATATTTTTGTCGTGTATTCGACGTTTCCGCCTATGTCAAAGACTCCTTTTACCTCGTTCTTTACGGCCATGATGATGGCCCTTGCAGCTCATCCAATGACTGCCTGCAAGCCGGGTGCGGAAATGCCCCCTTCCGAACCTGTGTATTCCAACTCCCAACAAGCCAACGAAGATCTATCGGGCAGTAGACGTAATGCCATCACCAGAGCTGTTCGTAAAAGCTCTCCTGCCATCGTTGGGATCAATGTCACAGAAACCCGAACGCAGTACTATCGCGATCCGTGGGACGACTATTTCGGCGATCCGTTCTTTCGAAATTTCTACGGCGATCGTCCACGTACCTATAAGCGCAATTATGAGGTGCGTTCACTTGGTTCAGGATTCCTCATCAGTGCAGATGGGTACATCCTCACAAATGATCATGTGGCAGGGAATGCTTCGAAGATCGTTGTGACAATGACGGACGGCACCAAACATGATGCCCGGATCATCGGTACTGACCCTGTATCAGATGTTGCCGTTCTCAAGATCGAAGGAAGGGGCTTCCCCTTCCTTACACTTTCCAACAGCGATGATGTAGAAGTAGGGGAATGGGCTATTGCCTTTGGCAATCCATTCGGTCTGTTCGACAACAATGCCAAACCAACCGTTACGGTTGGTGTTGTCTCCAATGTAGGCGTGAGTTTCACCCAGCCGGGAGAAGGGGGCGAAGACCGCGTCTACAAGAACATGATCCAGACGGATGCTGCGATTTCATCGGGGAATTCAGGCGGTCCGTTGGTGAACGCTCTTGGAGAGGTGATCGGCGTGAACACCGTAATCTATTCTACATCCCAAAGTGCTCGTGGATCCGGTAGCATTGGCATTGGGTTTGCCATCCCCATTAATCGTGTGAAGGCGATCGTGGATCGATTACAGAAGGATGGCTCCATTCGCCGCGACTTTTGGACGGGCATGAAACTCTCTGCCATCGATGAAAACGTAGCTCGATACTTCAAGCTCTCGGGCACCGATGGTGTACTTGTAAGCGAAGTGGCCACAGATGGACCGGCCGACGATGCTGGAATCGAACCCGGAGACGTTATCATTGCAATCAATGGCAGGCCTACGTTGCGCGATGAGGATGTGAACATCGCAATTCTTGACGGAGAGGTGAACCAGAAACTGAAGTTCACGGTGATCCGATCCGGCGAGAAGAAAGACCTGACCATGACCTTGCTTGCACGTCCACGGAGCGGTGGTGTCAGAAATTGAACATGGAAGTGTCCTTCGCGCTGAGGGGCTTCGTAAGACGTACAAACAGCGCACTGTAGTAAAAGGCAGCACCCTCAGTGTTCGTCAGGGTGAGTGCGTTGGACTCCTCGGTCCAAATGGAGCTGGAAAGACCACGACCTTCTACATGATCACAGGCATGATCAAACCTGATGTAGGGAACGTCTTCATAGACGACAAGGACGTAACAACCACACCGATGTATAAACGCGCTCGGGCTGGTCTGGCCTATCTTCCGCAAGAGGCCAGCATCTTCCGTCGGCTTACTGTTGAACAGAACATCAAGGCCATCCTACAGCTCCGAAGTATGACGTCTGCAGAACGTCAGAAAAAACTCGATGGGTTGTTGGATGAGTTCGGTCTGGACCGTATCCGCAAGAGTCTCGGCATCACGCTCTCAGGAGGAGAACGTCGCCGTTGTGAGATCGCGCGTGCTCTTGCTACTGATCCAAAGTTCATCCTTCTCGATGAACCTTTTGCCGGAATCGATCCAATCGCAGTAGAAGACATTATGAAGATCGTTACGCAGTTAAAACACAAGGGCATTGGTGTTTTGATCACGGACCATAATGTGCATGAGACGTTGAGCATTACAGACCGAGCCTATATCTTGATTGATGGCTCGATATTCGTGAGCGGAACAGCCGAAGAAATCTCATCGAACCAAGAAGTGAGATCGCGATATCTGGGAGAGACGTTTGTGTTGCGAGACTACTAGTTAGTGTTTGAGCTCCAATTGAAGCAGGATTGCGCGGGTAGGGCCAAGATTACCAACGATCTCCGTGTACGAGTAGCTAAGGATATTTTTTCCGATGAGGCCCACCTTCAATTTCTCGGAGGGTGAGAAAAAGATGCGTGCGTCCACGATATGCATGGCAACACGGGCATCAGCATCAGGAATGAAAAGGCTTAGACGATCATCGATAAGTTCAACCCTGTCTTGATAGCGGTATTCGGCTTGGAGTTCGATTCCTGTCATAGGCGTCCAGGAGCCCCGTGAATACCACAACACGTTGTTGCGATACTTTAGGGTTGTCCCGGTGGTGAGGTCTCGAGGTACCATATAGGTAATCCCGGTCTCGATAGTGGCGTTCGTAGAGAGCATTGCTCTTATCGTGAGCTCAGAACCAAGTATGCGTGCGCGAGTGAGATTCTGGAAAACGATGGGTGCGCCTGCCTGCGAGAGATCGAAAGTTGGTTCGATGAGTTGATAGAGCTCGTTGTCGAAGACAGCAACGTCGATGTCAATAGGGAGTATGAATTCAGAGGCCATGTAGTGGAAACCCACCTCACCAGACCACGAGCTTTCTGATAGAAGGTTTGGATTAGGGCGGACATTGAACGGTCCGTAGCGAATGTTCGCATACCGTTCGGCAATTGTGGGTGCCCTAAAGCCCCTTCCCACCGATGTACGAACGGTGAATTGTTGGGCGGCATTCCACGTCATCCCGAGCTTTGGCGAGAATTCGACCTGAGGAGTAAGTGATTCCGTTTCTTCACGATCTGCACGCAGGCCACCGGTGAGTATCACTGAGCCGATGGTGAATTCGCCTTGTGCATAGCCGCTGAGGATCGTCTGTAAGGCCGTGTTGTAGACGTCGCTTCGTACCCAGTTTAATCGTCCGGTGATGCCTGCTGTAAGAATTGCTCCTTCTGCGAGACGAGACGTTACTTGCACTTCGGCGTTATGGGCAAATGCGGTTGAGTAGTTGGAATCGAGCTTCTCGCCATTCAGAGTGTTTTCAAACGTCGTTCTGAAAAATCCGTATCGAGCGATGAGTGAGGTAGTGCCGGAGAATATCTGCGAATATTCGGTGCCCACTGCATATTTCGTGGTGGCGAGACGTTCATCTATGTTTTGAGCAAGGGGCGGACGAGTTGCGTTATCGAGGTCGCGCCAATAGATGAAGTTCTCTCGATTTTCCAGCGTCCCAAATCCAAATGCCCGAAACGTTACGAGATCTGATGGTTGCCATGTGAGCTTGGCAAATCCAAATCCACGAAGCGACCGGTCATATTCACGATAACTTTCATCTGAACGGATACCACCACTGACCGAGTAAGAGAATTCACCAACACGCTGAGCTAGTCGAATGTCGGCCCCATATTGCCAGGGAAGGGTAGAACGGTATTCCCATTGAGAATACGGTGGCATGGTATAGGGACCTGTATAGGCTCTGCCATAGACCGACAGTGTATCCGTTGGGTCCTTGGTGATCATGCTCACAACACCACCTAGTGCGCCTGTTCCATACAAGGCGGAACCCGCCCCTTTGATGATCTCGATGCGCTCAACATCAGCCACTGGCATAACATCGAACTTGATATCTCCGTTATCGCCTGAAAGAAGTGAAAAGCCGTCGATAAGCACTGCTGTACGCGAACCAACTCCGAAGGCAAATCCTGATGCACCTCGGATACTAACTTGATCTCGTGCAATGCTGATGCCACTCACATATCGTAATGCGTCATCAAGGCGCGTAACGTTTCGCTGATCAAGATCTTCGGAAGTAAGTATTGAGACACTAATAGGTACATCTTGCACGGCTTGCACACGTCTGTTTGCTGAGACTACAATCTCACCCTTTGAGACGGAGGAGCTTTTTATTGTCATGATCATTGTCGTCAGCTCGTCCTTTTTCACAAAGACATTCTGACGCGCTGTTTCGTACCCAATAAATGTTGCAACTACCATCACGGTCCCCGATGGGACACCCTTGATAACGAAGACGCCTTTTGCATCTGAAATCGCTCCACTCTGAGTTCCTTCAATGCGAACAGTAGCGCCTCTTACTGGCTTTGCCGTCTCCCGATCAGTAAGGTATCCCGTGATCGTTCCTCCGTCCTGCGCACGCAGACTAACTGCACTAAGGAAGATCAGCGTGAGGGAGACGATGTGATGCATAAGCCTCATCAGAAGGGCTGGGGCGGAAGGTTGCTGAAATCAACTCGGAAGTCAACGTTGACGGTATTACCCGATGGAACGATCACAACACCGGGTTGGGACGGATCGCCCGTTGGAGCATAGACATCGAGCATGATCCAGTCGGTCTGAAAATTTGGACCGTTCTGTAAGGCAACAACCACGTAGGAGAACGTGCGTGGTGTTGCTAACACCTCAATGACATAGCTCGAGGAATCCACACGAATTGGAAGACTCGTGGGTGAGAATGCTGCTGTCTGGAGCAGAATCGACGTAAGGATCTCCTCCGGTACGGTAGGTATTTTTTCAAAAGCAACAACCCGTACATCATAGATCGTATCCGTTGGCCACGCTCCGGCACCGCCAACGTAAGAGATTGTACCTCGCAATTCACTGAATGGGCGCACCTCGTCCGGATCCAAGCCTCCACAGGCCGAGAGAAGGAGTAGAGGTAGTACAAAAGTGATTACAAGGAATGTGCGCATCAACAACATGCAACGAACATACGGTAGAGAGAGCAGTGAGCCATGTTCATCGAGCTACCACGATGCCGGTGTGGACAACTCCGTTTTCTGTATGAATGTTCACACTGTAACGTCCGGCAGGTAGTGGTCGTAGATCAAGGACAACACTGCGCAGTCCATGTTCCATCAATGGACTTGTTGTGAGTACCTGTGCACCTTGCGCATCTACAACACTGAAATGAACGGAGCTTGCCTCTTCTACCACATACGAAATGAATAGTGCATCGCGTGTTGGGTTAGGGCCGTACCCAAGCACAGTTAAAACATGCACAGTCTCTTCCTGCACGCTCACAGGGCCGATAGGGGGCTCGGCAGGAGCAGGGAGGTCCTGGATGGACTTTCCAGGCGCAGGAGCTGTGGCCACTTGTAAAGCGCTTTCTTGTGCCATGGTGAAGTAGCCCCTTGCCCAGGTTTCGTTGGAAGGGCGGACGAGAATGCTGTCCATGAAGAACCAGTCACATTGCACTCGCTGCGGCGTAAAGTCCACGATCTCATACCCGTGCTCAGTGATATCATGCCACTTCAAATGGGAGTTGAGTCCGATGAGTGTTGTGTCAATTGTTTCCAGAAGCGCCGGAGCGATCAAGGCAATCGTAGGAACCGAATTCAGATTTTCATCGAAGTTAGGAGCGGAGATGGACGGGGTCATGAATTCCACGGCACTTGACGTTGGAGAACCGATGGTTGCAGTAGGTACGTTGAAGGCAAATGATGAATGGAAATCCCCGGTTACAACAACCAGATTTTTGATCTGCTGGTCTCGCACTGTGTTCAGTAGGGACGTGCGTTGAGCCGGGTAGTTGTTCCACACGTCTCCATAGAACGCCGATTCAAAGACGAATTGCAGCGTTGGGATCTGCGGGCGAACGAATGCAGAAAAGATTGGACCTACAGCAGTGAAGAGAAAGGTGGTATCGATCGGCGTTACATCGACAGGGGAGAACATTACTTGATTACCGATGAGACGCCACGTGGCAGTGCTTGATGTGAGACCTGACGTAAGCCAATCAAACTGCGTTGAAGACATGATCTTTCGATCGGGGTTGTTGAGGGAGTCTTTCGAGGCTTGTGAAGCCCCTTCACCAACTCCCTGTACCTGTTTGTCTCGTCCATCAAGCCGCGTGTCGAGCATAAAGAGGTCAACCAAGGTTCCAAAGGAGAATCGACGGTAGAGGTTACCATTCTGCTGTTCACGTGTGGGCATCCATTCATAACACACACGTTTGGAAATGGCCTTTCGAATAGCCCAATCACCTTCCTCCGACTGATGGTTTTCAGCACCGTCTGTATAAGAATCATTCGCAGATTCATGGTCATCCCACACATGAATCATTGGGTGTTGTTGATGAGCACGTCGTAGATCCGGATCGAGGCGATATTGTGAATAGCGTGTGCGATAGTCGGTGAGTGTTACGAGTTCCGCGTCGGGTTCATGTCGACGCCCAAGTCTCGCCCCCGTAGCTCCGCCGTAGGACGTTGTGTCAGCATCATATTCGTAGATGTAGTCACCCAGGTGGAGTACGCCATCTAAATCATTTCGGTCTGCGATCTTACCGTACGCTGTGAAGTAGCCGGCGGGATAATTCGAACACGACACCACAGCAAGGCGCGTATGATCTACGTTTGACGGACGGGTTGTCCGCATTCGACCGATAATTGAATATCTGTTGTAGGCTGAGAAGTTGTAATAGTAGACCGTTCCTGCTTGAAGTCCATCCACGTCTATTTTGATTGTAAAATCACGCTCAGATGAGGTGGTGAACTCCCCTGATCGAACGATGTTTTGCATAGCCGTGTCTGTTGCAACCCGAAATCGTACGTTTACCGTTGTGTCTCCATTTTCTGGAGTTACCCTCGTCCAGATGATCACACGATCAGGTAAAGGGTCGCCACTTGCAACACCATGATAGAACGGTCGGAGCCTCTCTTCTACCTGCGTCACCTCGCTTCTCTTTGTCACTTGAGGCTCATGTCCGGCATGGCGAGACCGAAACATATCATTGCGATAATCCTGTGAAAAGACGCAGGCTGTAGTCAGCAATAGCATGAACCAAATGATCAAGGGGCGAAACATATCAAGCCTAATGTGTGATGGTGATGCAAATCTGCGAAGAGGAAGCGGTAGTTTCGCATCATGCTTCCATTACTCCTTCCCGATGATGTTCGACGGTTGGACCGCGCCTGCAACGAGGTGTTGGGGATCTCTCCGCTCAACCTCATGGAACATGCGTCTCGTTCGGCAACCACGGTACTCCATCATATCCTTGAAGAACGTGATCTTCGAGCAAAATCGTTCCTTATAGCTTGTGGAAAGGGAAACAACGGTGGAGACGGTCTCTGTATAGCACGAATGATCTCTACGGATGACCCCAACGTACATGTTACTGTGGTATGCGATTTGTCGCCTGTGGGCTTGACTGAGCAGTCGAGAGTGAATCTCGACCGACTGCCTCCTACGGTCGAGATCATTTCCTTCTCTGAAGTACATCAACGCAATTCCTTTGACGTGATCATTGATGCCCTGATTGGAATAGGGGGCGGAGCAGACCTCAGAGAACCGATATCGTCTTACTGCAACGTGCTCAACGGACTGGTTGGACTGAAAGTGGCCATTGATGTTCCAACTGGACTCGATGCAGATACAGGCTCTGCCCACCCATCGGCATTTGTTGCAGATGTAACGATTACCATCGAAGCGGAAAAGCCGGGGTTCTTTCGTCGCCAAGGACCGAACGTAACAGGTCGTGTGCTCATTGCTCCTATGGGGTTACCTGAGAACTATGCCTTTGGCTTCACCTCTGTTTACCGGTACAATGATGAGGACGAAACGTCGTTGTTTCCAAGACGAGAACGTTCGTCATCGAAGTTCGATAACGGTCGCGTTCTCGTTATCGGAGGTACTCGGTCGATGCGAGGAGCCCCCTCACTAACTGCCCATGCTGCGATCTCCATTGGTGCTGGTTTGGTGGAACTCGCCGCTCCCTTCATCCATCCTCTTACTCCCCGAGAGGTGATGACCTACGAACTGCCTTCTAATGCTGATGGCACGATAAGTATGGGTGCAGAATCTACATTGAGAACATTGTTGCTGCGATCAACGGTTTGTGCCATTGGTCCAGGCCTCGGTAACAATCCTAATACTCTGCAAATGTTAGCCAGACTCATCGATGAGGTTGCAGGGCATAAACCTGTGGTGATTGATGCTGACGGATTACGGTTGTTTGAGGTAATGACATATAGGGGGCCAAATGTTGTTCTCACGCCACACCGCGGTGAGTTTGCTCGACTTCTTTCCACCGAACGAAATGACCTACCGGAGAATCTGTTGAACATTGCTGCGGACTATGCCCGCAACAATTCTTGCATACTCCATGTGAAGGACGTTCCTTCTGTGACGACGAACGGAGACATCAACATTCTCACTGTCAACGGAAGTCCTGCAATGGCTACGGCTGGCTCCGGAGATGTACTAACAGGGATCATCGCCGGTTGTGCCGCGCAAGGACTATCGACTTTTCAGGCTGCATCATTGGGAGCCTATCTTCATGCAAAGGCTGGTTCTGCAGCAGAGGTTGCAAGCATTCATAAAAGGATCGTTGCTGGCGATATCATTCGGTATCTGTAACTACCTCGTCAATAGTGTCGGTAGGGGTTGGCAGAATATCTTGTGGAACGGGAACCGGTTGTTTGAAGGAGAATGACGCAAGAGCCATAGCAGCAAGATTCTCCATTCCTTTGAATGAACCAACATTAGGCCCATTTGAGATAAAGGAGAAGGCAAGGAGTTCACCATCGCGCGTTGTTACATATCCGGCAAGTGCACTTACGTTTCGCAAGGTCCCGGTCTTCGCAGTAACGTTATTCGCAGCTAGAGATCCATGCATCCTCCGTCGTATTGTGCCATCATATGCACCAACAGCCAGAGTACTCCGATACTCAGGACCCCACTCCTGGTTGTGAATCTGTCTAAGGAGTCCAACTTCCGTAGCAGCACTCACCAGATTCCGACGAGATAGTCCGCTGCCATCGTTGAATACGCAGTTGTTGCGATCAACATGCAGGGAGTCTAGAACCTCAACCAAGGCGCGTTTAGCACGAAGTGCGGTAGTGGAGTGATCGCCACAGGCTGCTCCCACCATCTTGAAGACATGTTCTGCGAGATAGTTGTCGCTTCTCTTGTTTACAACACTTGCAAATTCTACAAACGGGCGACGGAATTGTGTGAGGTACCTAGCGTTCGCCGGCGCACGACGTTCTTCGATATGTCCATCTACCTCAATGCCGCCACTCCGCAACCTGTCTGCAAACACTCCGGCCGTGGCCAATGCTGGCTTCGACATAGCCACGTAAACGGTAGCAGAACGATTGGCACCGGGAGACCCGCTTACAACAAACTGCTGAATTCCACTGGGAAGCGTTGAAGAAGACACACTGATGCGAGGTACGCGGGATCTGCCTCGACCCTTACGACGGCGCTGTCTTGGTTCTGGCGGAGCATCACCATATCGTTCTATGGACTCCTCAACAACAACGTCGGCACGAGATCGCTTCTTCTTTGTTGTTGGCTTTGTCCTTGCTTTTGGCTTAGCCTTTAACTGAACTTTTGGTTTTGCCTTTGACTTCGATCGTGCCGGTGGAGATTTCTTCGAACGGGGAACAGAGGTCCGAACGACAACATTGAATGCATCCGAAGCTGGAATGGTCTGAACGTTTATTCGGCCTGTTTTTCCGGCACTCGCAAATACTGCAACCGTACCCTTATTCACAGATAGAGCAACGATTGGAGGAAGTGGCTGTACATCTTCATAATCACCGGAATACACAGCTCTATTGGTCTGACCATCAAACGCATATCCATCACCAACGATGTTCCCGGAAATTCGCCTAATACCAAGCGCACGAACCTTATCGGCCAATTCTTCGAGATCATTCACACTAAGAAGTGCATCACCATGCCCAATGAGGTACAGGTTGCCGCGCAATGTCCCATCTGCCTCAAGATTGCCATCGGTCTTTACTTCCGTAGAGATGATCGCATTCCGCCCGTACAACTGGTAATAGGCCGCTGTTGAGAAGAGTTTTGTTGTAGAAGCTGGAGTGAGGTTTTGCTTGCTGTTGCGATCGTATACAGTCGCATTGCGGTTGAGTGACCACACCATCACACTGACACGGGAGGATCGGTACGGTGCTGACGTGAAGATTTGGTCTAAACGAGCCCGAAGAGTTGAAAGTGCTTGGGTCGAATCGTACTGTGTTGGAATTGGCGCTTTGTACGTGCGCGAGTGTTGAGCAACCGCGCCACTCGTAAGCACGATAGCGATGAGTACCGTCAATAGAAAAGATGTCTTCGAACTCTTCACTCAGATCTTCCTTGATTGCTGCGTTGCAAATCTACGAAGGCCGAAGTCCACCCATGTGCCTTGAGTATCTCAAGTATTTGCGCGGTCATTGACTCAAGAGTTCCTGATACCCATGTGTATCGACTATCCTTGTTGAACCATGTCCGTTGACGTTTTGCGTATTGCCGGGTTGAATTCTTAAGATCTTCGCGGGCTTCCGTAATTGTGCGACGTCCATCAATGACGGAAAGTGCTTCGTAATACCCAACGGTACACAAAGACTGAGCATCACGCGGTACACCCATGGACAACACTCTTTGCGTCTCTTCAACAAGACCATTGTCAAACATATTATCGCATCGTTCATTGATCAACGAAGTGAGCAACTCCTTCTCCTGCGTGATGCCGATATACAGAACATCTGCATCTGCAGCATTTCGTGGCGCGTCCCATGAACTTGAAAAGGGGCGCCCTGTCATATATATGTATTCCAAGGCGCGTTGAATTCGACGTGGATTCTTATCAGCATATCGCTCTGCTGCTCGCGCATCAAGTGATTGAAGTCTGTTGTACATCTCATCTCGACCGTGGATGTCAAACTCGCGCAATATCTTCTCGCGCACGTGAGGATTCGTTGCAGTCCCTTCAGTAGAGAGTCCGTCGAGTGCAGCTGAGATATAGAGCCCGGATCCACCCACTAAGATCGGCAAGGACGATGAAGAGATTGAAGCTATGGCACGGCGTGCGTCTTCTGAATATTCCGCAGCACTATACGTCTCATGTGGGTCACGAATATCGATGCAATGATGGGGAACGAGGGTTTGCTCTTCACGTGTTGGCTTGGCAGTGCCAATATCCATATATCGATAGATTTGCCGTGCATCGGCACCGATAATCTCACAATGGATGTGTGTTGCCAACTGCAAAGCAACCCCGGTCTTGCCGGAAGCTGTTGGACCGGCAAGAACAACGACGCGCTTCATTTCATGCTGCACTGGCATCATCCCAGCCCGACCTGCCGATCAAGGGTACAAACTTGAAGGGACCAAGGTCTTCTGCCTTCCACGAATCTTCGGCTGTGCGGACAACGCGATAAAGTGTTTGGTTCTCGAGAGATCCCACAGGCACAACAAGACGTCCACCGATTGAGAGTTGTTTCGCTAATGGTTCCGGCACATCCGGGGCCCCTGCAGTAACGATAATTCCCTCATACGGGCCTCCTTCACGAAATCCAATGGTACCATCACCGATCCGACATTGAACAGTATAGCCAAAGTCGGCAAGTGCTGTACGAGCTTTCTGTGACAACAATGGATGTCGCTCAATAGTGACTACGCTCGCACCCATTTGGGCAAGAACAGCAGCTTGATATCCGCTACCGGTACCGATCTCCAAGACTCGCATTCCACGCGTAACCTTGAGAGACTGCGTCATAAAAGCCACGGTGTACGGCTGTGATATAGTCTGGCGGTTGTCGATGGGAAGTGCTGAGTCTTCGTACGCCCTTCCTGACATAGCAGGTGGAACGAACACTTCTCGAGGAACGGTGTTAATAGCTTGCAATACACCTTCATCTGTTATCCCGCGCGAGCGAAGGACCTCAACAAGGCCTTGGCGTTGAACATCAAACGGAGTAGCAACTTTGGCTGGACGTGGATTCATCGTTCTGGTGTTTCTTAGGCTGCCGCTATGGCTGCCAGTCGTTCTTGTAATGTTGTGCGTAGTTCAGACAGGGGAATGTCGAGTTCAAGTTCACCGTGATAGGCAAGACTCGCTGTTCCTCGTTCTTCAGAAAGAATGAGTACTACAACGTCTGCCTGTTCGGCGATTCCCAAGCCTGCCCGATGGCGTGTGCCTAGGTTCCGCGTTCCAATCCGCTGAACATTGCTAAGCGGTAAAACACACCGTGCTGCTACGAGTGATCGGTTATCGATAACAACTGCACCGTCGTGAAGCGGTGATCGTGGGTTGAAAATCGAAAGGAGTAGTTCAGATGATACGGCTGCGTGGAGTTCAACACCTGTGTCTACAGTAACCTTGATATGTTCCGCACGAGAGAACACGATAAGTGCTCCAATGTGTTTGGCAGTCAGCTCACCCACAGATTCGATCACGTCGTCAATCGTTTCAGAGTTACTTGTACGCACAAAAACTCGAAAGAGCCTGGATTGTGTGAGGATCAAAAGTACCCGGCGTAGTTCAGGTTGAAAGAGGACAACAAAGGCGATCAGACCGATATCACCAATGCGTCTTAATACCCAGTTCACCGTCTTCATCCCAGCTGCATCGGTGACAAAACTGAGGATCAAGACAAGACCAAGTACGATCAGGATCTGCACTGCCAGTGTGTCCCGAAGCGTACGGTACACAATGTAGAACAAGACAGTAATGAGCAGTACATCGATAAGATCGACCCACGTAAAGGCGAGGAATCCTATACGAAGTAGCTCATTCATGACGTGGCATCGTTGCCATGTGCACGTTCCTTGCGTTCTGCATCGCGTTCATAGGCAGCTACGATCTCCATCACCAATCTGTGACGAACAACGTCGGCCTTCTCAAACTCAATGAAGTCTATTCCACTGATTCCGCCGAAGAGCGTGAACACATCCAAAAGCCCCGAGTCATGTTTCTTGGGTAGGTCTATCTGCGTTACATCACCTGTAACAATAGCCCGTGAATTCCTTCCGAGCCGCGTTAGAAACATCTTCATCTGCGTCCGCGAGGCATTCTGCGCTTCGTCGAGGATGATGAATGAATTGTTGAGCGTTCTACCACGCATGTAGGCAAGTGGTACGATTTCCACGATGCGCTTTTCGAGCATGCTTTTCAACTTATCAGGACTCACCATATCACTCAGAGCATCGAGTAGGGGGCGGAGGTATGGATCCACTTTCTCCGAAATGTCGCCAGGAAGGAAGCCGAGAGATTCACCTGCTTCAACGGCCGGACGTGAGAGTATGATCCTCGATACTTCGTTTGCACGCAGGGCAGCTAGAGCCATTGCAACAGCAAGAAAAGTCTTACCGGTACCTGCCGGTCCTATACTGAAGACAAGATCGTTAGATCGAACCTTGCGGTAATACTCCATCTGACGAGGAGTACGCGCGCGGACCATTTCCTTCTTACCCCAAAGGATAACGGAGTCAAGTTCTTCTTGACTCATCGAACTGGGTACTACTCCAGCCCGTCCGCCATCAACTAGGTCTACGATCATCGAGACGTCTGCCAACTGGAGACGTCCCGTACGTTTGAGTGTGTGCGTAAGCTCTTGAAAGATCTGCTCGATCTTTTTTACTTCTACAGGTTCTCCTCGTAGAACAACTGTGTCTCCACGAACGGTGATCGCTGTGTCGAACTTATTCTCGATAAGCTGGAGATTTGCTTCCTGGGCACCGAACAGCTCGACGAGGTCGACGTCCGGTAATTTGATCTTCTTCTCTACAATGTGCATTGAGGAGCGAGATGATGAAAAAATGGTGTTGGATTCCGTCGAAGATACATCAAAAAAAAGGGCCCGATAATCGGGCCCATTCTCTATTCTCTATTCGCTATTCGCTATTCTCTGTTCTCTATTCGCTGTTCAATTACCTGCTTCAGTCTTCTTCGTTGTCGTCTGACCAGGAGCGGTAGTTGTTGTGTTCTCCACGGGAGCAATCGCGGCAGCAGCTGCTGCGCGCTTCTTGCGCCAGTATGAACGCTCGGCCTTCATCTCATCTGAAGTCTTTGGACCGGCTGGTGGGACAGTAAGAACCCAACCTGGCTGGATCACATCAGGGTTCTTGATCTTGTCTGTATTAGCCTGCCAGATCTTTGGCCACTGGAACGGATCTGCATAGATCTCTTGGCGACCGGCGATATTCCAGAGGCAGTCACGGTTTTCAGCCCATGTGCCAACGGTATATCCCTTGATTTTCTTTTCGCGATAGAGACCCTTGATGTCACGATGGAGAGACACAATACGGTCGTAAAATTCTGGGAGGATGGCGATCTGTTCACGAGCAAGCTCATTGAGGCTGCGCTCAAGGCCCTTCACTTCATCCTGGCGGTCTGCGAGCTGGTCATCCGAGAGGCGCTGCATTTCACGAACGCGGCCTTCCAGTTGTCCAAGACGCTGACGGAACAGGTTCACATCAGCTTCCGTGGCACCTACAAGAGCGTAGATGTCATCGTTGCACTTCTTGAGTGCCGAAACCGATGCGGCAAGGTCGCCTTCTGCCTTCATGATATCAGCGCGTACGGCATCAAGTTTCGCTTGTGCCGTGGCATTCTGACCTTGGAATTGCATGATGCGCGCATCGGCTTCATCACACGTGAGTTCTTCATCTACCTTGCTTGCTGGTGGTGGCGGTACTTGCTGTGCAAAAGCAGGAGCAAGGAAGCCACAGAACAGCGCGATAAGAAGGAAATTCTTCATAATGGTTCAGTCCTTTCGTGGCTTACTTCTTTTTTGGAGTTGGTGCTGGTTCTGGTGTTGGTTCCGGTGCATTCGGATCCCAGTCAGGCCACACATTCGGCCACTTTGCCTTCTTATCTTGCACAAAAGAGAGGCGCTGATTACAGTTGCGAACCTCGCCTTGACGGCTGCTGAGTTCGCCTTGAATGCGCGAACGATCTGACTCTGACTTCTGAATGTCCACCGCGAGCTGCTTTTCGTCTGTGCGCAGCTGACGGATTTGTGCTAGCTGCTCATCTTTAATCTTGCAGGTGCACGACGTAAGTACGAGCGCCGTACTCATTGTGGCTATTGCCACCATGGCGCCGTTCCATTTGTTCATACGTCCTCCTTCGAATTGCTGGATACGTGAAATTGCTACTGTCCCTATTTGCTCTGTTCAGACCAAGAACCAGACTCCCCGGTGTCTAAACATGTTCCAAATATACGGTGTTAGTCCTCACGGAGCATGGTGTTGGTGATTATCTCTCCATATAAAGGCAGCATGAAGCCTGATTCGAGAACTCCTATCTTTGCTGTCCAACAAGATCGATCATAGACCGAAAACAGCATGTCTACTCCCCTCGAAAAATCCTACAGTCCTTCTGCTTCCGAACAACATTGGTATGAGGTATGGCAACGCACCGGCATCACACGGTCTGCCCCGTCAGACAAACAGCCGTACTCAATCCTGATGCCCCCTCCCAATGTAACTGGTATACTCCATTTTGGTCACATCCTGAACAATACGTTGCAGGATATGTACATCCGTTGGGCTCGTTTGACAGGAAAAGAAGCGTGTTGGTTTCCTGGTCTCGACCATGCGGGGATAGCAACACAGACGAAGGTTGAGCAGGACCTCAAGAGTCAGGGTGTTTCTCGTCACGACCTAGGCAGAGAGGCATTCATCGAACGTGTTTGGGAGTGGAAGGAGAAGTACGGAGACATCATTCTCAAACAGCAACACACACTCGGTGTCTCCTGCGACTGGGAGAGAACTGTCTTTACGATGGATGAGCATGCCTCGGAAGCCGTGCGCGATGTATTCATTGCACTGTTTGATGAAGGTCTGATCTATCGTGGCAAGAGGATCATTAACTGGTCTCCGGTTGCTCAAAGTGCACTCAGCGATGAAGAAGTGGTATTCAAAGAGGTGAAGGAGCATCTCTACACCCTGCGATATCATCTCGAAGATGGCTCAGGAACGCTGCTTGTAGCTACTGTCCGACCTGAGACGATTTTTGCCGACGTGGCGGTTGCCGTTAACCCCAAGGACGAACGTTACGCGCACCTCATCGGTAAAAACGTGATTGTGCCGATTGGTGGTCAGGCTATTCCAATCATCGCCGATGACTACGCAGATCCCACGTTCGGCACTGGTTGCGTAAAAATTACGCCGGCTCATGATCCAAACGACTTTGAGATCGGAACGCGCCACGGTCTGTTAATGCCTTCGTGTATCAATGCAGATGCAACGTTGAATGAGCTAGCAGGAGAGTTTAAAGGACTCGACCGTTTTGTAGGCCGACGGAAGGTTGTTGCGGCTCTGGAAGATCGCGAGCTCCTAGAAAAGAAAGAAGACTATACTCACAATGTGGGCTTCAGTGAACGTGGCGGCGAGGCAGTAGAGCCCTATCTCAGTGATCAGTGGTTTGTTCAGATGCGCCCCCTAGCCATACCGGCCCTCGAGGCTGTAAAGGACGGACGTATCACGCTCTATCCGGAACATTGGGGCCGAACATATGAGCACTGGATGTCGAACATTCGTGACTGGTGTATCTCTCGCCAGCTCTGGTGGGGACACCGCATCCCGGTCTTCTATGCAGAAGACGGTAGGTACACCGCTGCTCGTACTACACAAGAAGCCATAGAAAAACTTGGTCTAGATGAAGGGGCTTCCCTCACGCAAGACCCCGACGTGCTAGATACGTGGTTCTCATCCTGGCTCTGGCCAATGACCACCATGGGCTGGCGCGGACCAGCCCTGCACGATGCAGGTGAGGATAGCGAGAGTGAAAAACTCATGAGCTATTACCTTCCAACGAACCTTCTTGTGACCGGCCCGGATATCATCTTTTTCTGGGTGGCTCGCATGATCATGGCTTCTCTCAAGTTTCGAAATGAGATTCCATTTCGTGATGTGTATTTCACGTCGATCATGCGAGATTCACGCGGGAGAAAGCTGTCCAAGTCTCTAGGGAATTCCCCAGACCCGCTGGATGTGATCGCGCGATATGGCGCTGATGCCGTGCGATTTACGATGATCTACCTCGCGCCGATGGGGTCGGATGTTCGTCTCGACATCGATGAGAAGACACAGGACATTCCATCGATGGAGTTGGGCCGGAACTTTGGAAACAAGGTTTGGAACGCATGTCGATTCCTTCAGTTGAAGCAGGGTGAGATCGCATCAGAGGCGGACACAGGAACAGCTACATACACATTGTCTACGGCAGATCGATGGATCTCTTCGCGGTACAACACAACGGTGAAGCTTGCCACACAGGCACTGCACGATTATCGGATTACGGAATATTCAAAGATCCTTTACGATTTCATTTGGCGCGACTTCTGCGATTGGTACGTGGAGATCGTCAAGGTTGAATTCTCACAGGCTTCGTCGGATTCACAACGTGCGGCCCTTCTCGCCCACGCATTTGGAATCATCGAAGGTACTCTTACGCTCCTTCATCCGGTAATGCCATTCCTCACAGAAGAGCTCTGGCATGGCCTTTATGGAAAGGGGGCCGACGATTCCATTTCTACAACAACAGCACCTATCGTTGAGGAATCAAAGATCGATGCCGATGTGGAAACGCGATTCGAGATCCTGCAAAGTGTTGTTGAAGGTGTGAGGCGCCAGAGAGCGGAAATGGGGATTCCACCAGGAGAACGATTGGACGTATACATGAACGTTCAAGAGTCGATGGTTGATTTCTTCCGAGAACAAGCGCCAACGATCACGTCTCTGGGAAGATGTGCTGAGCTCGTCATAGGATCGGGAGTAAACAAGCCCGACGGGTCTGTAGCGGACGTTGTTCGTGGAGTGGAGATCTACCTTGTTGTTGCCGGTAAGGTAGACCTGGTGAAAGAACGTGCGCGGTTGACGAAAGAAGTAGAACGGCTGCGCAATGCCGTAGCTGGAGTAGAAAAGAAGTTGACGAACGAATCATTCGTGAACAACGCCAAGCCCGAGGTTGTTGAAGCTGAACGTCAGAAGCAACGCGATTGGTCTGATGCCATCGCAAAGATCGAACGCAATCTTGCATCCATGTGAGCCCCCTTATGACCTATATCATCGAACCCCTTAGAACTCCGGTTGGGAAATATGGCGGCGCACTCAGTTCGCTCCGTCCGGACGACATGGCAGCCGATCTTTTGCGCGTTCTTGTTGAGCGCACCGGACTCGATCCGGCTTCGATTGATGATGTGATCCTTGGCTGTGCAAATCAGGCCGGCGAGGATAATCGCAACATTGCACGAATGGTGGCTTTGTTGGCCGGACTTCCGGACTCGGTTCCTGGGGTTACGGTAAACAGACTGTGCGCATCCTCCCTTGAGGCCGTGATTCAAGGGATGCGTGCCATTGTCAGCAATGAGGCAGATGTGGTCATTGCCGGGGGAGTTGAGAGTATGTCCAGAGCCCCCTACAGCATACCAAAAAATGTATCCGGCGCAGCAACCTTCGGCAATCTCACAGCCTACGACACCGCACTTGGCTGGAGATATCCAAATCCCAAGATGGAGGCCTTGTTTCCACTTGAGGTGATGGGGGAGACGGCAGAGAATATTGCCGAACGGTGGAACATTAGCCGCCAGGACCAAGATGCGTTTGCCATGAGGTCTCATGTTCGTGCAGTTGAAGCTCAGGATAAGGGGCTTTATGATGACGAGATCGTTCCGGTTGTGATTCCGCGCAGAAAGGGTGATCCTGTGGCGGTTTCACGGGATGAAATGCCACGCCGAGACACGTCAATGGAGACTCTATCCGGACTCAAAGCTGCCTTTCGCAAGGGGGGATCGGTAACTGCCGGCAACTCTTCTGCCCTTAATGACGGTGCTTCAATGATGATCCTCGCCAGTGAAAAGGGGCTTGCAAATCAACCCAAACTTCGGTCACGCGTGATTGGTAGAGTCCTACACTCGGGTGCTGTTGGAGTAGACCCGCGGATCATGGGAATCGGTCCGGTTGGTGCAATTCGTAAGGCGTGTGAGCGCAGTGGTGTTGCCGTATCGGAGCTTGGCCTTGTTGAGATCAATGAAGCCTTTGCGGCCCAGTCTTTAGCCTGTATCCGAGAACTTGGCGTAGATCCGGACATCGTCAATGTTAATGGTGGAGCCATTGCCATTGGTCACCCACTTGGAATGAGCGGTGGAAGGATCATCGGCCATCTTCTTCGGGAAATGAAGCGCAGGAATGTTCGGTATGGTGCTGCGGCTTTGTGTATTGGGGTAGGACAGGGACTGGCTATCGTTGTTGAATCGGTCTAGGACGGTTCACGTACTTCCACGAATTGTTCACGGTGGTTTGATGCTACATTATTGTTGTTATCAGCAGTGAATATCCTTTCTCAAAATACCGTCCCAAGCACGTTTGATAGACTTCTGACCGATACCGGTCAGGAAGCTCTCTTGCTTCATGCTCCAAGCGGTGTGGTCCATTTTGCGAGCCAATCGGCACCCTATGTAATGGGTGTCTCGTCCGTTCAAGGAAGAAATCTCATCGAGTTACTCCATCCGGATGACGCAGGCGCTGTTCAAATTGGATTCCGCGATTGTGTGATACGAGGAGCCCCCTTCATGCCTCGTACAGTGCGTATTGGAGAACGCTCCTTGGTACTTATGACGATGCCGGTTAAGGACGTCAAAGGGGCGGTGGTCGAATTGCAAACTACGATACGAGATGTATCTGAGTTTGTAGCCTTGAGAGATCAGATCATCATTCAAGATGCAGTTGCAACAGCTACGAGCGAGATGGCCCTTGTGGGTGGATGGCGTTTTGAGCTCGCCAAAAATGAGTTGTTCTGGACAGCTGAAACCCGGAGGATACTCGAAGTACCACATGACTTTGAATCTACGCTTGAGTCGGGGATCGGTTTTTATGCGGAAAGTCACAAACAGGAGGTTCGTGATGCTATCCGTAAGGCTATCGAAGACGCGGAGCGACAAGACATCGAAGCTCCGCTCCTAACGTATAAGGGTAGGCATATCTGGGTTAAGGTGAGTATCATGCCAGAGGTAGTTGATGGCTCAGTTGTGAGGATCTACGGGGCATTCCAGGATATTACAGAACACCATCAACGAGAAATTCAACTGAAGTCCTTAGTGGACGAGTTAACCAAGCAGCGTGATCAACTTGAAGAATATGCCTACGTGATCTCGCATCATCTACGTGGCCCTGTTGGCAATATCGTTTCACTTCTTGATGAACTCGACACCGAAAGATCTTCCGATCTTTCAAATGAGACGGTCAAACACCTACGAGATAGCTCAAGCCTATTGCTTGATACCTTGGAGGACCTGACGCATGCGATCATTGTGCGTCATGATGGGGCTCCCAATTATGAAAGTCTTCGAATTGAGGACGTGGTCAAGACTGTTGCACATGGACTAGATGAGCTGATAACGAGCTCAGGAGCAAACATTTCGGTTGATGTTGCAACATTACCAACAGTTGAGTATCCGAAAACCTATCTCGAAACGATCCTTCGTCAGTTGATCACCAACTCTATTCGGTTTGCTGCACCTGGGAGACCCCCTCGGATTCGCATCACCGCCATATCAGATGGCGATGGACAACATTTGGAGGTTAGTGATAACGGTCTAGGTATTGATCTAGATAAGTACAAAGACAAGATCTTCCGCATTCGAACATCGTTCCATCGAGGTTCTGCCGGACGTGGGGTAGGATTGTTCCTGATCAAAACGATCGTTGAGTCAATGGGTGGGTCAATCTCGTTATTGAGCACGGTCGATAAAGGAACTACCGTAAAGATTTCTTTCTGCTCTACACCTCCTATTGAGCAGCGATAATGGCACAAACCTTGCTCGTTGGCCTCGTGGATGATGATAGAGTCTATCAGTTCACAACAGAACGCATGCTCCGGCGTATCGACGCTGACCTTCGATTTATGTGGTTCAAGGATGGGGAAGAAGCCCTTGGGTATTTGATGTCTCATGCCAAGGAGCCCAACCTTTTGCCTGACATGCTCATACTTGACATCAATATGCCCTATATGGATGGTTGGCAGTTTCTCGATGCTTATAGCACACAAAAGAGTGTATTGGCTAAGAAGATCGATATCTATATGATCTCGTCGTCGGCAGATGATAGAGATCAGAGCCGAGCCAAAGCCTATAGTGATGTTACCGACTACCTCGAAAAGCCTATCACGTCAGACCTTCTTCGATCTCTTCTGGCGAGATACCACCAACTACACGATAGCTGGCTCTGAGCGTTGGTTCTGCGTTATATTTGCTTGGTCGTTTCACATCTACCGCTCAGGAAAAGGCATGTACGCAGCTCCAAATATCGTCCTCCCGATCATTCAGGATATCCACAAGGTGGACGTCTACGAATCACATGGCGGTTATAAGGCTTATCGCAAAGCTTTGACCATGACGCCGGATCAGGTGACGGACGAAGTGAAACGTTCAGGTCTGCGAGGCAGGGGTGGCGCGTGTTTCCCTACAGGACTCAAATGGTCGTTCATGCCAAAGGGCAACGAAAAACCAAAATACCTTGCTATCAACGGCGACGAGTCGGAGCCCGGCTCATTCAAAGACCGGCAAATCTTTGAACAAAACCCTCATCAACTCATCGAGGGTATTCTCATCGCCGGATATGCGATGGGAATCTCAAAGGCATTCATCTACATCCGCGGTGAATATCACAAGTGGGTTGAGTGTATGCAGACAGCCGTTGATGAAGCATATGCAAAGGGTTTCTTGGGCGACCGTATGAAACAGACGTTTGGTAGTGACTACGCCCTTGATATCGTAGTGCATAAGGGAGCAGGAGCGTACATCTGTGGTGAAGAAACCTCACTGATGAACTCGCTCGAAGGAGATCGAGCCTATCCGCGTTTCAAGCCTCCGTTCCCGGCAAATAAGGGGCTATGGGGCATGCCTACCACGATCAACAATGTTGAGACTATTGCTACGGTACCGGCCATTCTCGCTATGGGCGCGGAAGCCTACGCCGCGATCGGCGCACCTGGCCATTCCGGCACCATTCTTTACGGCGTTAGTGGTCACGTAGTGAAGCCCGGCGTGTATGAACTTCCAACAGGCACATTACTCACAGACATCATTCATAACGTGTGCGGCGGGGTACCTGGTGGCAAGAAAGTAAAGGCCGTTATCCCAGGTGGTTCGTCCATGCCTCCTTTGCGAGGTGATGAGCTCGAAGGCATTCGGATGGATGAAGAGTCGCTGAAAAAGATCGGCACCCACATTGGTACAGCTGGCATCATGGTAATGGATGAGGATACGGACATCGTGGCGGTTACACTGCGCATTGCCCGATTTTATCATCATGAGTCTTGCGGACAATGCACACCTTGCCGTGAAGGATGTGGATGGATGGAAAAAGTTCTCCATCGCCTTCATCATGGTGAAGCTACGTCCTCTGACATTGACCTTCTCTACAACGTTGCTTCGAATATCGAGGGCAATACGATCTGTGCTCTTGGCGATGCAGCTGCCTGGCCTGTAAAGGGGTTCATCGAGAAGTTCCGAGACGAATTTGAAGCGCGCTGTATTCCAAGCCGCTCAGTTGTCTCGCTGAACGTAGTACACGGGCGTCGCAACACGGCTTCGACCCTTGTAAAGACCATGCAGTAATCTACGCCCTCCATGCGCATAGGTATAATCGGTGGTTCTTTCAATCCGATCCACATCGCCCATCTAATCATTGCAGATCGTTTCTGCGATCAGATGGAATTAGATGAGTGTGTCTTCGTTCCTGCGTTGCAATCGCCCTTTAAGGTGCGAGGAGCTTCAATGGCTTCACCGGAGGATCGCCTTGGTATGGTTCGCCTTGCAACGGTTCAACATCCCAAATATCGTGTGAGTGATGTGGAGATTCAGCGAGGCGGAGTCTCCTATACTATCGATACAATCCGGGCATTTGCGCATGCACATCCGGGATCGGAGATTTTTCTTCTTATTGGAAGCGACCAAGCAGTAGAATTTGTTCGATGGCGGGAGTGGGAACACATTTGTTGTGAAGCCCAATTGTGTATCGTGCGTCGCCCCTTCCTCCTCACTCCTGAGATGGAAGAACGTATGACCGAGACACTCACCGTTGAAGGTCGCAAACCAGTATGGATCGGCGCACCATTGCTGGAGATATCATCAACAGACATTCGTAACCGCGTTGCTTCTGACAAGAGCATCAACTATCTAACGGTAAAGGCTGTTCGGGACTACATCGAGGAGAAGGGGCTCTACAGGTGACGCGGCCGATAGCGATCACAGGGAGAATTGCGACGAATGTCTTATTGACAATCGTTGCCCTTGGTATGATAGCACCGATGGCGTGGATGATCATCACCTCTTTACGAGCGAATCCGGAGCAATACGGTACGCTCAGTGAGATCCTCTCAGCAGCAACAACCTTTGAGAACTATGCCGATGCATGGAAGTCAGATAACTTCCTTCGCTACTTCCTGAACTCTTTGTTCGTTGCCAGCTTTGTTACAGCCGGCAATGTTGTGTTCTGTCTCTGGGCTGGATATGCCTTTGCTCGACGTCGTTTCATGGGTAGAACCTTGTTGTTCGCTACAATTCTAGGTGTCTTAGTTGTCCCGCAACAAGTGATCATGATCCCACTGTATCGCCTCATGGCAGAGCTTGGCTGGATCAATACCTATTGGGCACTCATCGTTCCGTGGCTCGTAACTCCCTTCGGCATATTCCTTGTGAAACAATACGTAGAATCGATGCCTTCAGAGATCGAAGATGCAGCTCGCATTGATGGGGCAGGCGAGTGGTATATTATGTTTCGTGTAGTGATGCCGCTTGCACGGCCTGTACTCACTGTACTTGCGATCTATACATTTCTCTCGAACTGGAATTCATTTCTCTTCCCATTCTTGTTTACGAATGACGAAGCACACCGTACGCTGCCGGTAGGGCTTGCATTCTATCTCGGCAAACAGTCCATTGATTGGGGTCACTTGATGGCGGGGGCAAGCATCGCCGCTATACCGGTCCTCGGACTCTTTATCGTTTTTCAGAAGCGGATCATTGAAGGACTCACGGCAGGTGCATTGAAGGAATAGTTTCCTGTATCTTTGCCGCATGAACAGCATTTCCTCCGCTCGACGTCAGACCTCCGTTCTGACACATCCGGTCGCCATGAGTTTCTATGGTGCTCTGGTTCTGATGGCACTCACACAGGTGCGCATCCCTTTGCCATTCACTCCTGTTCCGATCACCGGACAGACCTTTGCCGTCATCCTCTGGCCCTTACTTTTTGGTCGAGCTGTGGGTCTTGGTTCCATCGGTATCTATCTCGGTGCTGGCGCATTGGGCCTTCCTGTTTTTGCAGGTTTCACAGCCCTTGATGCCTTGTGGGGTCCAACATCCGGATACCTCATTGGATTCGTGGCGGCAACGGCCGTTGTAGGAACGTTCAGGGATAAGGGGCTTACCAAGAAGCCTCTTGGAGCACTTGCGTCAATCATTCTGGCAACTGCTGTGATCCTATCGTGCGGTGCTATTGTGCTAGGTCAGTTCGTAGGATATGAGAACGTATGGATGATGGGCATAGCACCATTCCTCATCGGTGATGTAGTAAAGACTGTTCTTCTTTTGGCAACGGCAGGGATCGGAGTATGGACCACGCGGAACTAAAGTTGCTAGCGAGCATGATCGCTGATGAAGTGGAGAAGAGGCACAACGCTGATCTTGCTCCAAAATGGCAGCATGCAATGGTGATCTTCAAACCATCACACCCAGAGCTTAAGCAGCATGAGATGTCGATGGAGCGTTTTATGCAGAAGGTTGTGATGATGCGGGATAACCTTCGTGTAATGGAACAACAAATCAACGCGAATAAGGTGCTCGAAGTGGGGGAGAAGGTTAAACTACAGAGCTACATCACAAGGATCTACGGATCGCTGACGTCGTTCAATTTTATGTTCGATAGTGATGAGGACAAGTTCCGCGGCAGCGGAGAGTGAGCTCTATCACGGGGAGGTCATGTGAAGGTGATCAAATGGATCGTTGCCATTTCCATTGTTGCTTCTTTTGCAGTCGGTGCAGTCGCACAGACAGTGATGGGAACCACAGCAGGAGGTTTTTACTATCCCGCTGAACTTTCATCGGGCAAGGTGGAAAATCCGCGTAATGTGAACACCTCTTTCCGTTGCTAACTGAGCAGTGAATTCCGCGTCAAAGTGAGCAGCGG
>CALMZQ010000164.1 GCA_937870915.1 uncultured Ignavibacteria bacterium
CATCGTGGTTGGTTAATGTGTAGAGATCCCGAGTCGCTCCGCTCCTCGGGATGACGCTGGCATCGCTCGTTTTGTTGACAAAGAAAGGCGAGCACCATCCTTGATGGTGCTCGCCTTTCTCCATAAGGGAGACGGTATGCGATGCGTCATCCCGAGCGCAGCGAGGGACCTCCGTCATTGCGTCATAACCGTCATTTCGTCATTTCGAGCGAAGCGAGCGGAGTCATTTCTTCTTGTCATCAAGATCTCATCACCCGGAATCACCTGAGCATCATGTTCTGCTGGTGTGGCAAGGGAGAATCCGCAGCGGAGGAGGAGTCGGTACGAGCGGATGTTGTCTTCCTTGAGCACGGCCTTAAACGACGTCACAAAAAACCTCGACTCTAACTGAAAGAGCATTTCCCGGACGGCGTGTGTGCCTAGCCCCTTTCCCCAATGAGCTGGGGAAAAGACATAGGCAATTGAAGCCGAGCGATCTCGGTGGACCGTTGCTTGTACAAAGCCGATACATTCTTGGGTGGGAAGTCGGACCGCCCAGTTAAGCCACTGGTTCACGCCGTCCGGAGACCAACGCGACTCCAACCGCGCATATCTCGACCGTAGCCACTCTACGGACAGTGGCGGTTCATTCTCATACTCATAAATGGCGGGGTCCGCCAACACATCGAACATTTCTTCTGCATGCTCCCGGGTAAGGGGCTCCAGGGTAAGCGTCTCATTTGTAACAGCTTGCATGGATCAAGGTACGCAGGAAAGAGGTGCCACGCTAGAACACCACATCAAGCCCCTTTGTTTCTTCGCACTAGAAGTTGATCCCAAAATGAAGTCCGGGTTCAAATCCAAAGTAGCCCGGCCATTTGTCGTCCTTTTCCTGAAACGCCCCCGGTGTATTGGTCTTTACCGGCCAATGCGTCAACCCAACCGATGGTTCAAAGAAGAACCGATTGTTAAAGAACGTAAGCTGGTAGCCCAACCGATAGGTCAAGAACAGGGTATAGCCCGTTGCGATCTTTGTGTCCTGCTCATCAATATATTCTTGGTAGGCATTCATGGCATGAACACCCGTGTAGAGCCCCTTCCACCAAAAGTGGTTGTAGGCAACACCAAGAATATGTTGTTGTACGTAGCCCGGATAGTTCTCTCCGGGAGCATCAAATGAAGGTCCCCACGGGATACCCAGTGGCCAGGCAAACCGCGACCGTTTGAGCTCCACAAAAACAACATCGGTGGGAGTTATTCTATACCCAAGGTTCAACTGAACAAACCCAGGCGGATTAGGGTCATCCGGTATAAAATTGCCCAACATCAACAGTGTACTTCCAACAAAGTACCTGTAGTACGAACTGTCTTGTTCATCGTATTGTGCACTCACGCGTACACTGCACATCAACAGCAAGGCAAGGATAATCCATAACAATATCTTGAGCACGACTTTTCCCTTTGTGTGAAACGAGAGCGCAAAGGTAGAGTGTGTCGGTAGCGCAAGTCGTTCACTTAAGAGAAGAAATGCAGGGAGGGGTCACCAGACAATCAACGTCGAGGAAGGGGCAAGGCTATTCTGGAATTTATCTGCGATTGGCTTACGCGCTCTGATCAACGACTGTTGATCGTTGAAACAGCCGGCATTCCAGAGTTCCAATACGTGCGGGACTTCTATGCTGCTAACGGGTTCGAGAACGAAGGTCGAATCAGAGATTTCTATGCCGAGGGCATTGATAAAGTCATATTCCGCAAGCTCCTATCATAACCCACCCCATTACGCCGCATTCACATACGCCGGCTTTGGATCCAGGCGGAACCCACACGACCGCTGGATGAGGGTGACAACATCGTGACGCTGGGTTACATCTGCCTTGGGCATAAGGAAGACGTCAAAACGGACGTCGGATGTGCCCCCTGCTGCATTCACCCACTGAGCGAAGTTCTCGTGTTGGGCCAAGTCACGGGCACCTGGGATAGCATCGCAGTCAAAGGCGTCCACCAGCTCATATTGACCAGACTCACGCTTGCGGAGGACCCCTACAACCCCCGGCACGTCATATGACGTCCAGCTATCTAATCCGACTGGCATCAGGAAATGCATGCAGTTCAGGACGGGCATTGTGTGCAACATGATGGCTCTCGCTGTAATTGACCGATGTTCAGTTTCGATTTTCGTTCGGGTTGATTCCCGTACGAAAGTCGGGATAGTACATCCCGCAATACGTCACAGATAATCGGGCTTTGTTACATGAATTTTCGCAAGTCCATCTATGATACTAAACATACTATCCCATTTTATTGTAATGACTTAATTAAACTCTCAGCCATCGTTCTAAATGAAATTATCGACATTTGTTACATTCAAATAATGTCTTACAATCATGAGCATTTCCGGACAGCCGATTGATGGCAACTCTTTTACTGCCCATATTCATCCAATATTTTTGCCTATCTGAAATGTGATCCCATGAGAATCGACCCTATTCTGAATAGCACACTTGCTCCAAAGCTATGTGCGTTCTGAGCAATTCTTGAGAAATGACATCTTAGTTTGTGGTTGTGGCCGGGCTACCTTCGGCCATCTCTATGCACGATTGTGTTTGTAACGAGCCCTGCGGCAATGTAATATTCGTGAACCTTGTTTATGACTCTATTTGTAAACAAGATCCTATGGCTAACGCCTTGTCTGTGCAATTAAAATTCACTCCCCTTGACGGCTTTAGGAATGATAATCTGGCTAGACTGTTTGATTACAGTATGTAATTGTCAAATCCCTACAGGTCTCCAACCAACATATCACAGGCACGCGCCTAAGCAACCCAATGGATCTGCTCCGGGAAATCTTGCGTATAGTATCTAGTAAATCGAACAGGTCTAATCTCGATTTGCTTCTTCGGGAAGATGGGGATTCATCCACCCTGTCCAGTAGATTTCTGCAAGGGCTTGTCAGTGGAACGTACAACACAGATACGGAAGCAGCCGCTGATCTATATTGCGCCGGAGCCAAGGACCCAAGGTATAGGACACTAAAGTCCCGAACGTTCGAGAGGCTCACTATATCAGTACTTCATCTAAACATTAGACAACCCGAACATTCTGAGTATTTGAGCAGTTATTACAAGTGCATTCGCTATGAGGTTGCAGCACAGACACTAATGCGATTTGCATCTCGAAGGGCGGGGTACTTTGTTGCATTAAAAACACTCTCAATTGCTCAGCGATATCACATCAGTAGCGTTTGCTTATCACTATCAGCCCTGTTGAGGGACTCAGCAGCACTATGGGGTAATCAGTCGGATTTTTACCACTATAGCGAGAGAGTCAGATACTACTCAAAGGCATTGGTTGCGGAGTATGAGTCTGATTTTCTGCTTGACGATTTACGTCTTGAATTGCAGGTCACTCATTACGATCGGAGCTACTATAGTAACAAACACAAATCCATTCTGGACAGCATCACATCAATGTGCGAATCTCATCCAACTCATTCATTAGTACTAAACAAGTACCGTGCTTCAATTGATTACTATGAAACTATTGAGGATTTTGAAGAGGTCCGGGTTCAATGTGATGATGCGATTAACTACCTCAATTGCAATCCGCATTTGACGCAACCTGCAAGAACTGGCGAATTCTTGTTGAGGAGAGTTGCTGCTGATATCTATTCTAGGCGCCCCATCACCGATAATGTTATAGCTGAGTGCTCGACACTCTTCGTTGATGGAGGTCCGAATTGGCATGCAACAATGATTCTATTGTTTGTCTCAAAGATGAATGATATGAAAATCCTACAGGCCATCGACGTCTTCAGAACGGTCAGCACAATGGGAAATTTTGAAGGACTTCATGGATTGATGAAGGAGCGGTGGCTGATACATAGCTCGTACCTAATGCTTGCTCGGGAGTTAGAAATAGTTGAATCTTCAGATTACTACTCGGAAGGATTTAGGCTTAGTACGTTTCTGAATTCACTGACGAATGAATCTAAATCGAAGCGTGGAGCAAATTCACTAATTGTAATTTTCCATGCCTTTTATCTCCTAGTTACAAACAAGTTTGATTTAGCCGAGAAACGAATTGAGTACCTCAACGTCTATTGTACTCGCTATTTACGCGATAGACAGCATACTCGTGTTCGTGTGTTCATAAAGGCATTACAGCAGATTCCCCGTTACAGAGGTGATGTTGCTGGTTTAAGGTTGGCGCTGAATCCCTATTTAAAAGAGATTAAGTCCGCAGCTTCCATACCCATGCCAGGTGAGGTCAATGAGCTGTTGCCATATGATGTGATACTCGAGGCCTATGTGCGGAAGCTCGAGAAGGAGGCGTCCGCAAGGCACTGAGAGCGCTATTCGCTATTCGCTATTCGCTATTCGCTATTCGCTATTCGCTATTCGCTATTCGCTATTCACTATTCGCTATTCACTATTCTCTATTCGCTATTCGCTATTCACTATTCGCTATTCGCTATTCTCTATTCGCTATTCGCTGTTCGCTATTCGCTATTCACACTAGGGTATAATAGTCTCCCGAGCCGTCGGCGTGGATGTGGATGACGCCGGCGCGGACGAGTTTGACCATGATTTGGGCGGCGCGACGTTTGGAGATGTTAACGAGACGGGCGAAATCGGGGATGCTGGCCTTGCCGTGACGTTCTAGATAGGTGAAGAGGCGACGTTCGCGGTCGCCGATGCTGAGCGTTATGGGGGCGGCAGCTGGACTCTGACCGGCAAGGATCTTGGTCATTTCCTTACTTGCGGTGACGGAGTTTTCTCCTTGACGGATAAAGGCCTTACGCTCGTGTGGACGCTCGTCGGGATCGTCAGAAATGTACCTGTGGGGTTTGAAGGTACTGTTGGGCACGCGGATAACTACCACGTCCTTAAAGTCGATCTCGATGATCTCTACGTCTACCTCAAGGGGCGGTATGATTGCATGTGTGGCCACCTCTACCTGACCCACCTGCTCCTTTTCACTGCGAACACCTACCACCGTCCCGTCATCATCTACCCCAAGGAGCAAATAGCCCCCTACCGTATTGGCAAAGGCGATGATCTCCCGCGCAATCTTCTCCGTTGTGGTGAACTTCCGCTTGAATTCAACGGTGGATGATTCACCACCGCCGATGATCTCCCGGAGTTCGTGTCGCTTGAGGGGCATGGCTGTGGTGCAAAGGCTGTGTGTATGGACTTACTGGACGGGGGCGTATTTCCATTGGGCCTTGGGAACCCACCATTGTGTTGGATTGTAGCCGGGCCTGACGGCGGAGTAGTTGACGTTTTGGAGACGGGTGTTGTAGACGCTTGGGTAGAGTGGACTCCACAAGAAGATATAAGGCTGTTCACTTGCAACGATTTGCTGGAATTCCTTCATGTAGGCAATACGTTTGGTTTCGTCAAATTCCGTGCGGTTGAGGTCGAGCAATTCGTCTGCACGTTTGTTCTTGAACCCTACATAGTTGCTACCCTTATTCCCTATCTGCGATGAGTGCCAGATCTGATACGGATCGCTCGGAATTGGGTCATTCACCCACCCGCCAATGAACATCTCAAAGTTGCGGGTGCGGAGGTTTTCCAGGAAGACGCTCCACTCGAGCTTACGGATGTCCATCTTGACGCCGATCTTGCGGAGTTCCTCGGACATCGTGATGGCAATGGCCTCGCGCATTTCGTTCCCGGCATTGATCAAGAAGGTTACGTGGAGCGGCGTCTTACGTCCACCCAGCACCTTATCCAACACTCCGTCACCATCAGTATCTGCCCAGCCCGCTTCGGCCAGGAGCTGCTTAGCGGTGTTGGGGTTATAGTCGATGTTTGGCAACGTTGCATCGTATTCCGGACGTTGCTGATAGATAGGTGAGTTTACCTTTACTGCCAAGCCCCGTACGACCTGTTTGATAAGGGCATCGCGGTCCAGACAATACGCCATTGCCTTGCGGACCTTTGCATCGCTGAGCACCGTACGGTTGGTGTTAAAGCCGATGTAGGTATAGGCCTGTGTTGGGAAGGCATACTTGCGCAAGAACGGTGTGGCAACGGTATCGATCTCTTCTGCAAACTTGGCGGCCGGGACGTATTCCATAAAGTCCAGCTCGCCATTTTTGAGTGCTACCACTGCCGAGTTCCGATCGTTCACCACCTTGTAGATCAGCTTCTCTGCATAACCCGGGTTCCATTGGTCCTTGCCGGCATTCCAATGTTTGGGGTTGCGACGGAGGGTGACGGATTCACCCGTTTTCCATTCGTCAAAGATGTACGGGCCCGACCCAACGTTGAGTTTTGTATCGCGCTTTACATCTGCCGTGTTGTACCACGTAGCAAATTCCTTGAGCGCGGCATTGGCCTGAGCCTTCTCCATACTGTTGGCTTCGTCAAACGTGTAGTTGTCCGTAAGCCCCTTTGGATCGAAAATATGTTTGGGGACAATCCAGAGTCCACCCAGGAAATACTCAGCCAGGAAATATGGTTGACTCATCGTGATCACCACGGTTTTTTCATCCGGCGCAACCACATCCTTCACCGACTCATAATAATTCCGCAACGCAGCAGCATCCGTGATGAGTGGGTTCTTCACCACCTTATACGAGAACACCACATCCTTAGCGGTAAGGGGCTTCCCATCGCTAAATGTTATTCCGTCCCGCAGTTTAAAGGTATAGGTAAGGTGATCCTCACTGATCGTTGGCCTAGCTTCTGCCAACACCGGATACAAGTCCGTGGTTACAAAGTCCTGCGCCAACAACTTCTCATAGACACGATCAAACACTGCACTAGCAGAGGCATCATTGGTGACCATCGGATTAAGACCTTCCGGATCAGAAAGCTCGTGGATCACAATCCACTCACCCACTACCGCATCACCCGCAGCTCCCCCACCACCACTCTGCTCATCACCCCCACAGGCCGTAAGCATGAGGAACAATGGAACCATAACGAAGGCTACAATAGCCGCCCTCATCGTCCCATCCCAAGTCCCATCTTTAGTCCCATCCCAAGTCCCATCCTTAGCAAGAGTCCCATCCTTAGTCCCATCCTTAGTCCCATTCTGAGCAGGAGTCCCATCCCAAGCCCTACTCGTCATCCGACTGGAAATACGTAACCGTCCTTTGGTCAACGCTTCCCTTTGCGTTGCGGCGTCGGGAGATTTCTTCTTGGAGTCGGTCTGAAAAGACCTTGGAAGCATTGTAGCCATAGGTGCGCAGGAGATAGTTAAGAGCAATTGTTTCCGAAATAACCGTTACGTTCTTCCCCGGAAAGATGGGGAGTTTAACGGACGGCATTTGTACGCCTAGGAGGTCCAGCGTGGACTCATCAAGGCCCGTTCGATTGTATTCACGTTTTTCGTCGTACACCTCAAGTTCAACGATGAGTTCACATCGTTTTTGGAAGCGGATGGAGCGGATGCCAAACATCTCGCGCACATCTATCACACCTAGTCCGCGGATCTCCATGAAGTGTTTCACCAAGGATGTGCCGGTACCCATAAGGATACTCTCACGTTTTTTTGTGAGGACCACTATGTCATCTGCTACGAGACGATGGCCCCTTTCCACTAGGTCGAGGGCAATCTCACTCTTGCCAATACCGCTAGACCCTGTAAACAGCATACCCACTCCGTACACATCAACGAACGATCCGTGCACGGACAGTTGGGCTGTGAACTGATCGTCAAGGTATTCGCTCAGCAAGTAAATGGTCTTTGTGGTATCGAACGGTGTTGCCAATACCGCAATTCCCTTTTCTTCTGCGTGACGTACCAGATCATCATCCAACACATGGTCATTGGCGCAGACGATAACCGGCACGTTAAACGAACAGATGCGCGCAAACGCTTCAGCCCTACGCTCCGGAGAGAGAGACTTGAGGTAATAGAACTCCGTATTGCCAAAGAGCTGCACACGGTAGTAGGTAAAGAACTCCGTATATCCCGCCAATGCCAGCTGCGGTCTGTGCAAACTCTTATCCGTAATGGAATTATCCAATCCAATCTCACCCGTAAGCGGACGCAAGTGCACCGGACCCGTGAGAAGCTCACGAACCGTTATAGATTCCTTGAAGATGGGAGGAGAGGCGCGGAGAGAAGGCATAGAGGAGAAGTTACGGAGTTACGGATATTCGGAAGAAGGGCCTTCGCATCTTCGATGCTCGGGATGACAACAGGGTTATGGGGCTATGGGGCTATGGGGCTATGGGGTTTTAACAACACGTAGGACATAATCAAACACCTTGGCTGAACTGTTGCTCCTGAGGCTGACGTCGCAACTGGCTGGCGTCGAATGCTGTGCAGACGTTACGAATGAACAACCGGCCCATGTCTAGGACATGGATATCATTTCCAGTAACCCTAATCAGTCCATCCTTCTCAAATCGTGACAAGCGCGATCGGATGTTTTGCAACAACATTGGTTCGAGCATTTGGGGTTTTATTGTGGTATGATCTCTGCACATAAGATCCAAAATATGCTGGCGCAGAACAAGATCCTCGTATGAAAGGGTATGTCCTTTATGAATGGGCAGCTTGCCGCTCGCTACGCGCGCTTGATACTCCTCCACCACCTTCTCGTTCTGAGAGAAGGTATCCCATGTGTCGCTAATGCTAGACACGCCTAAACCGATCACGAGTTTATGGTTTGTTGTTGTGTAGCCCATGAAGTTTCGATGCAGAGCACCGCTGCGGTAAGCATGTAAAAGGTTGTCGGAAGGCAAAGCAAAGTGATCCATACCGATTGATGCATAACCAAGCCCGGCGAGCATTTCCCTACCCAGCATGTACATCGAGAACTTCTGTTCACCGGAGGGGACATCAGCATCGGTGTATCGTCGCTGGCCTTTGCTCTTCCAGGGAACATGGGCATATGAATAATAGGCAATGCGATTTGGCATCACTTCTGCGATCTTGCTGATCGTGCCCCGTATGCCATCCAGTGTCTGCAACGGCAAACCGTAGACTAGATCGACATTCACGCTTTGATATCCCAATTCGCGAGCCTGTTGGATAACAATGCGTGTTTGTTCATAGGACTGCATCCGATTAATTATGTACTGTACACTGGGATCAAAATCCTGCACACCCAGACTCATCCGATTGAAGCCAACATTGCGGAGCGTCTCAAGATGTTCGTATGATGTATGGGTAGGGTGTACTTCGACGCTGAACTCGTGATTCTCTGGCACTATACAGCCTCTCGTGACAGCATCGATCAACCGGATCAAGTTGTTTGGCGAGAAGAATGTTGGCGTTCCGCCACCTAAGTGTATCTCTCGAATCACTGGTGTTGACGGCATCATTTGCTTGTACATGTTCCACTCAGCTAGTACGGCTAAGAGATACGGTTCTTCAACATCGTGATTTTTCGTGATGCGCTTATTACAGGCGCAGAACGTGCATAACGACTCACAGAACGGCAGATGGATATAGAGGCACACCTCACCCTGCTCTGAGATGAATCTGCGCTCTACCGCGGACCTCCATGTGGATTCTGTATGTGTACTTGGGTCCCATAAGGGAACCGTAGGGTAACTCGTATATCGAGGTACCGGGATGTCATACAAAGCTAGCTTGTCCATGATGTTTCAACGCCCTGCCTGATACGGTCACCCACACTCACGCCACCGCGATAATTGCCAACAAGTAACAGGCCCGGATACTGTGCCTCAAAAGCAGTGATCTGTTCAATTAACTCAAGATGGCCAGACTCATACTGTGGAATGGCGTGTGTCCAATCAATCTCGAGATCGATCTGTATCTCTCCGCTGATTTTGAAAACCCGTCGTACTTCGCTCATTGCCTCCTCAGTGGTGGCTCCTGGCGTTATAAACACGACAGCAAATTGACGGTCGCTCTGCACATGCATCAACATTGACAGGTCCACCATGCCTCGTACAGGACCGCTATCCGCCCACAACGCACCGAAGGCATGCAAAGTAACAGCCTGCTGATACTTCCAATATGAACAGTGCAAGACCCTTACTCCACCGTAAGCCATAGCACTAAGTTTAGTTCCCAACAACGAGTCGTGCTCGCTGACAAGGCTGGCAGCTGAATGAGCACTAACCGTGAGTATCACACGGTCTGCATGGATCACATCGTGATCACTACGAACAACCCACATGTTGGAGCTTTGCTCGATCGATTGTGCCCACCAACCGAGGCGAACATCTGTAAGGCCATCAGCAAGACGACCTGCAAAGTCTGCCATACCGTGTATGGGCAGCACTACGCTGCGGCGGGTACGCCCCATTCTTCGCGGAGACGCTCTTCCAACAGATGGAAAGCAAGCCTTGAATGACAACCGCTCGGGGTCCCCAGCAAAGATACCCGCCACGATGGGCCGCGCCAGACGCTCCACCACTACCTGATCTGCATAATACCTCACTATCTCAGCAATGGTTGGCTCACCTTCTGGCAACGGCTTCCCCAATCGCAAGAGTGCCTTTAACACAGTGGTGACGGGAACGAGTCTACTCGTGATGAGATGTAAGGGGCTGTTAAGACGGTGCACTCTGCCTTGATACACGATGCATCGAGTGCCTGCCTCTGGCGGTGCATCAAACAACGCGTCACGCACCCCCCATGCAGTGAAGAGAGCGGTAAGATCAGCCGTTAGTGCAAATGACTGAGCACTATGATTGCGAGGCACGCCATCAATGACTGTTGTTGCCAGTACCCCACCGAGGTGCGAATCGTTCGTCACTAGAGTAACGTCATGACCCTTATCCTGATGAGCCCTCGCGGCAGCAATACCAGTTAGACCACCACCAATCACTACGATCTGCATGTATCCATTTCACATGATATTAGTGATGCTAAGATCTGCACCCACCGCGAGTCAGCATTCAGGCACGAAACATAGTCAAAGTGAACGCCTCCATGGTGTAGAAACTTCTCACGTGTTCCAATGCAAAGCTCTTCTAATGTCTCAAGACAGTCGGCAACGAAGGCCGGCGCCATAAGTACAACACGTTTTGCACCTTCCCTAGCGAGTTTCACAACCACGTCATCCGTGGATGGCGTGAGCCATCTGTCAAATCCAAATCTGGATTGAAATGTCATGTGCACCCGATCTCTTTGGATCGGCAATAGGACGGCAATGCCATCTGTCATTACCTTGCACTGGTGGAGATAACACGTAGCGTGGGCTAATGATGCTGTTGTACAACATTCACTATCTGCCTTACAGTGATGCCCAGTTGGGTCCATCTTGTGCAAGTGACGCTTCGGGATGCCGTGATAGCTCAAGATCACAGCGTCAGTCTCAGCATCAACCATCGATGAGAGCCTTGACGCAAGAAGAGACATCGCGCGAGGTTCATCGTACCAAGGTTTGATGACGCTCGTTCGCAATGTTGGAGCGATTTGCTGTTGCGCAGTTGCAAATGAATCAATTACAGTCTTCGTGGTTGCCATCGCCGATTGCGGATACAGCGGCACTAGGATAACGTGCTCTAGGTTGGGGTGCGCTGCGACGAGCGATCCTAACGCTTCCGAGATCGATGGATCACCATATCGCATGGCCAATGCTACAGGTACGTCCAGAATATCCGCAATTGATTGACGCAAGGCCCTGCCACTGACGATCAAGGGTGATCCTTCATTGGTCCATATGGAGGCATATAGCGCTGCTGTTCTAGGTGGACGTGTTCTCAATACGATACCGTCCACGATAAATCTACGTAGCCACCATGGCAGGTCGATCACATTTGGGTCGTGAAGAAACTCATCAAGATAATTACGTACATCCTCCTCGGAAGGCGATGAAGGTGATCCCAGATTTACAAGCATAACGGCCTGTTTCATACCCCAAGTACCTCACGGAAAGTCTGAGTCAACTTACCTGGTGTGATGCCGTAGCGTCGTTTAAACGCTGTGATGAACTGACTGACGTTTTGATAACCAACGGCTTCGGCTACTTCATTTACATTATGTGTTCCAGATTCTAGCAAATGATATGCACTGCCCATGCGCTGTTCAACCACCCACCTATGGATAGTGCAACCATAGATCCTCTTAAAGCCCGACTTCAGATGTGTCTCATTCATGTGGATGCGCCTTGCTAATTCTTTGATTCCCGGTGGGTTGCGAAGTTCATCATGCAGGATCTGCTTGGCATTACGGATGCGCTCCATATTCACCTCATCAGCAAGAAACGGACAATGATTGAGGGCGACATCAGCGTCAACTCGGAAGGCATGGAACAGCAATTCATATGTCTTTGAAAGCGCGAATACCCGCTCTAGGCCGGAAGGACAATGGCGCGTTGCAATCTGATACATCGTCTGTTCCACACCAGACGACTGTGCTCGCTCGGAATGGAATCGTTTGTCAATATTTTCCGAACGAAGAAATCGCAATTCATGCAGATCTGAGTGCAGCAAACGGTGAAGAGCTTCCACTGTTATGCGTATTGCGATCAATTCTTCCTTCGCTGGAACCTTAACCACAAAGGTAGACGGGTGCTGTGGTTCATAGATGATCATCAACGATCGCGGTTGCATAGTATGAACGTATCGCCCTCCTTGAAAGCTGAATGACATTGCTGATATGCTGTTGAAATATAAGCTGATCATTCCCGGCTTAACCGCAACGTCCACGTCTGCATCGTAATCTTGGGTGCGAATCCGTAGGTATTGGACAGAATCGTCACCATGACGTTCGATCTGTGCAATGGAGTGTTCAGGTGCGTGATTGTTAGCGGCTTCCACGTAGCAAACCTATGTCAATGGCTAGAAAAGTGCGCCACGGATTTCTCTTTCGGATAAAATCGTTTCGGAATAGGATATCCGCATCAAGTCTCCTCTGAATAGTTTCGCATCAATGGTACGTGTTTTCGAAAACTGTAGCGTTATTCAACTTCCCTTTGTATCCAGACCGTCCGCCGAGGACACTCTGGATGTATTGTTGCGCCATGAAATCAACGCAGCATGCATCCTCTTCACTTGCCTTCGGTCGGAGATCTATGTCGTGGGGTCAACACCAGAGGAGACATTGGCGGCATTGTTGCCGCTGCTACCAGAAACTACTGAGCCCCCTGCCGTGATCATCGGCTTTGATGCGGTGTCTCACATCTTTGAAGTAGCGTGTGGACTTCAATCAAACGTCCTCGGTGAGTCTGAAATCTTAGGCCAGCTACGTGCTGCACATGCCGCTGCATTGACTAATGGGATGTGCCATGGGAAACTTGACCGGATCATTCAGGGAGCCGTAGCGGCCGGCAAGCGGGTACGCGCAGAAACAATACTCGGACATGGATCTATGAGTGTTTCGTCGGCCATTCACGCGATCGCATCGAGCCATGGCAAACGAGGTATGAATGTGGTGGTAGTAGGCGCAGGTTTCGTTGGTAGGGCCTACGCACGGCTGCTCTGTTCCGATCCTGGCTCCTACAACGTGTGTATTCTAAATCGTACCGTTCAGACGGCTCGCGAACTGGCAGAAGAGATTGGTGCTGTGGCCGACCAACTATGCGCACTTCCGCATTGGGTAACATCGGCTGACGTTGTGCTCTTTGCCGTTGATGGCACCACATTCCGAGCAGATGACACACTGATGTTTAAACGGGGTGCCGTTGTAGTGGATGTATGTTCTCCCAGTGTTATAGATCCCTCTGTGCGGTCTTGTGGTGTGCTCTTGTATACTCTTGGCGATATCGAAAATCGCATGGGACGAGCAAGTCACGGGCGGCGATCTGCGATACCTGAGGCGAAAAGCATCGTTGCTCAGGAGATTGAGGCAGTTGAAACTTGGTGTTTGTCCCAGCGCATCCACCCGCTACTGCGCCACGTAGAAGAAACAATGCGTGCTGAGGGGCAACATGATGAAGCCACTATCGGAAGCCTGGTTAAGGTTTTCAGAAGGTCCATCTTCAGCAGTATTCGGTATCGCGATCGTCTGCCGACTGACATAGTAGATGGGCTGTTTGTGCTTGATGGCCGTGAGACCGCCAGTACATGAAACTACTGCGTATTGGTACACGAGGTAGTGCTTTGGCACGCCGTCAGGCTGATGCCGTGTCCACGGCATTATCGGGTGCGTTCAACACCACAACCGTTATTATCGAGAGCCAAGGAGATCTAGATCTATCTACCCCACTATGGCACTTTGATGGTGTTGGTGTATTCTCTGCGGCACTAGACAGGGCACTGCTGGAAAAACAGATTGATATTGCTGTGCATTCAATGAAGGATGTGCCAACAACAATGCCAGAAGGACTTTGTATAATGGCCGTGTTGCCGAGAGGTTCAGTCCACGATACTATCATCATGGCATCGCCAACATTATTGCTGGAAGCGATGCAGCAGCGGCTCACCATTGGTACAAGCTCTAGGCGTAGGTCAGCGCAATGGCTGCATCGCTATCCTCATCATACAACTGTTCCACTTAGGGGTAACATCGCAACACGGCTTTCATATCTGGAACGCGGCACGATGGATGGCATCATCATGGCCGAGGCCGCTCTCCAACGATTAAATCTCACGCCGCAGACAATGAAACGTATAGATTGGATGATACCTGCTCCATCACAAGGTGCAATTTGTATAGTTGGTCGCATTTCAGACCAGAACATTGCCGATGCGCTTTTGATTCTCAATGATCCAGTTACGGCGCTGGCCACTACCCTGGAACGTACGTTTCTTGCGGCTCTTGATGGAGGATGTTCGAGTGCCATCGGCGCGATCGCCACTGTGGACAAGCTCACAGTTTCCATGAAGTGCACGATTCACAACGCTGACGGTTCCAAGGCCGTAGAGGTATCAGGGACTGCTGCAAGAACCAGTGCCCATACGCTTGTCGCAGATCTGGTTCAACAGGCTCTGCGCTCTGGTGCGAGAGCGCTAGTCTCCGTGGCGCGCAATGTCTGATCAGGTGTTGTGGACACGCCAGCCACGTAGGGAAACGATGGAAGCTGCGGCAGAGCTAAGCATCGAGCTTGTAGTAGTGCCTGCACTCGAAGTGGTCACTACCTCAGACAAAGCATCGATCCTTGCATTTATGGCCGACGCGCTTCAGCTAGTGATTACCAGCATGCACGCTGTTTCTTCTATGATCGAGCATGACTGCATCGACGTGCTTCGTTCATTGCCAATTATCACATTGACCGGCAATACTAACGTCCAGATCAAAAGACTCGGTGGAACCGTGATAGCCACGGCGGCCTCGGCGCGGGAATTACAGCATGTAATTTGTAACCACAACTCGCAACGAACTCGATATCTCTGCGGCGAGTGCGTCATGCATGACCTCGACGTCCCTCGTCTCGCGATCTATAAGGCCCGATCGACAAATCCCATCGTGCCTGATGTTGACGCCACGGCGCTCTTTAGTCCCAGCAGTGCTGCCTCAATCCTTACACCCGTTAATCAAGGCCGACTCGGCATCATTGGTGCCATTGGTCCTTCAACTGCTAAAGCCATCCTGGCATTAGGTGCAATTCCTCACGTTGTGAGTTCACATGCGAACGAGACAACACTTCTCAGGCAACTTGTAATACAACTAAATCAATTATGATTACACTACTTGAACAGGCCTTACAAGGCAACATTGTACCACGGCCTCCAGTGTGGATTATGCGACAGGCTGGACGATTTCTTCCCAAATACCGCGAGTTGCAGGAACGTTATCCCTTCTTCACGCGGATTCGCACACCCGAACTGGCGTCGCAGATATCTCGCATGCCAGTTGACGTTCTAGGTGTGGATGCTGCCATTATCTTCAGCGACATCCTCGTGGTTCCTGATGCATTGGGATGTCCTGTAACAATGGAGGCCGGTGCTGGGCCGCGACTCCCCCACCCAATTCGAACGATGCATGATGTAGAACAGCTTGTGCGGTTACCCGCCGCGGAGTCTCTTGGATATGTTTCCGACGCAATACGCCTCACACGAAGCGAACTATCCGATTCCGTGCCTGTGATAGGATTTGCAGGTGCACCATGGACAATACTTTGCTACATGGTTGAAGGAAAAGGTAGTAAAGATTGGGAACTAGCCAAGCGATTCCTGCTCGAACAACCACAGGCGGCTAGCCGTCTGCTAGATTTGATCACAGACCAAACCATAGACTACCTTCGCATGCAGCACCAAGCTGGAGCAAGTGCCGTTCAAGTTTTTGATTCGTGGGCTGCAGCACTGAGTCCGTCCATGTACCAAACGTGGATGATGCCGCTGTGGACGCGTATCGTTAGTTCGCTTGCTGATATACCTTTGATCGTCTATGCGCGCGGTGCTCATGTTGGTATCGACAACATAGCTTCATTAGGTTCAGTGGCCGTAGGACTAGACTGGTCCATTGAAGCAGCACAGGCACGCATGCTTGTGCCCTCCCACACATTACAAGGGAATCTGGATCCGGTAATGCTGTTTGCAGACCATGATACAATTCGCAAAACGACCATACAGTTGATCCATGATCTTGGTGTGCAACGCACCATCATTAACCTTGGCCATGGCATCTTGCCCACGACACCCGTTGATGCTGCACGAGTATTCATAGACACTGTGAAAAACTACACATGAACTGCACTCAGCGTCCACGCCGGTTACGCACAACTGCCACACTCCGCGCACTGGTTCGAGAAACAGAATTGCATCCGTCACATCTCGTCCTGCCACTCTTTGTGCAGGACGGCACTGGCATTGATGTAAAAGTGGACGGACTCCCTATGGTCCACATACTGTCCGTTGATATGATTGCCCCCTACCTAGAGCCGCTTTTGGAGAGGGGGCTTTCTAGCGTGTTGGTCTTCGGGAAGATCGATCCAAAACACAAAACTACGTGCGGTACACATGCAATGGTGCCCGATGGTATTGTTCCGCGTTCGATCCGGTTCTTGCGAGCAACATATCCCAATCTTGTTGTGATGACCGACGTTGCTCTTGATCCGTACACCACACACGGACATGACGGGATTGTTGTGAATGGACACGTGGTTAACGATGCAACAGTTGACTTGCTTTCGCGCATGGCACTTATGCATGCCGAGGCAGGCGCACATGTTGTTGCGCCTTCCGACATGATGGATGGCCGGGTTGCTTCGATACGTTCCTTGCTGGATGAGCATCGACACGTCGATACCGCAGTGATGTCATACACGGCTAAGTATGCTTCGTGCTTGTATGGCCCGTTCCGTACGATCCTCGATAGTGCTCCTTTATTTGGCGACAAGCGAGCTTATCAAATGGATCCATCCAATGTTCGCGAGGCAGAGCGAGAGTTAATGCTGGATCTGGATGAAGGTGCAGACATCGTTATGGTCAAGCCTGCGATGTGGTACCTCGACGTGATCCACCGGTTATCAGTTATGTCTGATCGGCCTATTGCTGCCTACCATGTCTCTGGGGAAGCATCCATGATTCTTGATGGTTCTGCACGTGGGATGTTCGACTTCCACACGGCAGTTCTTGAGGCTACAACTGCGATACGGCGTGCCGGTGCAGACATCATCGTCACTTACTTCGCAGAGACACTACTTGAAAAAGGGCTCATACGATGAAACTTGAACGATCAGTGGCTCTGTTCAATGAGGCGAAGGTACATATTCCTGGAGGAGTGAACTCGCCAGTTCGCTCCTTTGCAAGTGTTGGAGGAACACCCCGTTTCATTGAACAAGCACATGGAGACATCCTCACAGATGTCGACGGTAACACTTACATCGACCTATTGAATAGTTGGGGACCAATGATCCTTGGTCATGGTGAAGCACGTGTGCGCCATTGCCTGCATGAGCAACTCGATCGAGGAATTTCTTATGGCGCACCGACCTCGTTGGAGGTAGAACTTGCACAATTGATTACCTGCCTTGTGCCAGGTATTGAACGTGTACGCCTTACTAGCTCAGGCACTGAGGCCTGTATGTCGGCCGTGCGGCTTGCTCGAGGGATGACTGGGCGGAGTCGCATCATCAAAGCCGCTGGTTGTTATCATGGCCATGCCGATGCATTTCTTGTAGCAGCAGGGAGTGGTTTGCTTAGCATGGGTACGCCAACTTCTGCCGGCGTAACCCTGGGTGCTGCACACGACACGACGGTAGTGCCGTATAACGATGCCGAGGCCATCGTAGACGCCATCGCAAAGGGGGATGTTGCTGCCGTGATCCTCGAACCAGTTGCTGGAAACATGGGCTGCATCCCGCCGGTTGACGGGTATCTGGCAGCAATACGCAAGGCGTGCACAACAAGTGGAACGTTACTCATTTTTGATGAGGTGATGACTGGTTTCCGCCTTGCAATTGGCGGTGCCCAAGATATGTTCGGTATAACTGCTGACATAGTTACATTCGGCAAGGTGATTGGCGGCGGCATGCCCATTGGCGCTGTTGCGGCCCGGGCATCTATAATGGATATGTTTGCCCCCCTCGGTCCGGTGTATCAGGCTGGCACCTTATCGGGCAATCCACTGGCTGTAACCTGTGGGTTAGCGACTCTTTCTATACTGGATCAAGATCGTACGATTTACGAACGAATCAACGCTAGTTGTGCGTACTTAGCCGAACAGATTCGTCAACTATGCGATGCTCACAACAACAAGGCCTGCGTGAACCAATGCGGCTCCATGCTCAGCATCTTCTTTGGTGTGGATCGTGTAGTCGACCTTGACACTGCAATGGCCGCTGATACAACGACGTACTCTAGATTCTTTCACTCGATGCTCAACCACGGAGTAATGCTGCCTCCATCGGCATTTGAGACGTGGTTCGTCAGCAATGCGCTGACGGATGAACACATTGCTCATGTCCTGCGCGCTGTTGACTTAAGTCTTGCTGAGCTACGAGTCGCTCGATAGCGTGCTATTGCGTCGGGCTCAGTGGCTCGTCTGCTTATCATGAATCTTCGTCAGTTGGCGTTGGATCTTCTGTGCTGCGTCGTGAATGGCCTTGGTGAATTCCGGGGCGGATTCTTTGGCAACGATGAGTTGGCCATTGATCTTCACAGTGTATTCGCAGGATTTGGTGAGGGGGCCTTCATCAACAATGGCATCGACGCGGATGATGGAGTTGTGGAATTTTTCGAAGTGTTTTGCGGCGTCAACGGCGGCTTGGTGTTCGGTATCGGAAAGGGTGCAATGGCGGGTGGTGATATGGATATCCACGATGATCTCCTTTTTCAATGAAAGGTTAAAGTGCTTCGGCGTTTACCAGTGGGAAATGTAGGAAGGAATCTGTTCCTCGCAAAGGAACATTCTTACGAGTTTCCCACGGTCTTAGCGGGGGGACGTATAAAGAGCACAAATCCTATACGGAGTTGGAGTCCACCCGACTGAATTTTATACATACCCTGTAAACGCTCTGGGGTTTGGGCCACGAATGAATCGGCAGTTTTTGCGAAAAGAGGGGCGGCAAGGGGCATGTAGAGGTAGCCCCCTTCCATCGTTATGGCAGCGCGGATATTTGCGCCGAGTTCATCATCCAGTCCAAGGGAGACACCTGCGCGGAGCATCACAGCCGGTACGAGGTGTGTTTCATTATAACGTTCACCGCCGAGTCTGGCGCCGATGGACTGCGATGACGTGATGGTTTCTGTCCAACGGAACGTTGCAGCCCCCAGACCCACGCCCGCACCAACAAAACCCGTGAACTGTCTGTTGTACGGATAATAGTCTATGGTGAGCATTGCCGGCAGACACGTAAGGCTGATGTCTTGCGTGATGTTTTGAGGGGGCGCAAAGGACGTATCGATGATCAACGGATCGTAGTTGTAATTCTCTCGAACCACGGCCTTATAGTACCCTGCCATAACGCCAATACTCGCATTACCGAGTTGGTAGGTGGAGAGTGAGGCGCTAAAGCCCATGGGTGCATTAAAACCGCTGGACTTGCCCCCTAACACCAGTTGATAGTCTTTGAAGAACTCATCGGCATCAATACCAAACGTCCACATTGCAGAAAGTTCTGCGCGGACGGGTTTAAGGTTCCCCTTGTGGACGGATCGAGCAGCACCAACAACGGTTGAATCTGCTGCTATCGCCGTGACAACAGATCCGAAGGCAACGAGGAAAAGGAGTAAGGGGCGCACTACTACAGAATACGTTTTCCCATTGACGAGGCAATGATCTCTGCGGCGAACTCAGCAGTTTTATTCCTATCGTCAAGAATAGGATTCACCTCCGCCACTTCCAGAGATGCATAGGCATCTACTTGGGAGATCATTTCCATAAAGACGTGAGCTTCGCGCATGGTTAAGCCCCCTACCACGGGAGTACCAACACCAGGGGCAACAGATGGGTCTACGCCATCCACATCGAAGGAGATGTGCAGGTGATCCACACTCCGACCCATATCCTCCAGAACACGCGAGGCAATCTCGTACATGCCTAGTCGGTCCACATCAAACATCGTAAACGCCGCCACTCCCAGGTCCTTGATCAATTCACGCTCTCCCGGGTCGATACTGCGGAGTCCGATTATGGCAAGATTGCGCGGATCCAATTTTGTGAACTCGCCCCCTATCCCAAGAAGCGAAGGGTGACCATATCCCATAGCTACGGCAAGGGGCATTCCGTGGATGTTTCCGCTTGGAGTTGTTTCCGCCGTATTCATATCGGCATGGGCATCGATCCAGATAACACCCAGTGTTTTTCCTTGTTCTTTGCAGTGGGAGGCAATGCCTGCAACAGAACCAACCGACATCGAGTGATCGCCACCGAAGATCAGCGGGAAATGTCCGTCATCGAGAATCCCCTTTACGCGCGAGGCAAGCACCGAGCTCATCGCCGCCACTTCCGGCAAGTACTTCAGCTTTGCGTCCTGCAGTTCCTGCACCTCGATGTTACGGATAGGGATATCCCCTTCATCCACCACCGTATAGCCCAGCTCTTCCAGTTTGAGATCCACATCGGCAATACGCAGAGCAGAGGGCCCCATGTCCACCCCACGGCGGTCGGCACCAAGATCGATTGGGAAACCAAGAACACGAATTGTTTGGATTTTACGCATTGTTATGCAGTTATGACGGTTATGACGGTTATGACGCTATGACTTCACGAAAGTACGCTTTCACGTCATGCCGTCATAGAAGTCATAGTTGTCATAACATCGTTATGTCATTTGGTCATTACGTCATTTCTTTGCGGTCTTGCCGAGTGGAGCATGTCCTGCCGAAGGGAGGATCGAGGCACGCCGACTGGCAAGAACTCACCACCCTGCCCCCTCTCTCACGCTTCGCTAGAGAGGGGGTGCCGGTTCGTGGCAGAGTTTGGGAAGGCATACCGTCATAATCGTCATAACGTCATAATCGTCGTACCGTCATTTCGTCATTGCGAGCGAAGCGAGCGGAGTCATTTCGTCATTGCGAGCGAAGCGAGCGGAGTCATTTCGTCATGATGATCGTAGACAACGTTTTGCCCTTGACGGTTGCAACGATTACAACGGCACGATGTCCATCGTTGTTGCGTTGGAAGGACTGGATGCCATTGGGGTCGTCGAAGCGTTGTATGAGGCGACCATCGATGCTGTAGACCGATACGGAGGATGGTATCTCGTTAAGGAACGTAACAGAACCGTCATCGTTTGTGAGTACACGGAGTGAGCCTGAAACATGATGTGATTCTCGTACACTGAGAATGTTTTCGATGAGGATGCGCACATACCCATCGTTTGTAGCGATGTGAGCATAACCATCATCGGTGAACACAACATCGTTCACGATCTGGTCTCCGATATTCAAAGGGTCTGCCAAGCCCCATGAAAGACCATCATTATGGCTGATGGCAATTCCGGCTGTTGGGTGGATGGCGAGGATTCGTCCATCGGGCATCATGGTGAATCGCATGTCGGTTGAGGGAAGTACGAATCGGTCGGGGAAAACAAATGTGCGCGACCACGTGAGGCCGTTGTCTGTGGACCGATAGATATAACTGAAGCCTAGCTTGAAGGCCTTTTCACCGTAGGCCGAGTGGTCAAGCAGTTCGATTTCGCCTGTGAACGGGTTCACTGCGCGTGCATCTAAGTTCAATTCTGATGCGAGACAGAAGATGGTTCCGGAGGGTGATGTCATGACCGATGTAATGTGTAGCCATTCGGGAATGTCAGACGTACAGCGCTCCCAACTGTCACCATTGTTGGTAGATCTCATTATCCCACCGGGAACTGTATCTATCAGTGAGCCATCCGCGTGATAGGTGCGTAGTCCGCGCAAACCAACAATGATCGATCCATCCTTGGCAACGGCAACATCGCCAACACCTGCCGTGAGCGTGTCAGAATTGTAGATATACTTTGGCAATGAATAGCCAACATAGACCCAATCCTTCCCATTATTAAATGTGAAGTAGAGTGAGTCCATTGCAGAGATCGTTACCAACGGAGATATCCGTTTGATGAGGCGTGATCGTCGAGCTAGTAGAGTGTCAATGAACCGTCCGTCTGCAGTGAACCTACCAACAACATCCCCAGAGATCCACATTGTATCTGGGTGTGCAAAATAGATTGATGACGGACCGAACGCTGCTCGATATCTCCCGCCGTTGTCCTCATCATAGGTGATTCTCGATCGTGTGAAAATTGAGATACTATTATTGCCTAAATCGATCTCATGTATGAAAGGGGCTGGATGTATGATTCGCCACGTATCAGTGGTGGGCTCGCTCACCATCAATCGATTCCGTTCGTTAATCAAGGCCATTTGGCCATTACCACGCATGAACAGTCGATTAATACCGATCCATGATTCGCCCCATTTCTCGTCACGTTGAATGTTATCGACGATGGTCCACGTTGCACCGGCATTGTCGGTCCGAAGGAGTTCACCATTTAGGAACGAAGCCAGCCACGTGCTATCGGAGAATGCAACAACACCATGTACATCGAACGGGTTACTTCTGAAGTAAATGCCCCATGACGTGCCATATGAAGGAGGTCTCAGAAACGTCGAGGCCTCACCACTTCGCACGTTGTACACTGTCCACCGAGTTCCGTCGCGGAGATTGCCATTTGGAATGATGGTTTGCATCAGCACTCTGTCTCCATAGATCCCAGCATTGCCAACGCGCTGAAAGCGATTGTAGACGGGCGGATCGTCAATGAGTCGGAAGCCCCCTACCATTCCATAGAGCAGTATTTGACCACGGCTACCGAAGTACAATGCGGCTGTATCATTGATGAGTCCGCCATATTCGATCGTAAACGGTGGATCGTAGATGGTTTCTGTTGAACTGTCTGGACGGGTGATATGAAACCCGCGAACGAAGCCGAATATGTTTGGAACGTACTGCAAAACTGTGCCGTCTTTTAGCCGCACGTATGGATTGCTGGTAGAGATCGAGGTTTGAACTACTGAGTCAGAACATGCGATGATCTCCTTTGCTTTGAAGGTAGAATCGGACATCACAAAACGCCCGGCACCAACAGTCCGTCCATCCATTTGAGACAGATATCTGCTGCTTCCATGAAACGTCCAGGTTCTACCCGCATCACATGACGTATATCTCCCACGTGGTGTGCCGGGTCTGGGATACCGTGGCTGGGATGCATCGATCATCAGAGCATCGGGGAGAACTACAGTTGGTTGATCTTCCCATCTACCCATAAATGGTAGTGCATTGGTATCGGCAATCGTGTAGCGCATTGTTTCGCCGGCATCTTCCGAAACAAGATTGATCGGCATCTTACCGTATACGTTTCCGGTATAGTACCATCTTCCAACGTCATCCATTTGCCACGACGTTGCAACATCGAGATAGAACATCTTTATATCGAAGATTGTCTTCCACGTTTCTCCCCCGTCATATGTAATGTATGTATCATACGCTCCCCCATCGAACAATACACCGCCTCGCTGTTTATCAACCACAAAAACTGAAGAGCCCCCTTTGAGTCGATAATACTTGGGAATTTTAAAGAGCCACTCCGGCTCTTGAGAGAACCCGTTCGAAGACGAGATGAGTCCAAAGAGAATAGCAATGATGGTGAATCGCATAGTTACCCCTGGTGAAGACAATATGACGTAATGACGAAATGACGTAATGACGAAATGACGGAATGACGAAATGACGTAATGACGAAATGACGAAATGACGAAATGACTAAGTGACTTTTCGAAAGTACGTTATCATACTGTACCGTCATAACGTCATTCCTTTTGTCATTTCGAGCTGAGTCGAGGGGCTCTTCACAACGTCGGGCTTAAGCCCGACGCCAGTCAAGATCTCATTCCCCTGCCCCTTCTCGCACGCTTCACGGCTCATCCCCCTTCCCCTTCTCATTCTGAGAAGGGGTGCCGGTTCGTTGCAGAGTTTGGGATATCATAAGTCATAATCGTCATAACAGTCATAACGTCATTGCGTCTTTCAGTCAGTACGTCATCTCTTTACAAGATTCCTCAGCTCACCCCCCTGCCCCCTCTCGCACGCTTCGCTCGAGAGGGGGTGAATTTGTTTGGGCGTCGATATCTCCAAGCCTTATTCAATAACAAGTGGATAGCCGACAGATCGTGATTTTGATCTATCGGTTACTCGGAGGTGATACCATCCTCTCAGCAACTGTTGTGGAATCTCGATCGTGCAGAGTCCCTCACTGGCTGAGGCAGTACCGGAAGCCTGTACTTTACCATCTTGTGAGGCAATGGACCATGAAACTACTTCGCCGTAGTTACCACAAGGGATGTTCACGGTTGAGCTAGCCGGATTAGGATATATGACCGAAACTGCTGCCCTATCCGGTGATTCATGAACCGCAGTTTGTGTGAGATCAAAGCTGCCGGCGAGTATATCGCACGGGTACCAAAGTTCATCAGGGATCACCATGTACCCATGACCCATATAGCCACGCTTAAGGTCTGAGGAAAAGACTGTATGGCCATACCCCGCGTTGAACCTACCGAAGGTCTTTGGTTGACACCGAGCGAAAGGGATGGTGTCGGGCAGATGATAGAACATCCCTGTTCGCATCTCCTCGATATCAGCCGTGTCATTGCGAAAGACAAATGCTGTTTTCCCATCGTACGTAAGAGCATAGGTCAGCATGTCAAAACGATAGTCACTGGCCCCTTCCAAACTGCCGGTGATCTCCCATGTGACCTGTTTAGTTGCTAGATCAATCACACGAACCCGTGGGAACCATGAAACGCCAGTGGGTGCATACCCAACGTCTGCGGATACTGCTATCGAATTGCCATCGCCCGAAAACACAGGCGAACCGTAACTGCCCGGGATGTAGGTGCGTTCATACTGTCCACTCTTCAGATCAATTATCGTCAGGTGCCTTGCTTCCTTGGACGATTCACTTAAAACGAGCTTCGTGCTTTCATCATCAAAATCAACGGTGGAGTAGCCCATAATTTCACGGCCTGGCGTTATCAAGGTAAACATGGTGTCGCGCTCAAGATCATGCAGCGCATACCGCTCGTCATTGTTATTCAACCAGGGAGCAACAACGAACCGTCCGTCGGGTGAGATATTGCAGAAGTACTGCTGCCATGGATCTGGAATTTCATAGGGAAGGTGCTTGACGAGCTGCTTCTCAGGATAAGAGATAACTGACATCCTTATTGTACCACTATCAAGCCACATCACAACAAGTCTATTGCCATCAGCGTTAGAATAGATTCTTTGCGGACGTGGGACTTCACGCTCGAATATCGGCCTTAAGTCAATCTGGAAAATCCGCGTAATGTGAACACCTCTTTCCGTTGCTAACTGAGCAGTGAATTCCGCGTCAAAGTGAGCAGCGG
>CALMZQ010000165.1 GCA_937870915.1 uncultured Ignavibacteria bacterium
CGGAGGGAACACGAGGCAATAGCGAATTGGACGCAGGTAAGCGATATGTAAGAATGTTTCTCCATTGAGCCGAAGAGAGTCTCATTCACTCTGCGCAGGAGATCTGCAGGGCCAGCCGAGACACGCATCTCTGCCAGCACCGTGCCCTTCAACGTTGCCATATACAAGGCCGCAGGGATACCCTTGCCTGCAACGTCGGCAATTATCACGCCCTGTGTACCATCAGCAAAACGTATGTAGTCAAAATAATCGCCCCCTACCTCTGTTGCAGGGATCATCACTGCATGGACGTTAAACGGACGAATATCCGGGCTTGTGCGAGGAAGCAATGACGATTGGATGTCGCGAGCAACATCTGCTTCCTTTTGAAGTCGCTCCTTTGTGAGAGCCGCCTCCATCAGTCGCGCCTGATCGAGCGCAACGCTGACCATATCGCCAAAGGCCGTTAACAATCGTACGTCATCAAGCTCGAACCCATAGTCCACCGTGCTGAAAACAACCAATGTTCCCATTCTGCGATGATCACTGTAGATAGGAATGATGATCATAGAACGAACGGCAACATCACCAGCGTCCTTCGTAAAATCGCTCAGTGATTGTACATGTACAGGCCCGTTGCCATTTGAGATGAGATCATGGATCGTTGGGTTGGCATGGAGGGCTCGTACATACTCCGGATGCACAAGTTGGGCCGCTGCCACCTGCATGCCATCACCATCATCAACCTCCATCCACGCCCCATGTGCTCTGCAGATTCGCAAGGCCAAATCTGTAGTGCTGTTCAACAGATGCTCTACGCTTACAGCAGCCGTCATAAGCCGCGTGATATGTGCCAGGGACTCCACTTCGCTAGATCGCCTGTCCACTATTGCACTGTTTGGTAAGGCGGCGATGACAGCAAAGAGGAAGCGCAGGAAGAATACGAAACCGAAAAAGTTGATGGCACTTGGAAGGATCGCTCCGCTTCGAACGAAGGAAGCAGCCGATGCCGTAACGTAGGCGTCCACATTCGATACGTGCATCACCGAAAGAACGATGGCCGCAAAAAGTGCACAAACTGTTAGCCATAACAGTCGGATTTTCTTCTCCATGGTGATCGTTGCCAGCCAATTCAGACGCTGCGTATTGATGAGCATCAGAATAGCGCCAAAAACTGTGAGGATCACACTTATCACTGAAAAGACAGTGCTTACTGAGCCAAGGGTTGAACACAACCAGATGCCGAGAAGAATGATCACTTGCACGATCAAATACAGACGGGTACGTTCATGGCGACGCATGAGTAGCAATGTTGCCAGGAATCCTGCAAGACCTATTGAGATGGCGAAAGTGCCAATAGCGACAAGGTGGGAGGTGACCACTCCGAGAAGACTTGTTAGCCTGCCATCATCAAAATCATCAGGCACAATAGCGGCGAAAACTAGGAGTGCCAATGCCGAAACAGAATAGGTTGTTAGTGCCGATGCAACAGGTTCATAGGTGAGTGTCTCGCGCGGCCTTCCGATACGAATCACAACAATTCCTATCATACAGACGATCACAATGTCGCTCAGGATTGTCAACGAGGCTTCAATGAGAAAGACCTCGTCGATCGATCTACCCTGTTGAACACACCACAACCCCACAGCCACCATACGTATGATGGTGCTGGCAATTCCGATCACCACAAGCATAGTGGTGATCGATCGACGTACGGCTCTATCCTCCGGAATCCGGATCATTGTCCCTCCACAGGGCGCAACCTACGACGGTTTCTGATGGAGGTTGCATTTCGCATCATTGAGCATCGAGAAACTGGACGCCTGTGGCTGACATTTCTGGGACACGGGCCGACCCTACAATGTTCTCTCGTACGACACCTTGGGCAAGTACCGACCCGCGGAGGTTCATTGGAACTCCTAGCGAGGCGTCTGTGAAACGCATCTTTAATTCTGCTGTGCCATCCGTTATCGTCACCCAGCACCCTTCGTCCTGACACACGGATCCAACGGTTCCTTTTATCGTAACCGTGCGACCCAGATTTTCTACCCGCATGGCCTCCGAGACGGAGATCACAGTTCGCGTGGCATCCGGTTTAACGCCGATGTGATCTGGCTTTGTACAACCTATCACAACAACACCGGCTACCAGCATGATAAGGTGCGCTATAGAGATGTTTCGGTGGGACTTCATGATCGGTCAAACAGAGAAATGGAAACGCCCCTTATGCGCTTGCACAAGAGGCGTTGTCATGAGAGCCAATGACCGGACTTGAACCGGTGACCTGCTCATTACGAATGAGCTGCTCTACCAGCTGAGCTACATTGGCAGGCTTTCAGAACCACAAAGCTAGGGATGATGGGCCACATCACCAAGCATCGATACCCTGCATTTTTTCTGAGGGGCTTATCGGACAACGATCAATTGTCGGCCCATGAGTTTCCCGGTAGAAAACGTTCTGAGTTCGTACACGCCACGAGACACATCGGAAATCGCAACTTCTCGAAGATCGCCCCCTACAGCATGCCAAACGATTCGAGAATCCGACACCTCCGATCCATCAATTCTGTGCAACGTGGCCGACGTCCACTGAGAGTCCCGCTCTGTATCGGTAAATACCACAGAGTTATCCGGGCGTTGCCATACGGTGTGGTATTTGCCAACGACAAGAGGCATGATCGCCGACCCTTTCAGCTTTGCCATGAGATCGGGCGCATTCTCATACCAAAGGATCACCTCATCATTACCGATACTCGTACGCACCGGCACATATGGTCCCCTAGCAAGAGAACCGTTCGCACGTTCAATGTCAAAGATGAGTCCACCGTCAAGTGCCGTAACGCGGAATGGAGATGGAGCAGGTGCCGAGCATACGATACTACGTGCGTCGCCCCCTTCACATGTGATCTGAATGCATGTCTCACGGTTGGTTGTGTTGTCTACCATCACCACTCGGTCGGACGACCCTAACATGGATCGGATATCATGATATGCTGCAAGATCAACATCGAGTGAACGGAGCATCTCCGATGTGGCAATTGCAGCATCCGCTAACAACGGGCGCGGCGCGAAGATCTTTTTTGATGATGTTTTGAGGGGGCGATCCAACCGCTCTGAAGGAATCGACACGTCAGTTGAAGAGGCAGCGGATAGCGATGGCGATGTGGATTCTGCAGGGTGGACGGCATTCAACACGGTAGGTGGTATTGGGGGCGAGAAGATGGTATACCAAGCACCGATGGCCGACAGAGCCAAGACGCACAACCCCAGGATTACACTGCGTCGGACGCGCCGATGGTGCAGGCCGCGAGTTGCAGCACGTTCGAGCGATGAACCGAGTGTGAACGGCTCAGGTGATTCTCGGAGTGTGGCTAGTGGATCTATGTGTTGGTCATGTTCCATGATCATCACCTTTTGTAAGTCGACGTCTCAATTCTTGCCGGGCACGGAAAAGTTTTGCCTTTAGCCCACCTACCGTTCCGCCATGAACGGCAACCACATCTTCGAGACTCCAGCCCAACACATCCACAAGAACAAGGCATTCGCGTTGGGCCACTGGCAGTTTTTGGAGTTCATCACGCACCAAACGTGCGTCTGCTAAGTGGTCAGGAGAAGGATCCGTGGAAGCCAGATCGAGATCCGGCTTCCATTGTCCAAACAGCTTGCGTTTGATATTCTGACGGATGTACGTGCGATGAGCAATGCGGAATAGGTAGGTACGTGCCGCTCCGGGCTCGCGCACTTGTGACCATGATTCGTATGCCTTGAGTATGGTATCCGCAACGAGATCCTTTGCGTCTTCGCTCGACCGCGTTAGTGAGCGAGCAAAACGCGCCAGGTCAGCGTGATGCTCCTGAACGATTGCAAGGAACGCTGTGTCATCGCGGAGTCCATTGCTCATGTCACTTTCCGGCAACCTTCAAAACGTTACCATAGGCTTGAATGATGAACTCTTCATCGTCACCATTGCCACTCACAGTAAAACGAACCGTTCCAAAGATCTGTCCCGGCTTATCAGGCGTACAACGAATGATGAGGTTTCTCTTTTCACGTGCCCCGAGAACTGTGCCCTCAGGAAGGTCAGCCTTGATCATGCCGTCAACAGTGACCTTGGAAATCTTGATCGGCATGCCGGACGGGTTCTCCAATGTCATTGGAACCGTTGACTCTGCTCCCATGGCTGCATCGTTGAATGACGCAAACGTGGATGGTCCAACAACGAGGACACGTTCAAGGTTTACCTTGAGCATGACGACCTTGACGAGTGTGTCGGAGCCATGAAGCCCCTTGATCGTTACGGTTTTGACGATCGGACCTGACTGAGACGGAGTGAGATTAAGCTTGATCTTTACCTTTGCTACCTCGCCCGGATTGAGTTCCCACTTATCAGGATCGGTCTTTGTACATCCACAGCCCGGCTTCACCTCGAGGATCTTAAGAATACCACTCTTCGCAACGTTTTCGATCGGAAGCTCAGCCTCAACGAATTGTTCTTTTGGAAGACGCATTGTACCCCAGTCCTGCGCATCGGGGACCTTCATTGCAGATTGTGCTGATGCAGAGAGAACGCCCACAAGAAGGACGATGATGAGGACGGCTGAACGGTACATTGTTGTCTCCGACAAATGGATGAAAGAACGCCGTTCATCGGCGTACATGGAGAAGAGAGACAGAACCGTCAAAAAGGATTCACCGTCCGACGAAGTACATCAACATATTTCTCAACATACCACTGGACCTGTGTCCTACGGTATTGCATGATGAATCGAGGGTGCTCGAGATATTCGATGGTACGATATCCCATACCTGGTCTCACTTCTCGTTCGGTAAAGGCCTTGAGCTTTCCAGTTCCAAGCACGATACAACGGTCGGCAATAAGTCCGGCCGAATGTTGGGCCGCAAGAGATGTTCTCACAAACGGCACGATATCTCGGATGAGTGCAGGATCATCATAGAAATTGATGTTCACGCCATTCTTGATGAATCCAAGGGGGCTGAGAGCACACATGTACACATCGTGATAGAACGTGCTCGGACCACCGTATGCATCAATCACCATTGCAATAAACTCGGCAGACAACTCGCGCCGTCCCACAAGACTTGATGTAATGCCTAGATGATTAGTAACAGCCCAAGGATCGGTGAACGAGAGTCCTGTGACCCCAGCACCAAAACGTCCCGGATTGATTCCCCACATTCCGATTCGTGGATGTGAGCCGGAATAGTACCTGGCAGCCATTTCACGCACCACACGTCCGACCTCAGGGTTTGCATACGGGTTGAGAACTTCTACCCCATCAGGCAATGGACCATCATACCTCAGTGAGGTGAGGAAACGCTCAATACTGGACCCAAAAGACTCAGATACCATAAACGTTGCGTGCCTTGGCACCAACGTAGGTAAGGAAGTCCACCTCTGTTAAAGGTCTACCGGAGATTCGTTGGATCATCTCTTGTGGTGTCTCCGTTCGTCCATACGAATGGACATGCTCTCTAAGCCATCCTAGTATCGGAGCAAAATCGCCGTTCGCAATGCGGTCGCGCACATCAGGCATGGTTACTTGCATGGCATTCCACTCCATCGCGGCATACAGTTTGCCAAGCGTATAGGACGGGAAGTACCCAAGCCCACCGAACGACCAATGTACGTCTTGGAGGCAGCCTTCAGCATCATTTGCAGGAACTACACCAAGTGCTTCTTCCATCTTCTCGTTCCATCGCTTCGGAATATCACGTACCTCCATCGTACCAGCAATAAGGTCTCGCTCAATTTCAAAACGCAGGATGATGTGCAGGTTGTATGTGAGCTCATCACTCTCTACGCGGTTGAGAGACGGTCGCATCTTATTGATCGCACGATAGAAACTCCGCACATCTTGATCCTTGAGTTGTTCAGGGAATGTATCGCGGAGGTGCGGGAAGGCCCAGTTCCAGAATTCTTCACTGCGAGCAACAACATTCTCCCAGAACAAAGACTGGGATTCATGAATGCCCATGCTAGCCCCTTGACCCGAAAATGTCCGTGCGAGATCATTGCCGATCCCCTGCTCGTACATTCCATGTCCGGCTTCGTGGATTAGTCCGAAGAGGCAAGACCTCAGATCATTCTCACGAATGCGTGTTGTGAGACGAACGTCGGTACTGCCAAAGGATGTGCAGAAGGGATGTGCTGAGAGATCCACACGCCCCGTATTCATGTCAAAGCCAAGTGTCTTGATGATCCTTGTAGCGGAGGCGAGCTGCGCGTCTGGATTGTACGAGCGATATAAAACATCGTCGTTTACATCTTGTTGACGTGGTGTGATCTCAGATAGCAGCGCCACGGTTCCAGTGCGCAGACGATCGAAGATTGGTGTGATCACATCTACTGTGAGTCCCGGCTCGAATGAGTCGAGCAGATTATCGTATAAATGTTTGGCGGGCCCAACGATCTCCGCTTCACGACGTTTGAGATCGACTGTCTTTGCGAGAAGGGGCTCAAAAATCGTGAAGTCAGAAGCGCTTCGTGCACGTTTCCATGCATCCTGTGCCATCGAAGCCGTGCGAGCTTGTTCTTCCACGAGTTCCGACGGAAGTTTGAGCGAACGATCATGATCTCGTATGAATGTCTGAGCAACCAACTGCTGTCGCGTGGTTAACAACGGCAATTCCTTCTTCACCTCCTCAACGATCGCTACCGTGTCGGCATTTGTCGTATGCTGGTGAATGAAGGATGACAACGTTGCCAGCTGTTCGGCTCGTCCGGCAACAGCGCCGTCCGGCATATACGTTTCTTGGTCCCAACCCAAAACGGCAGCTGCCGCTCCGAGATCTGTGATCAAATGCATCTTGTCCGTTAGGCGCTGAAAGGCTTGCATAGTGCTGGTGAGGCGTTGTGTAAATGGATTAGATGATCATCAGTGCATCGCCATAGGCAAAGAGACGGTAGTCCGTCTTCATAGCACGCTTGTAAGCCTTGAACATCGAGTCCTTACCACCGGCATACGCTGTGGCAACAAGAAGTGATGGTGAGGCTGGTTGATGGAAGTTCGTAATGAAGCGGTTTGCGATCTTGAATTCATACGGTGGGTGAATGAACTTGTCGGTCCATCCCTTGTTCGGCTTTACGATACCGCTGGTGAGCACGCTCGACTCCAGAGCACGAACAACGCTGCAGCCAACAGCATAGACGTTCTTCTTGGACTTCAACGCCTTGTTGATCACATCTGCCGAGTCCTTGGTGATCTCAAAGTACTCACTGTACATGCGGTGTTTGGTGAGATCCTCAACTTCGATCGTTTCAAAGATCCCTTGACCGATATTCAATTGAACGGTTGCGATCTTTACACCCTTCTTCTCTGCTGCCTTAAGGAGCTTTTCGGAGAAGTGAAGTCCGGCTGTAGGGGGCGCTATGGAACCCACCTTGCCGGGGTTTGCAAAGACGCACTGATAGGACTCTTTATCAGCATCTGTTGGCTCGCGCTTCACATATTCGGGAAGGGGCATCTGACCGATACGCTCGATCACTTCGTGAAGGTCGCCATCATAGGAGAAACGAACAGTACGTCCACGTGAGGTTGTATTGTCGATGATCTCACAATAGAATCGATTGTTATCGAAATAGATCTTATTCCCTATCCGAACCTTACGCGCCGGCTCCACCAGAACGTCCCAGATACGCTCTTGGGCCTTGAGTTCACGGAGAAGCATCACTTCGATCTTAGCGTTGGTCTTTTCCTTCTTGCCAAAAAGGCGCGCAGGAAATACCTTTGTGTCATTGACAACGATAACGTCGCCCTTGTCCATGTAGGACAAAACATCCTTGAAGTGGCGGTCTTCGATCTCGCCTGTTTCGCGGTTCAGCACCATCATCTTAGCGCTTTCACGTGGATCCGCCGGGTACTTGGCTACGGCGTTCTTGGGAACCGCGAACTTGAATTCGGACAGCTTCATCGTTTTCTTTGTAAATATTGCGCGAAACTGCTAAGATACGGCGATTTTCAGCCCAGCGCCACTGAAAAGTGAGCTTAACGGAGCAGTATCAGGTGGGTGAGGTGCTCTATCTGTATGGCAACACATGCTATTACGACCGTCCACCACAATCGCGATCGACGGAGAGTATTCCACGACCCACGTAGGTCTTCACGTATAACTACGCATCCAACCGCCGAGATCGGGAGCAGCAATAGAATCACTGGCAGGTGGTACTTGGCCAGTGCAAATGCTGCGAGATATGGGGTCATGATCGCAATTACACAGCTGATGAGGAACGTCCAACTCCATCTCTGCTGAACCCCAACCAAGAACGGGGCGCATAGAGCTAGAAGGATCACTACTATGTAGCCACTTCCCTCTAGTATCAGCAGTAATGCGAGAGAAAGCTCAGAAAGTCCATATGCTTTCTGGATCACGCGGGATGCCGTATAGTCCATACCCCAGAATCCGCGTAATCGGTTACTGACACGAAAAAGCGTGCGAACCGGATGTTGCCACATGTAGTCAACCGCTGCCGATCGCATGGCCGCCCTCTGTTCCAAGGTTGCTGCATAAGGGCTCTCATGGGGAAGGAAGGCTCTCATATAGGTTCTGGCTTCGGGCGATACCTGATCAAACGATCGTTGTCCAAAGTGCCCCGTTTTATAGTCGGGTGTGTAAGGGGTATTCCCTAGGAAGAGGTTCCATTCGTTATTCGTGGAGATTGTCCATCCCTGCCCCATCACTGCGTTATGCTTCATGAACGGGTAGGCTGCTGCAGTTAGGCCTATGATTGTCAGCGCTGATGCGCCTGCAATCGTTGACAGTGACATTCGACGCCGTCTCCACAACACGAAGCCCCCTCCACCTAACACAAGGAGAATGGCTAACGAAGCAGGACGGGTTAACATGGCAGCAGCCAAACACACAGTCACGCCCACCCACCTCCTCCACGACCAATGTTGTGCGTTCTGTATGGCCAATCCAACAGCGATCGCAAGAAGTATGGCGGTAAGGGGCTGTGAGGATAATTGCGTGGCCGACAACACGGAATGGGGGTAGAGTGCTAGAATCAGCGACATTATAAACGTTGGCTTTCCCCACCCAAGGATAATGCTGCCTAACCAGATACCTGAAAGGAGAAATCCTGATGTGAGAATCACACCTAAGGCATGATCTACACCCGTGGATTGTCCAAATAGTGCATAAAAAGGTGCTGCGAATAACGCTGTGCCAGGGGGGAAGTAGTGATAGCCAACGGAACCATCGAGCATCTGCACAGCCTGTGCAGAATAAGAAGGGCCGTCTTCACCTTGTGGCATGGTGCTTAACAGACCAAGAGAAACAACCATGCGGAGGACTATTCCGAGGGCAGCAACGATTGTGATCCGCTTGAACCAGAGCCGAGCAACCGGTGTTTGAAGACGTGTCATACTACGAATATCGCACCTACGTCGTACGTTCGTAGGCTGTATCAATTCCAAGTGCACAAATGTCTGTTTTTGACCTTCAATCGAAATACCAACCTTCTGGCGATCAGCCCAAGGCAATTCAGGAACTCGTGGATGGTCTACGAGAAGGACGTCGCGACCAAGTTCTGCTTGGAGTTACGGGCTCCGGTAAGACCTTTACGATGTCCAACGTGATCAAGGAAGTGCAACGCCCCACCCTCGTTATCTCTCCAAACAAGACACTCGCAGCCCAACTGTATGGTGAATTCAAGAGCTTCTTTCCGAATAATGCCGTAGAGTTCTTCATATCGTATTACGACTACTATCAGCCCGAAGCCTACGTTCCTTCGACAGATGTCTTCATTGAGAAGGACTTCTCGATCAATGACGAGATCGATCGTTTGCGTTTGCGTGCCACAAGTGCCCTGGTAGAAGGTCGGCGCGACGTGATCGTTGTTGCTTCTGTCTCCTGCATCTACGGTATCGGTGCAAAGGCCGACTTCAAGGATCAGCTCGTCCTTATCAAAGAGGGCATGGAACTTTCTCGCCAGAAACTCCTGCATCGACTTAGTGACATTCATTTCACTCGTAATGACTTTGAATTCACCCGTGGAACTTTCCGAGTACGTGGTGATGTGGTTGACATTATTCCGGCAGACGAGGACACACGCGCAGTTCGAGTAGAACTCTTCGGCGACGTCGTGGATAGAGTATCATGGATCGACAAACGAGATGGAAAGGTTCTGGAACGTCCGGGAAGTATCCTGCTCTACCCTGCCCGACTCTTCGTTACCTCAAAATCGAATGTTGCACGTGCAGCAGTTGATATCAAGGACGAGCTCATCTCCCGACTCAAAGACCTGAGAGAGCTTGGTAAGGGGCTAGAGGCACAACGCCTCGAACAGCGAACGTTATTCGATATCGAGATGATGAAAGAAGTTGGGTACTGTTCGGGCATCGAGAACTACTCAATGCACCTCTCCGGACGTCAGCCAGGTGAAACCCCGAACTGCTTAGTAGACTACTTCCCCGATGACTTTCTGCTCGTGCTCGATGAAAGCCACGTTACCGTTCCACAGATCCGTGCAATGTATAATGGAGACCGTGCACGGAAGATGACGCTCGTGGAACATGGATTCCGTTTGCCGAGTGCGTTGGAGAATCGCCCCCTTAAATTTGATGAGTTCAATTCACACATTAGCCAAGTGGTGTATGTGAGTGCAACGCCGGGTGATTATGAACTTGAACAGTCGATGGGAGTTGTGGTAGAACAGGTCATCCGTCCTACGGGGCTCCTTGATCCAAAGATCGAGGTACGTCCCGTAAAAAATCAGATCGACGATCTGATTAATGAAATCCGAGATCGGGTGGAACGAAAGGACCGTGTCCTTGTAACCACACTCACTAAACGAATGGCAGAAGATCTCACCGATTACCTACACAATCTTGGAATCCGTGTGTCATACATTCACAGCGATGTTGACTCTTTGGAACGTGTAGAGATTATTCGAAATCTGCGACTTGGGAAGAGTGATGTACTCGTTGGCGTAAACCTCCTACGAGAAGGACTGGATATGCCGGAGGTTTCTCTTGTTGCCATTCTAGATGCAGACAGAGAAGGATTTCTTCGAAGTGAACGTTCATTGATGCAGACTGCCGGACGGACTGCGCGTAATGTAGATGGACTTGTGATTTTCTATGCTGACAAGATCACGAAGTCGATGAAGGCTGTGATGGACGAAACGAATCGTCGGCGCGCTCTTCAAGAAGCATACAACACGGAGAATGGAATTGAACCACGAACGGTGTACAAGTCTCTGGAAGAGATTTTAGAATCCACATCTGTTGCAGACATGCAATCATCCAAGATGCAGCGCTCGGCCGATACAGAACGGGCCCGGCAGAAACGTGCTGCAGAACCCATAGCCAAGTATCTCACGCTTGAGCAACGCAAGGAGATGATCGATCAGATGTTTGTGGAGATGAAAAATGCTGCTCGTGACCTTGATTTTGAGCGTGCTGCTGAGCTTCGCGATGACATTAATCGACTGCAGGCTTTGGATTCGTGATACGATCGATGGCCTTCCGGCCCAGAGAGATCAGTCTGTCCGTTGCAGCAGACCAACTGTATCGTTTGCTTACGAAGTCAAAACCCGTTGAAACCAACCGTTGCGACAGTTCCGGTTCATTGAGTATTCGTACACAGGCATCAGCAAACTCGCCAGAGGTATCATAGATCAGGACTTCCCGATCGTGGACAACGCCAACACCCTCACAACCGATGGGTGTGGTTACGATGGGGCTCTGTGCTGCAAGTGCCTCTAAGATCTTGATGCGTATACCACTGCCGCTGTAGAGGGGAACAACGGTAAGTGCCCGCTGCTGCCGGAACGCCAAGGCATCATCGATCTCACCATGAACAAAGATCGACGTGCCGTTATGAAACGCCAACGCTTGCGGCGTGGGATTACGTCCGGCGATATGAAGAGTTGTTGACGGACGTTGTTCTTGAATGTGCGGGAATACATGTTGAATGAACCAAGAAGCCCCTTCGAGATTCGGTGTCCAGTCGAGACTGCCGAGCATACAAATCGCATCACGATCTACGGTCCCGGTATAGCGTTCCGGGAGATGCACGCCGGGTTGAACAGTCTCTACGATGGCTGTTGGATGATACGTCCTGAACTCCGCGGCATCGTCATCGGACACCGTGGCGATGGCATCGACAACCGTACCGATGTACGACTCATATGAATGTGTGTGTTGCGCTGTGCGGGATCGATACCAGCGTTCCAAGCGCGAACGTGATCGTTCTTTCGACAGCCGCGATTGAATAATATGTTCAACATTGTGAGCACGCATGAGGATCGGAGTTGGATGCGGGCCTTGTAGGTGAGGACGGATCGCTATTCCATAACAGGCAGTGAACAGACTCTCGCAGAGAATTAGATCATACGGTCCGTTCTGAATAGCACGTGTCCGGAATGACTCAAGCGCTTGTTCGTCTGCAAATCGCGATACCCAATACGACGTGCCGGCATCGATCCCAAAACCGTCCGGGAGTCGGCTCCTGAACAGACCCCGTACAAGGCCGAGAGCAGAGATTGTGGTATCGATGTCAACCGTGTGAATGGAGGTGCAGATTTGTGCGAGTACGGCTGGGTCTTGTCGGTGCTTCTTCGTGTTCAGTGCCAGCACGTCAACGTGATGTCCGGCAAGGTGCAACTGCCGCAACGTCTCAAGGATCACGATTGCACCGCCGTCACGGGCGGGAAACGGAATTCGAGGTAGGATCGTAAGGATCTTCATGATCACCTACTGCCTTGGATGACCGCAGTGATATCGTCAGCAACCCTGTCCCACGAGTAATATGAGGCAACTGCGTGTGACTCGTCAAAACACGTCTGAGCAATGGAATCACTTTCGATCACCGATACAATCATCGAGGCAAGTGATTCTACATCGTCAGATTCGAGTAACATTCCATTGTGGCCATGCGTGATCATTTCCGGCATTGCAAAATTCCGTCGTCCGATGACAGGAGTTCCGGCAGCCAATGATTCGATAAAAACTATCCCGAATGCTTCGAATCGAGATGGCATTACCATCACGTCTGCTTTTCTCATGTGTTCTCGTAATGCAAGAAACGGTTCGTCTCCAACAAATTCAACATGTTCAGGAATTGCACCCCGTAATGGCCATCGTTTTGGTCCGGCAACAATCAGGCGCATAGGTCGTGGCGCGATTTTCTTGGCTTGTTCAAACGCAGCTACAACCAGATCGCCCCCTTTTCGATAAAACTCACGTCCAACAAAGAGAATCGTGCGCTCATTGCGTCTTCGTTTCTCTTGCAAAAGGGTAACCGATGGAGCCTCTACAGGAACATTGATTCCGGCGTGGACGGCATGAACCTTTGAGGCCGGGACGAGGCCAGAGCGGATCAGGAAATCTGCATTCCAGCGACTCATTGTTAAAACCCCTGAACATGCGGCATAGGCTTGAGCCTGCATGTCCGCCCTGCGTTCAAGGACAGAGATCGGAACGCCCGACCAGCCGTGCGGCATTTGGCCCGTCTCCCGATACATTTCCAGGCCATGCCCAAAACAATGATCCTGATAGATGAAGATTGGGTCTGGGATCACGCCATGTTCACCGATACTCAATACCGCATCGGGTGTATTGACGCCCTTCAGGGCCCGTTTCATGGCTCTGTTTGTGAGTTTTGCATAGAGGGGGCGCATGGCCCACGTCGACGTTAACCTGCCGTGTACAGGTCTTATTGAACCTAGTAGGCCGATGGTATCTATCAGCCGTGGCACCGTAATCGGAACATCCAGAATCTGCACATCCCTCCGGCGTGCCAATGCATCCCAAAGGCGCATTGGTGTATGTGACCACGTCCGTTCACGGTCGCCGTCCCTGTTCCAGGCGCAAGCAAAGCCAAGTTGTAAGGGGCTCATACGCTACAAGATACGGCGTTGCCTCGCCTCAACTCGTATCTTCGTGGGTATGGATCACCGTCAGCACTTCTACGACCAATACACATCTGTTCAATCCCGATTCGCGTCGATCGACGACGTTCATCGTCGAGTAGCTGCAGAGCATCGGGGACTTGACCGTGTGGTTCGCCCCTTCCTACCCCCTGATCGGACTACACGAATGCTCGATCTTGGATGTGGCTATGGTGCCTACCTCCTGTTTCTGCAGAAGCTCGGTTTTTCGAACATCAGGGGGATAGACCTGAGTTTGGAGCAGGTGGAATTAGCCCGGTCCTTGGGGCTTACCTGTATAGAAATCGAGGATCTTTTTTCTGCTCTTCAACACGAACAGGGCATTGGATGCGTTTCCATGTTTGACGTAATTGAACATCTGACACGGGTTGAGGCTATAGAGGCTCTGAAGGCGATCCACGCGAAACTGGCTCCCGGGGGAACTCTTCTTATGCGAACACCCAATGTAGATGCTCGTCATGGAACAGTGCTCTCATTTGGGGACCTAACGCACGAAATGCATCTGAATAAATCCTCGGTCCTCGAACTTTTTGCCTCGCTCCCGTATTCAACCATAGATGTGTACCCTATTCCACCTAATGGAGGTGGCGTTCCGGTGGCAATCATTAGAGCTGTGGTTGGTCCACTATTGAGTCTAGCCGATCGGATTACCCATGCAGTGCAGGGGATCAGCTGGTCAACATCTATTAAAACACCGAATATGCTCATCGTTGCACGTCGTTAGTCCAATTGCCCCGTAGTTTTGCTCCGAACTTTCTAATATGGGAACCATGACGGAATCTTTTCCGACAGCGGACATCATCCGCTACTTGTTTCGATTTAAATGGCTTGTCCTTGGCTTGTCAGCTGTGGCAACCATAGGCGCATATATCTATGCACGAACGTTGCCGGAGTATTTCAAGGCAACAATCAATTGTGTACCACCTTCTCCTGATGCAGGTGGACTTGGTGGTGCACTAGGCGGGATCTCCTCTACACTGAAGGACATTGGGCTCTCGAAGATCAGTGGGAAGTCCGGAGAGAGTTATGAGTTCATCGCCATTTTGTTTACGCGCACCATCCGCGATTCTATGATCAATCGATACGATCTGATCAAGGAATATGAGCTGGAGGGTGAGCCAATGAATGACGTACGTTCTGCCCTCGAAGAAAATTTGGAAGTGAACTTCCATGCCGAGGGTAACTACGAGATCTCTGTATGGGATAGGGATCCACAAAAGGCCGTAGAGATGTGCAACTCGTTCGTGAGTTATGCAAACGAGATTACCAGCCGCATTCAACGTCAGGAAGCCGAAAAGTCGGCGTTCTACTTAGAACAACGGCTGACCATGATGGACTCTGTTCTGAATGCCCTCACGGACTCTCTTGGTCGTTATTCACGTGAATATCGCCTCTTCTCACCGCTTGATCAAGCAACGGCCTCTGCTTCAGCACTCGCCGAATCCAAGTCCGAGTTACTCAAGCAAGAAACTATTCTCGGAATGCTTGAGCAGAACTATGGCGCAACAGATCCGCAGGTTCGCAACTCGCGTGAACTCGTACGCCAGCTTCGAGAACAATACGAGCGAGCGCAGACCCAACCTGGGTTTGCTGGCAATTTTGCCTTGACCGATGCGGCCGGTGTTGGTGCAGCGTACATGCGCATCTATGCGGACTTTGAAGCACACACCAAACTCAAAGCATTCTTGCTGCCATCGCTTGAGCAAGCGAAACTGGACATGCATAAGTCAGCCCCCTCGCTCCTTGTTGTAGATACACCGGTTATGCCGGAAAAGAGAGACCGACCAAAGAGGGTCTTTATCGCAATTGGTGCGGGGCTGGGTATTGCTATCCTGACGCTCCTGATTCTGCTGTTAAAGCGCGGATGGAAATCTATGATGGGTAAAACCTCCGAGCCGTCGTGAACATCATTGCAGATTGGCCCTGGCTGCTCCCGGCGATCGCATGTGGTATCAGCCTTGTTTTCTTGATGATCCGCTTTCCAAAGGTGTGGCTTGGTCTGTTTCTTGCAGCCTTGCCATACTTTCTGACGGATACTGGGAAGGGGCTCTCGGCTACGGAAGTTGTAGCGGGCGGACTCTTCACGTCTACGATCTTGATGTGGATGTTCTGGCGCATCGTTGTTGACCCCCGCCCTCTCGTGAAAGGTTGGACAGACTTCCTGCTTCTGTTCTTCATCGTTGCTGCCTTTGCCAACATCATCATTGCCAAGGTCAACAATGTTGGCCTGATGGGATGGGCTGTTGATTGGTCGTACTTGCTCCTGATGCTGTATTACTTCCCCTTCCGAGAGGAGTTCGGACAGAACAAGCGTACGTTCAATCAATTCCTTGTGCTCTCTGGTATCTCCTCAACATTAATGGCGCTGTATAGCACCTACAACTTCAAACAGCGGATGGCGGAGAATATGGTCTATGCCTATCAGATCATGTCCTCAAGATCCGCTGTCCTTGGACCGATTTTTCTGCTATCGATCTGTATCACTGTTGTTGTGATCCTCTTTGCGACGAGGAATTCTACACGTCTGATCGCCATCGGTGTGACCTTGGTAAACCTTGTAGCTTTGGGATTGACTTTTACGCGTACGCTTTGGGTGATGGTCTTCTTCTGCATCTTTCTTGCCATGGTGTTCATGCGGTACCGACAGAACATGCGACTCTTGATCGGTAGCACCGCCATCCTGAGTGTGCTGTTCCTGTCTTTGTATATCGTCTATCCGAAGATCACAGTCATTACTGCCAAGTACATTCAAGTCCGATTTGCCTCGTCCACACAGATCACCGGTGGTGACCTGTCCTTTGAGACCCGCATTCTTGAGGCCAATAATGCCTGGAGAAAGGTTAAAGAATCTCCATTAGGGGGCAATGGACTTCGTGCCCGCTTTGTAACGTGGGCTCCTATTGAACAGTGGCACAATTCCACCGCATTTGTTCACATCGGTTACGTAGGCATTATCCATAAGCTAGGCTTCCCAACGGCAATCATCATCTTTGCCGTTCTCATCGGATTTGCTCTTCGGGCACTGAGAAATGCATGGGATGCACGAACAAGTACTGCATTGCCCCTTATTCGGGCCCTCGCCATCGGGACCTTTGCCTTTATCCCTGCAGTCTTTGTGAATATCTTCATGGCAGGAATCTTCGACCAGCGATATGGAAACGTTATGTTTGCGTTTGTATTCGCGTCCGTGGCGATTGCGGAGGATCTTCTCCGTCGCGCGCGAACGGAACCTTCGCTCCAGCACGTACAATGAGCCTCCTACCGAGTGCCGGCGCTTTTGGGTCAGCCCAACGCCAACGAATATTTCGGATCATCATCCTTGCCATCAGCCTGATCTATGTGGGCCGATTGGCTTGGTTACAGATCATCCAAGGCAATGTGTATAAGCTTAAAGCCGAGGCACAGGCGATAAAACAGATATCTACAGAGCCCTTCCGAGGGATGATTTACGATAAGAATGGTAGGGCAATTGTCCAGAACGCGCCGGGCTTCTCAATTACGGTAACTCCGTATGAGTTCACGGACAGCGCATGTGCGAGACTCTCTCGGATCCTCGGTATCGATGTTGCCACAATATGGGCTGATGTACGAAAGTCTGCTGCCTACAACAAGTTTGCACCGGCAAAGATCTCTTCCGGCAGGGATATAGATTTTCAGGTCATCGCTGCCATAGAAGAACAGCGCGATTCATTACCGGGTGTTGATCTTATTGTGGATCCCAAACGACTCTACGCTTTTGACGGGAATGCTTCACACCTACTCGGATATGTTCGTGAAGTGAGCGAGCTGGAACTTAAGAGCATAGGCGATGCCTATGCCCCGGGCGATATCACAGGCAAAACAGGCATAGAGAAGTCGTACGAAGCCAATGTACGTGGTCAGAAGGGGCTCCAGTTTGTTGCCGTAAACAAGAACGGTCAACGCGTTGCTAGTTTCAATGATGGAAAGAGTGACCTCTCGGGACTTGAAGGTGACGATCTGTATTTGGGCATCGACACGGACGTTCAGGAATTGGCAGAGAAACTCCTCGGCACGGCCCGTGGTGCTGTTGTTGCTATCGATCCTCGAAATGGTGAAATCATAGCCCTGGCCAGCAAACCGGATTTTAACCTTCGAAGTTTTACCGGAAAGACCTCGCAGAAGTACCTCAATGAGATCATTCGAGATCCGGAAGTGCCGTTATTCAATCGCGTAACGCAACCAATCTATGCTCCGGGGTCAACATGGAAACCCCTGATGGCACTCATGGGTCTCCAGGAGGGCGTTATCACGCCTACATCGAGGCTTCTCTGCGCCGGCGGCTTCCAGTATGGCAATCGGTTCGCTACGTGTCACGGTGGTGTTCATGGTCTCATCGATGTTTCCTATGCGCTAAAGGTTTCGTGCAACTCGTATTTCTATCAAGTTGGCCTTAAGATGGGCGTGGAGAGGTTTCATTACTACGCCTCACTATTTGGTTTCGGACAGAAGACCCGTATTGATCTCACTGAAGAAGGCGGAGGGATACTACCTTCTCGTGCCTTTATGGACCGCCGATGGGGCAAGGGAAATTGGACGGACTATGCGCTCATGAACTGGGGGATCGGTCAGGGCGAAGTGCAGGTTACCCCCCTTCAACTTTGTGCTTATACTGCTGCCATCGCAAACGATGGTGTGTGGTGTCAGCCCCATGCAGTGCGAGAGATCTACAGCAAAAAGCTGAAGAAGAAGTACAACACCGCATATGAATCGCGAAAGATCCCAATCGAACAGAAGTGGTTCGATCTTGTCCAGGATGCACTTTCCGGCGTGATCGAAGAAGGCACAGGACGATCTTTAAAATCGCTCAACCTCAATATCTGCGGTAAGACCGGTACGGCTCAGGCACCGCGAGGTAAACCTGATCAATCATGGTTCATGTGTTTTGCACCAAAGGACAATCCGCGGATCGCACTTGTTGTTACGGGTGAAGGCAAGGGCTTTGGAGCGTCGTTCGCCGTTCCGATCGCCGGGAAACTACTCGATTTGTTCTTTAATCGAACATGGCCCGCTGATGTTCCTCGCGATTCAACATGGCTGAAACAACCCGGCGCAACACCAACGAAGATCGCTGAACAGGATACACTTCCACAGCAACGTGGTCCGTTTGCTCGGCCATACAAGGAACGTCCGGCAGCTCCGATACCGCGCCCAACAGTGCCTGTTGCATCAGTGAGCATCCACCGATAATGTCGCTGCGAATTGCGTTCATCGTTGCGCTTGCACTCGTTTGTGGATCGTGTGGAGATCACTCTAAGCAACACGCAACGATTCGATTTTGGCACTTCTGGTCAGAACCGGCTCAGCGTAAGGTCCTCGACTCGTTGGTGCGTGTCTTTGAACGTGAACACCCCTCGATCAAAGTTGAATGCTCGGAGTTGAATTGGGCTGACGGTAGATCAAAACTCCAACTCGCCTTCAATGCCGGCACCCAGCCAGATGTGATCCACCTTGGCCTGGATTGGCATACGGAATTCGCGCGTGCAGGAGTGTTTGCAGATTCTGTACCTCTCGCATGGCTTTTAAACGCCCGAGCTTGCGTGGTTAATAACAATGCAACGAGGTTCTCTATCGGACTCTGCGCAACGGATGCCCACAATGTGATCAAACGTGTACTTCCCTACCTTTGGTCAGCCGGAGCACAGCGGTTCTATACAACTCTACCAATCTCGGCAACGATTGACGATGCACTTGTGGATGCTCTCTGGATCGTTCGTTCACAAATCGAGAATGGGGCTCTCATTGAACGCGCTCGTCAACTCGATGATCGTCTACTGAACAACGAGCTTCACGAGACATATACCGGAGCTTGGATCATCGACATGGCACGCAGGCGAAGGATCACGAACTTGCGTGTTGTACCTACAACGTCTATCCTCAATGGAGATGTGTTAGCCATTTCGCGCAACTCCATCCAACAGGCGGCAGCTCGCACGTTCACTACCTGGCTAACGAGATACCAACAGGCTCGCGCATTTGCTGTAGCGATCAGTGACGCCGGGTTTCCTGCTGATCTTCAAAGTGCCTCCGTAGACAGCGCATTCCTTCGGGATCCCCTGCAACGTGGTTTTCTTGACGTAACACGAATGGCTCGCCCCCTTCCGGAATCTCGGCTGATTTTGAGTATCGAGCCTATTGTAGAGGATATGATCGTTCGTTGTTATGGAGCAACAACTCGCGCTGAAGTGCAGCGTATCGTTGACCAAGCTCGCACGGCGATCGTTGCTCTTGAACGTTAGCCTTCAAGAAGTCGCTTTGTAGCCGCTTGGCGATAAGCAAACATCTTCGTGATCTCGCGGCGAATGACCAACATATCTGCGAGACGTCCCAAGAAGCCGAATGGCGGTTCATATGCTACGCTATCGGTGAGCTCCGTGTTTCCATCTACCTCGCGTAGCGTGCGAGTCTGATTCCACGACCGAAATGGTCCCGATATCTGGATGTCTGTCATCAATGTAGGGGGCTCGTACTCTATGATCTTTACGTGCCATCGCATCGTGAATAGTCCGAATTGACGGACCTTGAGGATCACTTCATAACCAAGTCCAGGAGTGCCCATGGACTCTATCGATACCTTGATGTTCGGTGGCGTGATCTTTAGTAGGTTCGACGTGTCATTGTGGAAATAAAAGACGCTGTCTATGGGAGCATCGATTTGTACTGAGCTCGTAATGTGTTCCATTTGCGTGCCATGCGAAGCATGGATTCTTCAGTAGTGTATTCGTCAAGTTCGTCTACGGATACCCACGCCAGATCATGAGACTCTTCACCAACAACATGATCTGTATGTGCTGCATAGACTACGTAACGCACATCGTAATGAAAGTGTTCCGGATCCTCTCCTCGAGCCGGGATCGCATGTACATCAAGATCGAAGATCTCTGCATTTGGAATCGTGAGGTCTTCGATGCCAGATTCCTCTCGTGCCTCCGTAAGTGCCACTCTCACCACGTTGCTATCACCGTCTGCATGGCCCCCTAACTGGAGCCACTTGTTCAGTTTACGGTGATGAGTGAGGAGCGTATGGCTCCCATCCATGTTCACAACCCAGGCTGACCCTGTGATATGCCCCTCAACCGTAGCTCTGTGAAAACACTTGGGTTCGCGTAGGACAAATTCACGGAAACGGGCTAGGACAGCCCCCTCCTCAGGGTGATGTTGTTCATAGCGGTCGAAGGCGGCGAGGAGTTCTCTCCTGCCGACATCGATCTCCGTATCTTCATGCATGGCAAGATTCCAGTTTACGATCGAATACGAAGGTACGCGCTATTCCGGCTGGCAGGTACAGAAGAATGCGCGTACGGTACAAGGAGAGCTCATCGGAGCCATTGCGAATGCACTTGGCAACCGAGATTTTGAGTTCATGGGGTCGGGCAGAACCGATTCCGGTGTACATGCACTCTATCAAGTGGCCCACCTCGAAGCACCAACAATGCTTGCGCCGCACATACTGAAGATGAAGATCAACGATGTGCTTCCGGCCGATATCAACGTAATGGAACTGGTAAAGACGCAACCGAAGTTCCATGCCCGACATCATGCGATTTCTCGCGCTTACATCTACCAAATCTGTAGGCGCAGGACGGCATTCGGCAAGAGATATGTGTGGTGGGTAAAGGACCAACTGAACGTACGGGCAATGCAGCAAGCCTGCGCGGTGTTTGAAGGTTTCCATGACTTTCGGTCGTTTACCCAGGATGACCCAGAGGAGAAGTCTACTACCGTAGAATTGCAGGAGTGCTCCCTCCATGAATTTGGTCCTATGGTCATCATACGAATCAGGGGCTCACACTTCCTTTGGCGCATGGTACGTCAGATGGTAGGTATGATCGTTGAAACAGGCAGAGGTACTATAGATCCTGCGAGCCTGAGAGAACTTTTATACAAGCCTTCAACGTTTCCGGCTACTAAGACTGCCCCTCCCTCCGGATTGTATCTGCAGCACGTGCAGTACGACCCCAAGGAGAAGGTTCCGGATGTTCAACCAACTATTTGGATCCCATGAGATCACTCGTAACGCTTGCTGCCCTGAGTCTGGTCATCTTGGCCTGCGCACCGGCACAGCAGGAACAACGGTCTTCATCATCCGTGAAGATCTACTCAACAGCAACAAAGAAGGTATCAGTCATGAACAAAGTCGTTAAAACTGATGAAGAATGGCAGAAAGAACTCTCTGCCGACGAATTCCGCATCGCTCGCAAGAAGGGAACGGAACGTGCCTTTACTGGTGCGTACTGGGACAATCACGAAAAGGGGCTTTACCTCTGCCGCTGCTGTGGAACAGAACTGTTTCCAAGTGAAACCAAGTATGAATCAGGCACCGGTTGGCCGTCGTTCTTTGACCCGGTCGCAAAGGAAAATGTAGAGCTTGTACCAGATACGTCTCTCATGGATACTCGCACGGAAGTTACATGCTCGCGTTGCGGTGCACATCTCGG
>CALMZQ010000166.1 GCA_937870915.1 uncultured Ignavibacteria bacterium
ACAACACTTGTAGACGCATCTAGCCGTCTCCCACAGAACCTAGCTTTCGTAGTTTTGCGGTACTATGGCTCATATCCCCATGAAGAACAGACCAATTCGTCTCATCCTCCTCGCATGTACGGCAGTTGCCGTTGGTATCGGTTTAGGATTCTATGTCCAACCGGCCTTTTCCGGCGATTCTGTGATGGACCAAACTCGCAAGTTCTCAGATGTGCTTTCAATGGCCGTCAAGAATTATGTAGAGGACGTTGATACACAGAAGCTCACCGAAGCGGCAATCAAGGGCATGCTCGATGAACTCGACCCGCACTCCGTTTACATCACTGCAAAAGAAATGCAGAAGGTAGAAGAGGACTTCCGAGGCTCATTCGATGGTATCGGTGTGGAGTTTGATATCGTCAATGACACGATCACCGTAGTCTCGCCTATCACAGGTGGCCCAAGTGAGGCACTTGGCATTCAGGCAGGTGACAAAATCGTGCGTATCAATGATACAACGTCTATCAAACTCACGCGAGAAATGGTCCCAAAGAAGCTCCGTGGGCCAAAGGGCACAGTAGTAAAGCTTCACATTCGGCGTGCCGGTGAAAAAGAACTCCTCGTGTTTGACGTGATCAGAGACAAGATCCCGATCAACTCGGTTGATGCGCACTTCATGATCGAAGGCACAGACATCGGATACGTTACCATCAACCGCTTCAGTTCTACCACGTACGATGAGCTGATGAATGCCACAGAAGCGCTTCGTACGCAAGGCATGAAGAGACTTTTGTTGGATTTGCGATATAATCCAGGCGGCTTCCTAGATCAAGCGTTCAAAATCGCAGATGAGATCGTACCGGCTGGACAAAAACTCGTCTACACCAAGGGTCGTCGTCCGGAGTTTGATGAAGACTTTTGGTCTACCGGCGGTGGATCCCTCGAGAACATCCCACTTGTTGTGATGATCAACGGTGGATCTGCGTCTGCAAGCGAGATCGTTTCCGGTGCGGTTCAGGATCTCGATAGAGGACTCGTTGTTGGCGAAACATCCTTTGGTAAGGGGCTTGTCCAACGTCAGTACCCGCTGGGCGATGGCTCTGCATTCCGTCTTACGATTTCTCGCTATTACACACCTTCGGGACGTCTCATCCAGAGACCATATGATGACAAGGCCAAGTATTATAAGGGTGAAGGTCGCGACGAAGGTGATGAAGGTGACAACATCGAGCACAATGCAGATGATTCAACCAAGACACGCCCCAAGTTCACAACCATTGGTGGACGTACGGTATACGGTGGTGGTGGCGTTACCCCAGACTACATCGTCAAGCAAGACACCGTAGGATTCCTCGCACGAAAACTGCGGGCAAAGAATGTATTCTGGGAAACCGCGGATCAAATCATGAAGAATCGTGGTAAGGAGATCAGAGCCGCCTTTGGGACCGATCTAAAGAAGTATCTGCGTGAGTTTACAGTCACTGAAGCAGATATGGATGTGATGAAATCCTTTGCGAAAGCAAAAGATGTTGAGTGGAAGGCAGATGAATACAAGCAGGATGAAGAATATCTTCACTTGGTTGTGAAAGCGCTGATCGGCCGAGCCGTGTACAACAACAATGGATACACGGCGGTTATGCTAACGATGGACAAGCAGGCTAAAAAGGCCATGGAGCTGTTCCCGGAAGCAAAAAAGATTGCGCGACTGAAATAATTCGATTTTAATCAGGAAACCCCATGTTGTCAGCTTTTATCCGAGCGTGTGTTGTTGTTTCAATCGTAATTGTGGGTCTGGCACCAGCCATGGCTCAAGACGGCAGCTACGTTTATCCCGGAGAAGAGCTCACGTATCGAGTGTCGTATCTCAATATCACGCTTGGAACCATCAAGACCATCACTGAGCCCTACACCATGATTAATGGGAAGAAGTCGGTGAAGGTGAAGGTCTTCATCGATTCACACCCAAACATCCCCTTCGTCTCCTTGCATGCCATCTATGAATCGTGGATGGATTCAACGGCTTCACATGCTTTGAAGTTCACGGCCAACACGGAGATCGAAGACAAACAATGGGAGTTTGATCAGTACATCTTTGATTATGACAAGCGTAAGATCTACGCCGATAAATACCGCGACAAGCAGAAAATCAAGTCCAAGGTATTTGACATCAAGAAGCGGTATAATGACGGCAGCTCCATCCTCTTTGCTGCACGCTCCCTCGTGAACGTTAAGAAGAGTCTTCGTCTGCCTACCGTGATCATGGATGACACCGTGAACACGGTCATCAATTTTAATGGAACGAAAGAAGCCATCAACATTGATGCTTCATCCTATCCGATCAAGACGGTGTTCTTCAGTGGTGATGCCAATTGGACCGGCATCTACGGACTTTCCGGTCGCTTTGAAGGATGGTTCAGTGATGATGAAGCTCGAATTCCCATCAAGGCGAAGATGAAGCTCTACGTAGGTTCTGCAACCATCGAGCTCCTAACGTGGCGCCGTGGTAAGTGGCAGCCACCGAAGGCGGATTAACATCCTTCGCTCTCGTTACAACGTATGCGCACGGTTATCATCGACGGAGGTGGGTCTACAACGGATGTGGCACTTGCCGTTGATGGTGTATGTGTTGCTCGCACGAGCCTTCCAAGCGTTAAACCAACGCCTGCCGATCTGCACACAGACGAACTATGCAGAATGCTGGGATCGTTCCTGGCCGGTACCTCAGTAACACCTGATGCGGATATCACGTCGCGATTGAGCGGCGCGATCGTTGGAATGGCCGGCATTTGGTCTGCATCGGAGATCCACAGATATACACGTGCGCTTCGAGACTCGTGGGAGATGTACGTTGGTCCGGATGTTCCAAACCTTGCGGTGATGAGTGATGCTGAACTTGTGATCTATGGTGCCTATGGAATACAACCAGGCATGGTGGTCATTGCCGGCACAGGTTCTATTGCATTGCTCCGTAGCGCAAGCGGCGATCTCACACGTTGTGGAGGATGGGGGCCGAGGATCGACGACGCCGGTGGAGGCTTCTGGCTGGGGAGGCAGGCATGTAAGGCAGTTGCGCACATGTTAGACGGCAGAGGCCCGAACACCCTGCTCATACGTCCGGTAGCTGCCTATGTACGTGCAGACGCAGAAGATCTTGAAAGTGTTCGCATAGCTCTGCGCAGAGTGTCCATCGATGGCGTTGCTCGGCTTGGAGCGGCTGTCCTAACCTATGCTGATGAAGACGACGAATGTGCACAAACGATTCGTCACGCAGGAGCAGCAGCACTAGCAGGACTCGTACGCACGCTCGATCCATTAGCCATACATGGAGTTACCATCTATGGATCGCTATGGCAAAATGAAGCCTACCGCACAGAAGTGGAACAGTTATGTGGCCGCAATCTTGAACCGCTGAATGACCTACTTGAGGCTGTGGCGATGACGATCGACCCACCAGCCCCATAACACAATGATCCACATTGCATTTCCTGCGATAGCGATCATGTCCTCGCTAGGCGGTGGAGGACCGAGGATGTTGCTCAGATATATCGAGACCAAGAAGACCACTAGTGCGAGGAGTCCCCATCTGCCAATCTTGTCATCTGCAGAAGTTGATTTCATGTAGACAACTACGCCGGCTACAAAGAGTCCGACCTCGAGCAGTAATGTCAACGGCAGGCTATTCCAAAGCCCAAGTCCAACCTTTGGTGATGTAGTGCTGAAAAGGGGCAGATCCGGTCGGTGCATGATGAGGTCCAAGATCCAATGGCTCATCGTCACACATCCAACTACGACCGCTGCATGGACATTCCGTCCACGCCAGAACACAAGCCCGGCAAATAGGATTGACCACACTACAGTTCCGATCAGGGAATGTGTTATCGGATAGTCGTAGAAGTCGAGTGGGGTTACCACCGTGATGCCCGGTACTACACGGACATGTTCCACTCCCAGCAAAAGAAAGAGTGGCCAGAGGAGATCTACGAGCTGGGATGCTGCAAACAGTGTGCCCAGTGATGTAGTAGGTGAGAACCGTTTTGCTGCAAAGGCAACGGCAAAGTGGCCGATGAACATGCTGAACTCCTGTTATTGAACTGCGGATTCGAGGAGAGTCATACGTTTTGCGCGCGAAGATAGGCGGGTGAGCACGCCAAATGGTAATGTGAGTTTTGTTGGTTCATGACCATACATAAGGTCCATAAGAATCGGACCCCGAGTTAGGTCTAAGCGTTCAGCAAGCACCTCAGCTACATCTCGATGTGGAGTTGAACCGCGCGGTCGAGATTCTTGCGACCAAAAACCATAGGCAACCCCTGCAGGACGCGAGCGCTTCGTGGCATAAGCAAGCTGGGTGAGCATGCGATCGATGCGATAAGTTTCTTCGCCAACATCTTCCAGTGCAAGAATAGTATTTCGCAGTGAAGGCATGTAGGGAGTTCCAATGATAGAGCACACTACACTGAGGTTGCCACCGAGGAGCCTACCCTCTGCTTCGCCCCCTTGAATCGTGTTCATTGACCAAGGTTGTTTGAGAGCACCTAGAGGTTTGCGTGATGTAAGCACACGCCAGAATTGTTCTTCAGACGCTGCGTTGAATGTGTTTGCCATATCTACGCTCGGCATTGCACCGCTGAACGTAACAAGTCTACAAGAATTCCATAGGGTGAGCTGTAAGGCCGTGATATCGGAGAATCCTACCAGGATCTTAGGATTCTTCCTGATGAGGCCTGTATTGAGTCCGGCTAAAAGACGTGCCGAGCCGTACCCGCCCCTTGAGCAAAAGATTGCATCAATCTGTGGATCGGAAAACATATCGTGGATATCTGACAGACGTTCTTCGTCCGTACCAGCCAAATACCCGGCATAGTGAGATGTGGAATACTTGCCGAGCGCAACGGAATAGCCGAGACCTTCGAGATACCGTATCCCTTTGTCCAGATTAGACTTATCTCTCTGAGGCGATGCCGGCGAAATTATGCCGATCGTGCCGTTTTTCTTCAGTGCTGTGGGAAACAGGGGCTTCATAGGGTATAAAGATGGGGAAAACTTGTGAAGATTGGCATGGAAGTTGGAGCCGTGGTATGTTCGACCATGGTTCGGGGACTGTACCATATCGTCGGGATCCTCTTCTGCGCTGCCATTTCGGCAAGCGCACAGGGTACTGTGTTCGCCCCCCCATCCTTGATCTCTGGCGAGATCAACAATCACGAGGCAATTGCAGAGATATTCCCGTGCGATAGTACGGTGAGGATGCGGCAGCCAACGCAGTTTCGTGTTGGCGAAGAAGTGCTCATGATCCAGATGAAGGGGGCTCGCATCATCGAGACCGATGATTCCACCTATGGTAGGATCACGGACATGAATGGTGCTGGCTGCGCGGAGTTCCTTGTCATTGGTGCTATCACAAATGACCGCATTACGTTTACATCAACATGGGTTCACCCCTATGATCCGTCAGGCAGTATTCAACTCGTAAGTGTTCCTACCTTAGGAGATGCCGTCACAACCGGAACCGTTACTGCAAAGAGTTGGAATGGCACTGTAGGTGGTGTAGTGGTGCTCCGAGTGGTTGGCACCCTCAGGCTCGTAAACAACATTGATGTGTCCGGACTGGGGTTCCGCGGTGGCTTCCCGTCCTTCCCTGTGGATGTATGCACTCCTGATGAATGGGGCTCCTATTACATCTTTGGTGGTGGTGGCGAGAAGGGCGATGGCATCGCAACAATTGGGTCGAATCAAGCTCTGGCCAGCCGTGGACCATATGCAAATGGTGGTGGTGGTGGCAACGGAGGCAATGCCGGTGGTGCCGGCGGAAGCAATGCCGGCAATGGAGGCCATGGTGGAGATGCAAACACGTTTTGCCCCGTGTTTAAAGGTCAAGGGGGCTATCCGGGACAAGCTGTTGACTCACTATTACTGAAGCAACGCGTGTTTATGGGCGGCGGTGGTGGTGGCGGACATCAGAATAACATCCAAGGAACCGCAGGTGCACCGGGTGGCGGTATCGTTATCATTAAAGCAAACTCCATTACCTCTTCAGGTGGACAAATCCTTGCACGCGGAAATCGTGTAGCAGACACCGCTGCGTGGAATGATCCAACCTACATGCAACCCGGCGATGGCGCGGGCGGTGGCGGCGCGGGCGGTACCGTGCTGCTTGATGTGACTGGCGGATCGGGTGCCTTCACTGTGGACGTGCAAGGGGGTGACGGGGGCTATGTTGGTGCTCGCTACCAACCAAATGGACCGGGCGGAGGAGGTGGTGGCGGTGCTGTTATTCTTACAAACCCGCTCCCTCAACTCAATGCCATCGTGAATGGTGGTAAGCCGGGAACTCATACATCACCGGAAACAGCAGACAGTGTACGCAATAGCTCTTGGGGAGCAACGGGTGGTACTGATGGTCGTGTTGTTGTTGGTTTTGCGTGGAAGTTCCCATCAAGAAAAGCCTTTACTGCTTCTGGCGGAGGAGACATCTGTCCAGGAGACAGCGTTACCCTCACAGCAATGCCTGGCTTTATGTTGTACCGTTGGAGTAACGGAAGAACAGAACCCACAATTCGTGTTGGTGATGCCGGGATCTATAGCGTTACAGTTACAGACAGTGGCGGGTGTAGACAGACCGTAGGTGGTATGGTTGTGAAGCTCGACCCAACACTGATCGACATTCCTGCAACACTCGACTTTGGAAGCGTCGATTTCAAGCGGTCGTACCGAAAGATGTTAACCATTCGCAGCTTGGATGACGATACGATCGTTGTTACCGGCGTGTCTAACACCGTGGGGTTCACTGTTGTTGATCCAGCGATCTTTCCTGCAACAATTGCCCCCTTTGGAAATCTGGATGTAGAGATTGAGTTTGTTGCCAATGAGCCTCGCGAGTACTTTGGTACCATCAACGTGGAAGTTGCGGAGCCATGTGCACTAGCTCGAACAGTGGATCTGCACGCAAAGGTCAATCCGGTTCGGCTTCATGTGTTTATGCCGGACACCTTGGCGAAGATGGGCGAAATGAATATGTCCGTGCCTATTTACGCTACTCTTATGCCAGATACAGTCTCTCTGCCCAATTCATTGATGCGAATTCGGGTGGCAGTGAACTCTCGCATGTTTGCACCAACAGGAGTGACACGTGGACGGATCGTTGGAGACGTTATCGATATGATCAACGATGTTCGTACGGTTGATATCGAGATCGACTCAATCACGATTCCTGCGCTCACATCTGTCCTTACCCGAGTGGTTGGCAGCGTACTGCTTAGTGGCGAAGAGAAGTCTGTCCTTGATGTGATTGGAGTTGAGTGGATACGCTCCGAACAAACACCGATCCTCACAATGAACGATGGATCTCTTACTGTAGATCCGGTATGTTTTGCGAATGGCCGGATGATTACGATCCTGAAATTCACTCCGTTGGCTGTTTGGCCTAATCCTGCATCCGACATTCTTAACGTATCAACCACGTTACACGCTCAGGGTATGTATCGGATAACCATCACGGACATCCTTGGCAGGACACTAGCCTCATACTCAGAGACCGTGGCGTCGGTTGGCCAGTCTCGCCCCCTAACCCTCACCTTCCCGGTTGCTTCTTGGGAACAAGGCACCTATTCCGTGCAGCTTGTTTCTCCGCTAGGGACAGAGGTTGCTTCGGTTGTCATCAGGCACTAACTCGGTGAACCTGAGGCGATGACGATGTCTGGCCGAGCCTGCATCACCACATGCATTGCTGTCCGTGCAGATTCTGACGTCCAATCTTCGACAACAGCTGGGATACTCATAAGCGTTTCCATGAGGACATCTTGTTCCGCTCCGATGCGTTGAGCCTCGTTGTACGGAACATCACTCGAAAATGTCACAAGCGTGTAAAGAGGAATGAACTTTGCAGGATAGGTTGCGAACAACCAAGATTCGATCTTTTTACGCCAGAGAAAACGTGGATCTGCAACCTTGTCTCGCATCTCGATAAAGTTGTCGAGCGCAAGTTCGAGAATCGAATCACCGGCAGGCTTGCGCAGCTTCTGATAGGTTTGTAACGCACTGGCCCAATCGTTATTTGCATGATCGAGACATTCCATCAGGATCCGACAGTCTTCAAATCCACAGTTCATTCCCTGGCCGTAAAATGGCACGATGGCGTGCGCTGCATCTCCGATCAACGCTACGCGATCGTTCAATACCCACGGTGAACAGCGAACCATCATGAGTGAAGATTCAGGGTTGGTAAAGAAGTCATCGATCAATGATGGCATCAAGGGAACAGCATCTGGGAACTGTTCATTAAAGAACGCTTCAACGGCCTCACGCGTACGCAGGTGTTCAAACGATGTTGGACCTTCGTGGGCAAAGAACAACGTGAGTGTAAAGCTGCCGTCCATATTTGGCAGGGCGATCATCATGAAGCTATGCCGTGGCCAAATGTGAAGCGCGTGTTTCTCAAGTTGAAATGCGCCTGCATCTCCGGGTGGAATATGCAATTCCTTGTAGCCGTGTTTGAGATATGTCTGTGAATAATCGAATCGATCTGTGAACTGCATCTTTCCGCGTACAGCACTGTAGGCACCGTCTGAACCAAAGAGCACATCGGCTTCTGCCCTGATAATCTCGCCGGACGGGAGTGTAAAGGTGGCCGTTGCTGTACTGAGGTCAACATCTGAACAACGCGCATCAAAGAGGATCTCAACGCCATGACGTTCTGCCACAGTTAGCAACGTCTTGTTGAGTTCTCCGCGCGAAACACTGTTGATTGCCTGACCATCTACTCCGTAGGGTTGATAGGTTTGATTGCCTGATACATCGTGCATCACCCTTCCATGCATTGGAATTGCTATGGCCAGAATGTCTTCGGCAATTCCCGCAACCTCCAGCGCACGCAGTCCTCGATCCGACATTGCAAGATTGATGGATCGTCCAGCGCCAATGTGTGCGGTGCGCATATCGGGTCTGCGTTCAAAAATGCGAACAGATGCCCCGCGTTTGGCAAGCATTACACCGAGTAAGGTACCAACGAGGCCACCGCCAACTATCGTAATGCGATCAGACATGATGTGATGTTCAGTTTGTGGAATACAAGGGTTCAAAGGATGGGTCGGCTATCAATGCAGAGCCCCCTGACGGAAGCGAAGCAATGATCCACTCGGTGGACCGAGCTGTGGATTCGAACCGTCCAACTTCTCGGCAGGCTACGGTAACACGAGTCCACCTACCATCGTTCACAATCTCAACAACGGCAGGTGCCTTTGTGGGAAGGGGCGTTTGGGCGTGTGTCACTCGACCGTTGATTGTAACGGATGTTTGTGTGTTGTTGATGTCGATGATCATGCCCTTATGCTGAGCCGTTGAATCATCATATGGGGTGGTGCGAGTTTGCAGACGAAGTGTGGAACCCATTCGAATCTGCACTTCGGCAGAAAATATTCCGTCCGTGATCCGTGAACATCGCATTGCAATTCGTGCATCATTACTGATAACAAGAGCATTTTCTGCAGTACGGTCTACGTTATGTCTGTCATAGAGAATGCGCGTTTGTACCGGCCAACCCGAATATTCCTTCATCGTGAATTCCCAATACGAGCACGATGAAAGGAAGAATCCAACGAGTATGATCGGAATGATCCTACTCATGTGGGTAGCCCTTTCCGTAGCGTAGGTCTCCTCTTCCGAACAGTCGATCAAAGAGGCTGGCGCCAATACCGATGTAGAAAGCACTGAAATTGGCACTTTGGGAATATGCCAAACCGTCTATTCGCTGTCCTATCTCATCGCTACCTGCAACGCTAACTCCGGCACCTGTATTACCACTTGCCCATCCAGCCACGAGCTGGATAGACATCTGATCGCTTACAGGGAGTGCGAATCGCAAGCCCATGTGAGCAAAGGTGGAGGGGGCAAAATTGTATTCGAAGAAGGGTTCAGCAACAAACGTGCTCCCAAACGGATTCCAATGATACGTTATCCGGAGTGGGAACATACTCAGGCCATATTCATAAGCGCCAAGTGCCACGAGGTTCACAAGCGAGGTGCCAAGAGAGAGTCGGTAGTCAAGTATCGGTAATGCGATAGATGCAAAGGCTATGCGTGCTGTACCGCCCTTTATCACGGGAACTTTCTCTCCTAACTGGTCTGGCGCAAATGCGGATAGCTCGGCATTACTACCGGCTAATACAAAGTCAATAACACCGATCTCCCACGCTGAGTGTTCATGATACTTCCACTCTACGTTGAGCTCTTCTTCTCTGTTGAGAAAGTCCACCACCGACGCACCAATGCCTAGGTAGGGGAAACTCGTGTACGTTACAGGCGGCACAAACAGATTGGCACCAAAGGCATAGCCCGCATATGCACGAAGATTGACGCCTCCGATACTTCCTACCTCAGCCGAGATGCTAGCGTTGACGTATTGGGATGGTGCCAACGAGAGAGAGAGAGATGGACGTACGGTTAGGTAGGGAATGAGGCTGCGGAAATAGATGCGCTTGTTAATCGTAAGAACACCTGCACCAAAGAGTGCGTGTGAATTGTCTGCGTCAGGCCGAACAAACTCCGCCAACGTAACGCCCCATGACCAGCCTGGATCGTTGTCGAACCAGTTCAATTTCCATTCACCGATACCGATACGGTAGATGTATCCGCTGAATAGTGCCGCTGTGCTGGTGTCAGCCTCATTCCAGAGTAGTCGCTTCACATCATAATACACACCAAAGAGGCCTGTGTTTGTACTCTTCGCAGTATCGATCTTGGTTCCAATGAGACCTACACCTTCAAAGAGTCCAAGGCGGATGAAGGATGGGTAGAGTCGCTCAACAACACTATCATGCTGATTCACGGTTCGCGCCATGGTAATCGACCGCGTTGAGGGATAGACGATTCCGTTGTCTCTATCGCCGGGTTGATTCTGCACACGTTCTGTAATCACGGTGTCGGCATTGGTAATCGTATAGATGTCTCGTTCTACACGCGTGTAGCTACCACAACCCACAACGAGCATTGCAACGCCAAAAACAACAGTAAGGATGGAGGTCCGGATCATGTGATGCTCACAGTGAGATGCACAAGGGAAGAGAGGGAGGCATGAACAACATCTCCCGGGCGTAGTGGGCCTACTCCTTCGGGTGTGCCGGTAAAGATGCAGTCACCACGCTCAAGGGTGAAAACTGAAGACAAGTAGGAGATCATCGACGCAACACTGCGCTCCATGTGAGCCGTTGTGTCGTGTTGGCGCACCGTACCGTTCACATCACACGTGAGATCCCAAGGACCGTGACCGGCGGTGCTCACTGGTATGATCTTGCTCACTGGCGCAGAACCGTTCCATGCCTTTGAAATGGCCCATGGGTGTCCAGCCTTCTTTGCTGCCGTTTGAACATCGCGGGCTGTGAGGTCGAGGCCTACTCCAACACCAGCAACAACAGACCATGCGTCCTTGGGAGCGATATGCTCAGCAAGGTTACCAATCACCACAACGAGTTCTACTTCATGATGAACATCTGATGACCACGCAGGGAGTTCAACCGTAGATCCGTTGGGCCTGTATGCTGAAGGGGGCTTAAGGAATACAATGGGGTCCTCTGGTACCGATGCGCCCATCTCACGTGCATGTGCCGCATAATTGCGACCGATACAATACATCGTGCCAATGGGAATTCTGGTCCCATCAGCAAAGGTCCATGCTCGTTGGTCAGTACTCATTGAGTTGTGTCTTGCGGGTGATCATTAATCTCGTCAGCAGGTGGGTTGATCATAACGTCTACGCCAACTGTGTCCGTTGAGTCTCGAGCAACAGCGAATGAGGATCTTCGCCACGGCACGGTTGGGTCGTTGTAGATCTTCTGCATCAGTCTGCCCCAAGCCGGTGCAGCTGCACGTCCGCCCTGACCATAGTCGCCGGTGAACTGTATCCGCCTGTCGTCAAACCCTACCCAAACACCACATGCCAACTGAGGTGTAACTCCCACGAACCAGGCATCTGCAAAATCATTCGTTGTGCCCGTTTTGCCAGCAGCGTCTCCCTTAAAGAACCGACGTATACTCGATGCCGTGCCACCGTCTACAACACCACGCATGAGGGAGATCATGTTTGATGCCACGCGCGGACTAAGAGCGTCGTTGACGGAATTCGGCAAACGTGCTTCGTAGAGAACGTTGCCCATGCGGTCTTCGATCTTTGTGATAAAGGCAGGGGGCACGTGGACTCCATCATTGACAAATGCGGCATAGGCCGATGTAAGTTCAAGGGGTGACACTTCTACCGATCCTAACGCAATGGAAGGAACAGCCTGCAGTGGAGACGTGATGCCCAGGCGCTGGCAGATATTCACAACGTTGCCCGGCGAAGTATGCTCGGTGATTAAACGCGCAGCAACACTGTTCGTAGAAAACTTCAGTGCTGTGCGTAGTGAAACTGGACCGCCTTCCTTGCTAGAGCCACGTGGTGCCCACACGGTACCGTCACTCAGTGTTGTTACGAATGGTCCGCTCTCTACCGTTGTCTCCGGCGTTAGTCCTTGCTCTAGCGCACTCGCATAGACGAACGGCTTGAACGATGATCCTGGCTGACGTCTGATCTGCGTTACGTGATTGAGCGAATATCGAGCTGCTGGATTACGCTTCATGCTCAACGGTGATGCACCAACCAGAGCAAGGATGCCTCCTGTGCGCGGGTCTATGACAACCATACCGGATTGTATCACCGTCATCTCGCGCTTCACACTATCCACAAACCCGCGGTTGCGTTTGTACTTGTCGGCAATACGTTTGCGAGCGCCATCCTTTGCAGCGATGTAGTCACTTCGCTTTGCAATCGCGCGATCGAGGAGGGAGTTCAGGAGAGCCCCTTTCGACTTCCATTGCCACGATGCATCAAACGTCTTCTGATAGGTGTTGAGGTGCTCGGCAATGGCATCGTTGGCATATCGTTGAACGCGTGAGTCTAACGTTGTATGGATCACAAGTCCGTCTCGGTACAGATCATGACCCTTCAGTTTATCTGCCCATGCGCCTTCGCGGCCAAGGAGCTGACGGATCATTTCAACAAAATGGGGGGCTATTCCACGGAAGATTGATGTAGGAGAGGGTTTTACAAGGGGCTCCGAGGAAGCCTTTGCCCACTGACCTTCATTAATGAAACCTTCATCAAGCATCATCTGAAGAATGAGGTTTCTTCTGGATATGCCTAGGGAATCGTCGCTGTTATACTTTTCCGGCGCTTTGAACAATCCTACCAGGTACGCACACTCGCCAATCGACAATCGCATTGGCTCTTTGTTGAAGTATACCTGGGAGGCAACACGAATACCATACGCGCCTCGGCCATAATAGACCGTGTTGGCATACATCTCGAGGATTTCGTTCTTCGTGTATGTGCGTTCGATCTGAAGCGCAGTCCATGCCTCTCGCACCTTACGAGCGAGTGTTTGCTCTTGGGTGAAGTAGAGATTGCGCGCTAATTGTTGAGTTATCGTAGATGCCCCCTCCTTTGCTCTGAGGGCAAACACATTCTTCACAGCAGCCTTGAGGATTCGCATCGAATGAACCCCCCAGTGATCGTAGTAGGCTCGATCTTCCGTAGCGATGAGGGCGTTGACAAATCCCTTAGGGATTGAATCGTAGGGAATGTAGGTGCGGCGTGTTGTAGCGAAGTGCTCTAGAAGAATACCGTCCTGACTGTACACCTGTGTTGCAAGGTCTTGACGTGGATTCTCGAGTTGTTCAAGTGTTGGCAATCCGTCGCTAAGTACAACAAGGACAAACACCAACGTTACAACAGACACAATTCCAATGGCCCAGAGTGCATATCGAAGTACTCTCTGTGGTGTAATGGGTGAGTTCTTCATCTTCATCATAGCAGCACCTTTACTAGTTCTACACGACGACAGCGCTTTCGCCATAGGTCGAGTGATTCTCCGGGCCTACGGTTTGGCTTAAGACGCTCTCCCGCACTTCTGCCTTCCATGAGGTCTAGAGGAATGCCGCGTTCGGCAAGCTTCTTCATGATGAACTCAACACGCTGTTTGCCAAGCTTCATGTTCGATGCATCGGAATCAACATCGTCTGTGTGACCGATTAAGACAAGGCGTTTGAGTCTCCCTACACTGCCCTTGACGTTTGATGCAAGTTCATCGAGTGCTGCAGACCACGACTGTGTTGTTTCCAAACCATTTGAATCCAGCGTGTTTTCGTACGGCGCATCAAACATGGAAGTGGGGAAGTTCACGCGCAGCATATACGTGATAGGAAGGGAAAGCGGTGCATCGCGAACAATGGTGTCGTTCTGTTGTTCCTTGGGGATCTTCACTTGGAACGCATCGTAAAAGAGATCGGAGGAACTCGCACTTACGTCCACAGGTGTTTCCACGGGCACATCCAACATGTAGCGTCCTGCTGAATCGGTACGTGTACTCGATATCACCGCCCTCGTACCCGGTTCACGTGCAGTAACCTCGGCATCAGGCACGGGCTGTTGAGTTTGCTCATTAATCACAACACCGGAAATTGTTGCTCGTTCAACCGGGAGTATCGGTAAAGGTGGCGGGATCACCGGCGATTCTGGAAGGTCTGCTACCTGCAATTGTGTGGTAGGGGGCGATCCATTGCGTTTGCGATGCAATACATAGACGTCGAAGTCGCGTCGATGAGGAGCCCCTTTCCTTTGCTGATTGGAGCTGTAGTAGAGTGTTGTTGAATCTGCTTGGAAGGGGAAGACCTCATCGAACGACGTATTGATGGGTTTGCCAAGGTTCTCCACGGTGGTAAAGACAAGTGAGTCTGCTACCACGCGGAAGTTCGCACGAAAGAGATCGTAACCACCAACCGTGGCATGGCCGGCGGAGCTGAAGAGTAGTGCAGAACCGTCGGGCGTGAATTGCGGAGAGAGTTCGTCACACGGTGTGTTGATCACCGAACCACACCAACGGGGTTCACCAAATGCTCCGTTACGCAAACGAACACTCCAGAGATCAGTGCCGCCAAGAGTTCCCGGACGGTCTGAAGAAAAGATCAGCCACTCTCCGTTTGCAGAGGTTGTGGCATGACCGTCCCAATAGACAGGAAGATTCAAGGGTGCATCGAGTGGTACAGATCCATGTACTCCGTCCTCCGTAGCGGATGATCGCATTAGTGACGCGTCGCCCATGACAGAACCGGAGCGGACGTGTGTAGAGATAAACGCGACATCCAAACGAGACGGAGAGCTGCCGGAGCGTGCAACTACAGTGTCAACAGCTCGCAACGTCATACCGCGATATCCCGCTGAACCTGCGTCTGATCCTGTAACAATCAGTGTGATCTGCTTGTGTGGGATCAAGAGTCCGAATTCTTCGATATCCGTATCAGCGCCTGCAACGTTGTTGATTGCCCAATACGACGTGCCAGGAGACCTGCTCGATGTTGTGTCATAGGTGATCACGTCAAACATCGTGGGTTTGCATTCAGGCGGGGGTGGAGGGAGGGGGCATGCCGCCGCCGATCGGACGTACAGCGGCTTACTGCACGATGCCATCAGGATAGCTATCAGGATCAGAAAGAGAACGTCACACAAACGAACACGGAACGGCAAGCGCAGAGGCGAGCAGAGATTGATACACGGCATCCGGGATTTCCACCGCGCCGAGCGAAGCTGTGAAGTCGTTGATGTACTGCGTATCAAGGAGGCGGAACCCACGGTCGTTCAAACGTTCAGCAAGATGTACAAAGGTAACCTTGGATGCATCGCGTTCCCTGCTGAACATTGATTCACCAAAAAACGCCCCACCGATGGCTACACCATAGAGGCCGCCTACCAACGTTGACCCTATCCACGCTTCCATACTGTGAGCGAATCCCATGTTATGCAGATCTGTGTATGCATCGATCACGTCATCGGTGATCCATGTATCCTCTCTATCGGCGCAGGCAGCGATCACATCCTCAAAACACCGATCGATGGTAATCGAGTAGGGGGCTTTGCGAATCGTTTGCCGAAGTGAGCGCGGCAGGCGGATACCGTCAAGAGGGATAACAGCGCGCGGGTCCGGCCGATGCCAAAGAATGCGACCCGTTTCCGGCTCCCCCATGGGGAAGAAGCCGTTGCGATATCCCACGAGGAGGACCTCCGGAAGAAGAATGTTAGGGCCGCCGTTGAGCATAATACTGTACGTATGGGATGCCCTTGTCATCGCAGAACATCTGCTGGTCCGTTGTAAATGGGAATGGCCAGGCATCGCCCGGATCAACATTCTCCTGCGGATGGACTACGTTGAACAACTCAGATGCAGAGAGGATCTCGTTCTGATGATCAACCACCTCTTGTCTGTCTGAGGCAAGCCAGATACGTCCGTCAGGGACAAGGACGCGGTGGAGGTGCTTCAGAAATTCCCCGTTAAATGCCCTGCGTTTGTGGTGTCTGTTCTTTGGCCATGGGTCAGGGAAGAGGTAGACCGCATACTGCACGGACCCTGTTGCTATCCAATCCAGGCCATTGGCCATTGAGTACCATTCGGCGTGCGCATTTCCGATGTTCTCCCCCCTGATAACGCCATCGATCCAGGTAGTGAGAGTTTGGCGGACCTCAAGTCCAAGGATATTGAGGTGTGGGTATGCAAGGGCATGACGGAGCATAAAGGCCCCCCGGCCACATCCGATGTCGAGAACATCCGGAGGCTTCCCATTGGCAAACCAGGAGCCCCATTCCACAGAATCCCTTACCGGAGGGTACCAGATAGGCAATTTGTGGTGTTGACTGGCCGGTAAATAGGCCTGCGAATTGACGTGGTGGCGCACCCTGGGCATGGGGTACTTGGTCCAGTCTATTTCCGGAGTATCGGCAATGCGTCTATCCATAGCTATGCAAATGTACCATTCCGTATATTCGCCGTCCTTGTCTTGTCTCCTCGATGGAGATGGGACGGGCTGTGCCGATTGAGAATGAATGGAGGACTCTTGAGTTCGAAGAATCTGGGCAAGTGGTTGCTCATTCTGCTGCCTATCGTGGCTTCAGCGTATTTGCTATGGCCTACGTATAGCTATTATCAGCTTAATCAAGAGCGAGAAGCACTCGCTCGGGATTCTGCTGCCCTGGAGCAGTGGGATGTCTCCAATGGTGAATCGTTCATCAAGGCGCGCAATGGTCGCCTGAAGCTCGGTCTCGACCTTCGTGGCGGTATGTACGTCACGTTGGAAGTGGACGTGTTGAAACTCATCGAAGAGTCGGCAGACCCTTCGAGTGTGGATGACGACTTCACCAAGATCCTCGAGAAGACTCGCAGGGAAACGGACAACACGGACAACGACGTGTTGGAGACGTTCCTCGGCAACTTCCGTGGTAGTGGCAAGTCCCTGCTCCAATACTTCACGGTGAGCAACCAATCGGATCCAACGGAAGCTTCGATCGAAGAAAAACTTCGTCGCGACTCCGAGGGCGCCGTTGAGCAAGCACTTGAGGTCATCAAGCAACGGATCAATAAATACGAGCTTTCGGAAGTCAACATCCAGAAGCAAGGGGCTCGCCGCATCGTGATCGAGCTTCCGGACGTAAAGGACGAAAAAGAAATCCGTTCGCTGTTGCAGACCACGGCTCGTCTTGAATTCAAGCGCGTTGTGATGAATCGCGAACTGATCCGAGCATTCTACGCCATCGATAACTTGCTCAAGGGTGTAAAGCCCGACACTACGGTTGCGGTTGCAGACTCGGCAGCTCTTGCCTCGGCAGATAGCACAAAGGCAGACACAACAAAGACCGACACTGCAGCAACAGCTGCAAAAACGGACACAGCCGGAAAGAAAGACAATCCATACGCCGGCCTAAGTGATGATGAGGCAGCACGCCGTATCAAGCGCGACTATCCGCTGTCGCACATGCTTGCCGGATATTATGCGCAAGGCGAAAACTCATCGTATCAACCCTTCGACCTTATCCTCAAGAAACCCGAAGACTTCCCGGAAACGGGCCTCTATCGTTTCATTGTAGGTGGCAAACAATTGCCTCAGCTGTTGAAGATCCTTGAGCGTGCCGATGTAAAGCGCGTGATGCCAGCAGATATCGACATTATCGTAGCAGCAAAGCCAGAAGGCACTCCTGCAAAGGACGGCACGCCCGAAGTCTATGATGTATACGGAGTGGCACGCGAAGCAGACCTTACAGGAGACGTTGTTACAGAAGCCTTCCCAAGCTTTGACCAAGCCAACAATCGTCCGGTAGTAATGATGGAAATGAATGCGGACGGCGCAGAGCGCTGGGCGCAGATCACCGGAGCAAACATCAACAAGCGTATCGCGATTGTCCTTGATGGTCGCGTTTATTCAGCACCTGTTGTCCAAAACAAGATCCCGAACGGGTCCTCCCAAATCACAGGGTCTGGTAGTCCTGAAGAAGCAAACCTCCTTGCCGTAGTTCTCAAGGCAGGCGCTCTTAAGGCACCTGTGAAGATCATCGAAGAACGTGTAGTTGGTCCGTCCCTTGGTGAAGATTCCATTCGACGCGGTATCAGCAGCTCGTTGATGTCCTTCGCCTTGATCATTCTCTTCATGCTTCTCTACTATGCATGGGGCGGTGGTATTGCAGACATCGCATTGCTCATGAACGTGTTGCTCGTAGTAGCCGGCCTTGCCGGTTTCGGCGGAACACTCACGTTGCCTGGTATTGCCGGTCTGATCCTCTCTACGGCCATGGCAGTGGATGCGAACATCCTCATCTTTGAGCGTATGCGGGAAGAGTTGTACGCGGGTAAGACGCTTAAGCAGGCTGTAGATCAAGGTTTCAGCAAGGCGTGGAGCGCAATTATCGACTCCAACATCACACACATGCTTGCTACGATTCCACTGCTCATCTGGGGTTCGGGTCCTGTTAAGGGATTTGCCGTGACGCTCCTTGCCGGTGCGATCATTACCCTCTTCACAGCTGTCGTTATTACACGAGCGATGTTCGGCATCATCGTGGACAGCGGTGCAACCACCATCAACATCGGACAGAAGAGGACGGCCTAACATGGATCTCATTAAGAAAACCAATATCGACTTTGTGACGAAGCGTAACGCCTTCTTCATGACGTCGCTCATTGCAACAGTTGTTGGACTCATCATCGCCTTCCTCCCTGGTATGATCGATCTTGGTATCGACTTCACAGGTGGTACGCAGATTAGCGTCTCGTTTGCAAACAAGTCCGCTTCAGCAGACCAAGTTCGTAGTGCCGTGAGAGGGATCGGCTATGCCGGTGCAGAGATCAAGAGTTTTGGTAAGGATGGAGACTATCTCATTCGAATCAATCAAACCGGCCAGTCGTCTACAGTGTCGGCCAAGATCGTTGCAGGACTCCAAAGCGCATTCCCTAGTGACAACGTTGTCCTCCTTGGAGCAGATAACGTTGACCCGAAGGTTTCCTCTGAGCTTGCTTTTGATTCAGCGCTTTCGCTCTTCATCGCTACGATCATCATCCTGATCTACGTTGCCTTCCGGTTCCAGCTTGCCTACGGCATTTCGGCCGTGGTTGCACTCGCACACGACGTGCTCATGGCATTCGTAATCTCGGTACTGTTCAATAAACTGGGCATCTTGAACCTCGAGCTTAGTATCAATTCGCTTGCTGCCTACCTTACGATCCTCGGCTACTCCATCAACGATAAGGTTGTGGTGTTCGACCGTATTCGTGAGAATAGAGACAAACACAAGGGCATGTCCCTGAGCGAACTTGTTAACCTCTCGCTGAATGAGACGCTCAGCCGTACGCTCATTACCGGTGTTTCGGTTCTTGCAGCTCTCCTTGTTCTTGTCTTCCTTGGTGGAGACGTTCTCGAAGGTTTCGCCTTCACGATGTTCGTTGGTATCGTTGTTGGTACCTACTCATCAATCTACATCGCCTCGTCATTCCTTATCTGGTACTCTGACCGCGTAGAGCACAAGAAGGTTGGCCACGTTTCGCATCAAAAGGCCTGATCTCTATGAGTACGTTTCAGATCAGCAACCCATCCGCTGAAACCACGGTAATCGCATTTGGCGATGAAGTGCTTGGTGGTGCCGAAGCTCTTGAACTCACATCCCTCGTTCGCGAGGCATGTGCCGGGGAGGGGGCTGTTGTTGTGTTCGATCTTGAACGTGTTCGAGTGATGAATTCAAGTGGACTCGGCATGCTTGTAGGTGCGCTGGCCACGGTGCGCAAGCACGATGCTCGGCTGATTCTTGCAGCAATACCGGAAAAAGTGCAGTCGCTACTTTCTATGACGCAGCTAGCCCAGGTGTTTGAGTCCAGAGCAACTCTTGCAGAGGCTCTGCAACGGCAATGAGCGTACGCATCATCGTGGGCGCCCAATGGGGCGATGAAGGAAAAGGCAAGATCGTTGACATGCTCTCTGAGCAGGCAGACATCGTTGCGCGCTACCAAGGTGGCGCAAATGCCGGACACACCATCGTTTTCGACGGCAAGAAATACATTCTGCACCTGATCCCGTCAGGGATCCTCCACCCAAACACACAATGCGTCATCGGTAACGGGGTCGTGATAGACCCCGTTGCTTTGATGGAAGAGATCCACATGCTCGAAGGCATGGGGATCAGCATAGCAGGCCGCCTGCACATCTCGCACAAAGCGCACCTCATCATGCCGTACCATAAGATGATGGACGCGGCTCGTGAGAAACAAGCCGGCTCAATTGGTACCACGGGACGTGGAATTGGTCCTGCATATAATGACAAGGCACTGCGCATCGGCGTCCGGATCGTTGACCTTCTCGACAGAGAAACACTCGGCGAAAAGATCCGCACCAACCTGGCCGAAAAAAATCAGATCCTACGCGCACTCTATGACGTAGCCCCGCTCGACGTAGAAGCCATGATCGACGAATATGTTGCATTTGACACGCAGATCGATCCGTATATCACAGACACAACTGCCCTCCTCAACAATGCGCTGAAGGAAGGCAAACGTGTCCTTGCAGAAGGTGCGCAAGGGGCTCTCCTCGACCTCGATCATGGCACCTACCCATTCGTCACAAGCTCCAATCCAACCTCAGGAGGCGCATGTACGGGACTGGGTATTCCACCTACGAGCATTACCTCGGTGACCGGTGTGGTCAAAGCCTATAGCACTCGCGTAGGTAATGGCCCCTTCCCTACAGAACTTGAAGACGCCACAGGCGAACTCCTGCGTTCGGAGGGTCATGAATTTGGTGCAACAACCGGACGTAGCAGGCGCTGCGGATGGCTGGATATCCCTGCACTTCGATACTCGATTATGATCAATGGCATATCCGAGATTGCCCTAACAAAGCTCGATGTGCTTGGCGTGTTCGATGAACTCAAGATCTGCACGGGATATTCACTTGATGGCAAGTCCCTCAAGTCCTTCCCGGCAGATGCCCAAACGTTAAGTCGCGTTCAATGCGACTATATCACCCTACCCGGCTGGAATTGCTCGCTCGACGGCATCATGTCCTTTGATGCCCTGCCCAAGGCCGCCCAAGACTATGTTCGTATGATCGAACAGCTCTTGGAGACAAAGATCACGTGGGTGTCTACCAGTCCGGCTCGCGAGGATACGTTTGCCTTGTAGGTGACCTGTGTGGGTGACACCTGTATAGGTGACCTGTGTAGGTGACCTGTGTAGGCGAAACAATGTATCTTTAGGGCGAGTTGGTTGTTATTGAAGATCATGAGACTCCTCGCCACCATCTTGGTGTTTGCGGCAACGGCGTTTTGCGCTGTGACGAGTCATGCGCAGCGATGGAAGAATGTTGCCATCCCTGCTCCGTATAGTGCCGGGTATTACCTCGACATCTATTTCCTTCCATCCGATCCTAACCTAGGGTGGGCATGCGATCAGCTCAAGGGCTACGTAATCCGCACAACAGATGGCGGAGATAGTTGGCAGGGTGTTACCGTTGCTCCAGGCTTGCCGGCATGCCATCTTGAATATATTCAGTTCCTTAACCCCAGCGTTGGCTACTGCTCCGGACCATGCGGAATTTATAAGTCCACGGATGGTGGAGTATCGTGGTCCACGGACCTCACACCAGACACATCATACAGCATGTGGGGAGGACAATTCCGCAACGATCAAGAAGGGTGGTTCACCGGAGGTGGAAGCTGCGGCAATAATATCGTCCTAAGAACTACCGACGGAGCTGCAACGTTTGCGGTCTTCCACGACACAACAGAAAGACAGAGCGTTCTCTCGGATCCGTATTGGGATGCTTCAATGCCCGCCAATACGCTGTATTCCATCGGTTCGGGCTCTCTGTGGCGCTCACAAGACGATGGATTAACATGGAGTGTGTTAACTCGAACAGGAACAAATGCTCCCTGGCACGAAGAACTCTCCATGAATGGAAATGCGGTTCTCATTCCGCTTGGGGGCAACAAATGCAGCCCCGGAATACCAGGTGTATACACTGGTATGCGATTCAGTCAAGATCTTGGCCAGACATGGAATGAGTACAACACAGGGTTGGAGATGTTCGGCACGTTTCTCCATAGTGCCACCTCAGGCTGGGCGGCGGGTTGGGATGCAGCCGTCTACTACACATCCAATGCCGGACAGTCTTGGCAGCTGAGAAACTGTGGCCTTGATGGTGCAAGTATGGACGACATCTTCTTCCTCAACAATTCTGATGGTTGGGTAGTTGGGGATGGAGTGTTCCGCACGGCACCCGCATTAAGAATCCAGAGTGATACGTCTCTCGTCTTCCGTAACGTTTGTCCGGATCAAACAAAGCGTGATACTGTAACGGTACAGAATCTCAATTGGTTTGCCTCTCCTTGGTCAGCAACGATCACCGGTCCGGATGCAGCAAACTTCCGTATTGTGAATGCCCCGTTGACGGCAAACATCGGTTCGTGCACACCACAGCAGGTCATCATCGAATACAGACCGAGGTCGGCCGGTACGCACACAGCCACCCTTGCGATTCAGATACAGCAACCGGATACAACACTCGTGGTGTCGCTTATCGGTGACAGACGTGAACCTGTGGCTTTCCCAATAGATACCTTGGTGAGCTATACTACTCGCGTAGGTGTACCGGTTGATCGAACACTGATGTGGCGATCCTCATCCGGACAGAATCTTGAATCGATCGTAAACATCACGCGTGTCTCGGGAGATTCGAACATCACACTGTCCTACGTTCCGCCGGCTATCGTACGGCCTGAAGGGACACTCACGTACCTCGCCGCAACAGTTCGTGATACTGGATGGACAGAGGCACAGTTCCGGGTGCAGTTAGCCCCCTGCACAAGAGATACGCTCATTACGGTGAGAATCTATGGAACATCACCGATCTTCAATAGTATCGTGAATGCTTCTGTAGAAGCAAAGTGCGAGACGCGGGATACGATTCGTATTCCCATCTCAAACACGGGCAATATTGCGTTGACTATTCGATCGATGACGGCGAGCAACCTAGGGCCGCAGGCCTTTGTGGTATTGGGATTTGTAAGTGGTCGGTTTGGTTCTCCTTGGGTGTTGCAGCCGCTCGAACGGGATACTGTGCTCGTAGAGTATCGTGCTCAGACCGGCAATGACAATGCAACGATGACCATCGAAAATGACGACCTGACGATGACGCGTGGATCTAAGACCCCCTGGCAGATTGGCCTGCGTGGCGTGTCGCTACGTCCGATCCTCAACATCACACCTCGAATTGTAGAACTTGGTTCGATGTGTACAGGTACGCAGCTCGACAAGACCGTTACGATTAAGAACGAGAGCCAAACAACAACGGCCATCAACCTCACAACAACATCGGCGCAGTTAACAGGACTTACTGTTGGCAATATCACATTGCTGGGTGGACAGTCTCGCCAAGTCCGGTTCACGTATACTGCTTCGCGTAAGGGCCCGATACTCGACACAATACGTGTACAGATCAGACCATGTGACACAGTGGAAACGATCATTGTACGTGGTATGGTGGAAGACCTTGCTATTACCATTACTCCACCATCCGTTGTTGACTCAGCTGATGTGAACACGCTGATTCAGAAACGATTTGTGATCAGACTTTCCACAGGCGATAGCGCAACAGTCACGGCTATACGCATGAGGCCACTCCCGTTTGCAATGATCACGGGCATCCCAAATGTACCGTTTGTGCTGCGCAAGAATGATAGTGCAATCGTAACCATCTCGTGGAGTTCGCCTGTACCTGAAGAATACATCGGCTTTTTGGATGTTGAAGCACACACAACATGTTCAACAACAGTGGCGGCTGACGTTCACCTCAAGACGATTTCAACCGATCTTTCTCTGGGACCACCAGTGTTGCAGTGGACGCAACAATGTTCTTCACGAGTGCAGCGAGATAGTGTCTACATCGACGTACGTGGAGGGAGAACTGTAACCCTAACCGGAGCGTCGATTCGCGAGTCAGGTACACCCTTCCGAGTAGTAGGTCCGGCTACTCCGCTTGCGATGAACCAGGGCACAAGACATTGGATAGTTGTAGAATACGACCCCCAATCATTCACGGGGCTCTCCACAGCCACACTCGATGTGGTGACGGATGCAAAAGCGGGAACGTATGCCGTGCCATTGAGGGGATCGTTGTTGATTCCTGACATCGTAGCATCACCTACAAGCGTAGACTTTGGAACGGTGGAAGCCTGCCTCTCAAAGTCTTCGTCAACAGTGACACTCCACAACAACGGTTCGTTGCAAACGGACGTGGATGTGTTGATGCCAAATGCACCGCGAGGGCTTCGCGCTCTTCAGTCGGTTGTAAGTGTTGCGCCTTCTGATAGCGCACTCGTAACAGTTGAGGTGGATCCTTCGCAACTATCAGCAGGAACAACGACTGCGCAGATCCTCCTTGTTGATCGAGTCTGTGGCCTCACTGATACAGTTACTGTTGTAGTTGTGCTTGCACCAAGCGACCGGCTGGTGCTAACACCCGACCCGCTTGATCTTGGAACGCTGGAGCCTGCGCAGACGGCCTCGGGTATTGTGAACATCGGTAATCCCGGGCTAGGCCCGCGCACCATCGTTGAATTGCGTGTTGAGCCCCCTTCAGCTCCATGGCGGATCGTAACGTCTGTAAATGGACAACAGGTTGCTGCAGGTAGCTCTGTACCCACAACGATAGAATACGCACCACTTGCTCAAGGCGTGCACGACGCCCAACTTGTGCTTGTTGATGTTGATCAATGCACAACATCCATGGCCATTGGCTTGAAAGGGCGAGCCCAAGATCCGCGTGTTCCACCATCGTATACGTTACAGTTGCACATTGAAGACTACGTAACGGGTCCTGGGGCTCGGCTGTCGATCCCAATCTATTGGGATACAGATGTTCACGACGCATTGATCGACAGCATGAAGACGCACATCGCCTTCAACAAGATCAACCTCATGGTTGATTCCGTCTCTACCGGAACGATGCAGGATGCAACGGTTGAGTGGATGATGGATGATGATTCAATAGGCGTCACTCTCCGATCGATCGGTCCGGATTGCGGTACACCAGGCATCATTGCCGTCCTCCACGGAACTGCGTATTCGGCAATACCAGATAGTACAGAGGTGGCCTTTACACGCACATCACTTTGGGCCGATGAAGCAGTAAATGTCCAGATTGAAGATGGATCCGTGATCGTTGATGCATGTGGCCCACGCTTTATGATCCGTATTGGCGAGTCTTCTACGTTCAGAATCCTTCCGCCACTTCCCGCAAGGGATGTGATCTCTGTAGAGGCCATAGCAAAGACTGGCGACTTTGTAACGATCGAGATCGTTGATGGCCTTGGGAATGTTGTGCGCAACTACCAGAATGTGAAGATCTCGGAAGGGGCTTCTGTTCTGCAGTTCCCTACTGAAGGTCTTGCGTCTGGAGTGTATGGTGTACGAATTACATCTGGTTCGAGTGGTTCGCTAACTACTTCTGTACCGCTGGTTCGGTGATTGAACCAAAGAGTTTTCTGAGGCATGCCCGCACCCCGTCCTGAAACGCCAATTTGGAATCTACAGCTACCATGAACTGCGCCTTTTTGATTGGCGTGTACGACGCATCAGGCTTGATCTCGTTATAGATCAAGGTTAACTCAGCGCCACCCTTCTTGCGCTCAAATCGTCCAGTTATCACGTGATGTACCTCAAAGCCCTTCAGGATGGTAAGCTCAGAGCGCGATAAAGGATTGTAATTCTCTACCATATAAAGTCCGGCAAGTGCATAGATGCTATCCCTACTCTCTATGTCCACCACCGAGATCTCTGCACTCTGCCGCATTGCAGCTACAATCGTAGAGACTGCGTCATAGGATGCAGCGATCTTTTCACGCATTATTGACCACGGGGCGAGGTCGGGATTCGACACGATAAACTCAATACCACCAACAGCAGCCAATTGAGTAGGTCGAACGATGAAGCCCGAATCGGCTTGTGCATACAGAGCAGAGTCTAACACAGCAACACAAAGGGCACGCTGTGTTGCTGAAAGGATCGCAGGATCGATGATCCGCTTCTTGGAGCTGTCGGATTGGAGGAATGAGGTTCCGTATCCAACGCCCGACGTGGTAACTACCCATCCATCGCCGCCAACGATCACCACCTCCATGCGAACGAGATTCGCAATACGTCCAATAGAGCAGAATGCGATGAGTTCAGCACCCAATCTGTCTGCTGCAACCTGTACTGACATCGAGTCATTACGGGCAGTACGAACAAGTGAGTCACGGGTAACATTTGGGATAAGTGCATAACGTCCGGAGGCTTCAAGAGCGATAGCAAGTGCCGCCTCCACCTTATATGCCGATACGTACGGATCAGTAGAATCGAATTGAATGCCCCCTACCAAGACCTTCTGGATGGGCGTTTGAGCCCACACGGACGGAGAAAGAACAAGCACCAGAGGCATCACAAGCCAGTGTTTCCAGTTGGTAATACGCTGGTAACATGCACCTAACAGCGCGCCGATAGTTTCGTAGACGTTCGTTCTGTTCATGTCGTAAGTGATCGGGTAAAGTCTATGAAACACATTCTCACATCGCTCCTTCTGTGCGCCAGCGTCATTGTTGCAGCCGCGCAAACAGGATCCATTGATGGCAAAGTTACGGATGCCGAGACAGGCGAGGCTCTCCGTGGCGCCAGTATTGGCGTTGTAGATACCAAGAAGGGTGCCTACTCCGACACAAAAGGTACATTCCGGATCAAGAAACTTGCTGCCGGTACGTACAAGCTTCGAGTAACCTTTATCGGGTACGAGACAAAAGTGGTAGAAGGCATTGTGGTCAAAGACGACGCCGCAACACCTGTCTCCATTGTACTCGGCGCATCCGTAAAGGTGAACAAAGAAGTTGTTGTTCAAGCCTCCCGTGTGAATGACAACGCGGCAGCACTTCTTGCAGAGCGCAAGAACGCTGCACAGGTTAGTGATGGAATTGGGCGCGAGGAGATCTCAAAGCTCCCGGACAGTGATGCCGGCCAGTCGCTCAAGCGCGTCTCGGGTGTTACGCTCGTAGAGGGCAAATACGTCTACGTGCGTGGTGTGAGTGAGCGATACAGTAACACCACATTGAATGGGGCTTCCCTTTCCTCAACAGAACCAGATAAGAAGGCATTTGCGTTTGACATGTTTCCGGCTGAATTGCTGGAGAATGCCAACGTTACAAAATCCTTCACACCAGACCTCCCCGGCAATTTCTCCGGTGGTCTCGTTCAATTGAACACGATAGACTTTCCTTCGTCGTATAGTGTAAAGGTGAGTGGATCCCAGTCCATCAACGACTACGTTACCTTCCATCAAGGCGAGTTTCTTTCCTACACGGGCTCATCAAAGGACTGGTCTGCAAATGGTGCAAGTGAGCGCAACTACCCGACCAATATCCCGGCGAATCGAGAAGAATTCCTGAGCCTCAACAGCAAGGCTCAAGTTGGCGACGTGGATGCTGCTAACCGAGTTGCTGAAATCGGCTCCGGTTTTCCGAATTCGCAATGGAAGACCAATTACGAAACTGCTCCAATGAATGGCGGACTTGGTGTTACGATAAGCGCTCCCATTGAGCTTGGTGAAACGGATGCACTTGGGATCGTTGCCAATGTGAATTACGGTAACAGCTATTCGATGAATAGGATGACGCGGTCGGCACTCCAAGCAGATCGGTCCTTGCAGTTCTCTAAAGCCGGGTATACAGCGGCTCGAAGTTCCAGCCTTGGTGGACTTCTCAATCTTGCGTACCGTCTTGGTGAGAGCTCAACATTCTCGTTGAAAAACGTATACAACCGTTCCATGGATGATGAGTCTCTTGAACTCAACGGTGAAAGCTTCTCGCAGGCTCAAACGCGACGTGAGTTTGGCTTTAACTACGTGCAGAAGGAGCTGCTCACGTCACAACTTGGCGGTGAGCACACGATTGGATCATTCAACAACGCCGTTGTTAACTGGAAGCTTGGATACTCTGAAACCCAACGCGATGAGCCCGACTATCGACGCCTTCAATACTCACGTCAGTCTACAGACACGCAGTCTCCGTTGGCCATCAACTTCTCGCCATCACCAACGGGCGATGGAACTACAGCCGGGCGTTTCTACTCCGATATGTCGGAATATTATCGCATCGCTTCTGCCAATGTAACCCTTCCTGTTGAAGCTTCGAAGATCAAGTTTGGCGGACTCTATGAGTTCAGGAATCGCGACTTCACTGCGCGATCCTTTACGGTGATCCAATCTCGCAATTACGCGGGAGATATCGACGGGCTCTTTACTACCACAGAACAGGGTAGAGTAGATCCATCGGCTGCCTTTGCAGACTCTAACTATTCTGCAGACCGCCTCATGATGTCAGAAGAAACACGGCTGTCAGACGCCTACACAGCGTCTGAACAACTCGGAGCAGCATATGTGATGGCAGACGTTCCGTTTGACTTTGTTGGCATGAAGATGCGCTTCATTGGTGGTGCGCGCGTTGAGAGCAGTTTTCAACAATTGAATTCCTTCGATGCTCAAGATCAGGCAGTGAATCCAGTTGTTGATGTTACCGACGTACTACCGTCCATCAACCTGGTGATCAGTCCAACTGAGGACATGAACATTCGCCTCGGCGCAACACAAACGCTGGCACGTCCATCCCTGCGTGAGTTTGCCCCCTTCTCCTTCTACAACTTCCAGATTCAGGCCGTCACAACCGGTAATCCGAATCTCACACGTGCCCTCATCCAGAACTATGACGTTCGCTGGGAGATGTTCCCGAATGCTGGCGAAGTGATCAGCGTGAGTGCATTCTACAAGACATTCACCAATGCCATCGAAGAAACCATCCTTCCGTCAACATCAGAAGTGATCTACAGCTTCCAGAATGCAAACGGTCAGGCTCAGAATTACGGAATCGAGTTTGAAGCGCGGAAACAATTGGGCTTCATTGCTTCATTCCTTACGCCGTTTACACTCTCCGTGAATGCAGCCATTATCAATTCACACATCGTTGTGAATCAGGGTGGCGTAACTGATGAACGTACCATGTGGGGACAAAGCCCATACACGGTTAACATCGGACTCTTCTATACAAACTTCAGCACCGGATCATCGATCAATCTTGGTTTCAACACCTACGGACAGCGCATCATCAAGGTTGGCCAGCGTGGAGCATTCCAGTTTGACGATCCACACGTGTATGAGATGCCGCGCCAAATGCTCGATGTGAGTTTGAGCCAAAACCTAGGCAGCAACCTTGAGCTCAAATTCGCGGTTCGCGACATTCTCAATCAGCCCTTGTACTGGGAGCAGGGCGGCGTAAACATTCAATCAAACATCCGTGGTCGTACCTACACCTTCGGTGTAGGATATCGTTTCAATTGATTTCCATATCTCATCAGAGGTCACATATGAAGACTCTATGTCTTCTTGCACTAATCATCGTGGTCACCGCCACACAGATGATGGCGCAAAACCCTACATCTTGCCAAATCAAATTTCCGAATGGTGGAGAAACCTTCCGTCCGGGCTCAACACAGGAAATGCGCTGGGATACAGCCGGTACATTCCGTGCTCGTTGGCGGTTTAAGTATGGTACTTCGCCGGCCGGACCGTGGACTACTCTTGCGGGTCAAACGGCAAATGTTCTCGATTCGGGCTCTACACGTGGGCAGTCAGTCCCAGTTAGTGGCGGATGGCGCGTACCTGCACAAGGGACGTCTTCCGGCTATATCCGTATGGAACTCATCGCAGACTCAAACAACGTATTCGATATCACGGACAATCCATTCACCATCGAGTCGCCATCAATCATTCGGCCGGACTCCGTACTACGTGGTGAGATCACAGGCCGCATTCATCTTAGCAACACAAAGATCTACGGTATAGATGGCTACCTCTATGTAAACGATGGAGCTGTCCTTGAGATCGAGGCCGGAACCGTTGTTGTTGGAGACACTGTTGGTCAAAACTCCGTTTTGTGCGTCAATCGTGGTGGCAAAATCATTGCAAACGGAACCAAGACACAGCCTATCGTCTTTACGAGTTCGGCTGCTCCTGGTCAGCGAGCACGCGGAGACTGGGGCGGTATTGTGATTTGCGGTAAGGCACGAACAAATCATCCAGGTGGCCAAGCAGCTATTGAAGGTGGTATCGCTGAGTCAACTCCTGGTCGCGGTTGGTTCGGTGGTACTGATGACGAAGACAATAGCGGTTCACTCCAGTTTGTCCGTATTGAGTTTGCCGGAATCGCAGTTGCGCCGAATAACGAACTTAACTCGCTTACGATGGGTGGGGTGGGACGGGGCACCGTGCTTAGTAACATTCAAGTATCCTACGGTAACGACGATGGTTATGAATGGTTTGGCGGTACTGTGAATGCCAAGAATCTCATCTCGTATGGTATTCTCGACGATGACTTCGATACAGACAACGGATACCGTGGCAAGGTCCAATTCGTACTCGTGAAGCGATTCCGCACAACTGCAGACGTCTCTACGTCGCAGGCCTTTGAGTCAGACAATGACGCAACTGGCTCATTCAATGCTCCATTGACGTCGGCCCTGTTCTCCAACGTAACCGTGATCGGTCCGGTGCAAGACACAACGTGGACCACGGGCAGCGGAGCGAACCAGTATAGCTCGCGGTATGGTGCAGCTGCACAGATCCGTCGTAATTCTCGTCAGAGCATTTTTAACTCCGTCTTCATTGGATGGCCACGTGGACTCGAGATTGCCCAGGTCCCAACGATGGCTGCAGCCAACACGGATTCACTTGCCATTCGCTCCAGCAATTGGTATGGCATCAAGGGTACGTGGCTGAATCTTGCGGGTGGTACGCCCCCTGCAGGGATGGATGCGAATTGGATCAGCAAGGCGGCATTCAATAACGGCGCAGACAAATCCAATCCGAACAATGCATTCCTCACCAATCCATGGCCGAACGACGCGTCGTTCAATCCAGCTCCGCAAAACGTTGCACCGTATCTCAATACGGCATCGTATACAAATGGTGGTCCACTCTATCCAATCGACGATGATTTCTTCACGAAGGTGAACTATCGCGGTGCGTTTGCAGCAGATGAAGAGCGTTGGGATGCTGGATGGGCCAACTATGATCCGGTGAACACTGAGTACCGTGCTGCTGTCACTGTTCGTTTAACAAAGCCAGGTGCAGGCTCCGGTGAATCATATCTTCAAGGGGCGAAGATCCCGGTTGAATGGGACACAACAAGTGCTGCCGGCAATACCTACAAGTTTGAATTCGGAACATCTGCAACAGGCCCATGGACGCCGATTGTAGGTGCGGAAGCAGTAGTTGATGCAGGCGCATCGCGCGGCAAGCTGACAAATGGATTCACGGCACCTGCTATCGTTACAGGTACGGGTTACATCAAGATGACACTTGTGAGCGACGCCTCGAAGTTCGATGTATCAGACGCCCCATTCTCGATCACAGCCCCCGTGGTTCTTGAACCTACAGTTCGGCTCATCGAGCCCGGAACGAACGTTCGTGAAGTTCGTGTTGGGCAGTCGGTGAACGTAACATGGGACACCACCGGAACATTCCGTCAACGCTGGCGCTTTGACTTTGGCAAGACGCAAACAGGTCCATGGACAACGTTGCCTGGACTCTCAAACGTTCTTGATTCTGCAGCCCGCCGCGGTCAAGTGGCTGGTGGCATCGTCTTCCGTCCGGCAGACCAAACAGAGACCGGCTACGTTCGCATGGTTCTTCTTAGCGATACCACAAAGACGGACGTGAATGACACGCCGATTCGCATCATTGCGCCGGCTCCCGTAAGAGTCGACTCCGTGCTTCGCGGAGAAATCACATCACGCGTTCACCTCTCGAACACAAAGATCTACGGTCTTGATGGCTACGTCTACGTGAATGATGGAGCAGTTCTCGAAATCGAACCAGGTACCATCATTCTGGGCGATACTGTTGGTCAGAACTCAGTCCTTTGTGTCAATAAGGGCGGCAAACTCATCGCAAACGGAACACGCAAACTCCCAATCGTCTTCACTTCGAGCGCCCTGCCGGGTCAGCGTGCACGTGGTGACTGGGGCGGCATTGTGATCTGCGGTAAGGCTCGCACAAATCATCCGGGCGGACAAGCTGCCATTGAAGGTGGTATCGCTGAAACAACAACGGGTGGTCGCGGCTGGTTCGGCGGCTCGGACGACGAAGATTCAAGCGGTTCGCTTCAATTCGTTCGTATTGAATTTGCCGGTATCGCAGTTGCTCCAAACAACGAGTTGAACTCCCTCACGATGGGTGCAGTAGGTAGTCGTACAGTTCTCGATCACATTCAAGTATCACACGGTAACGATGATGGCTTTGAATGGTTCGGCGGAACCGTTAATGCCAAGCACCTCATCTCGGTGGGCATTCTCGACGACGACTTCGATACTGATAACGGATATCGCGGTAAGGTGCAGTATGGAATCGTGCAGCGATTCCGCACAGTTGCTGACGTGTCTACGTCCCAAGCATTCGAATCCGATAACGACGCAAATGCCTCGTTTAATCAGCCCCTTACTTCGGCTGTATTCTCAAACATCACTGCTATTGGTCCACTTCAGGACACAAGCTGGACAACAGGTAGTGGCGCAAATCAATACAGCTCGCGTTACGGCGCTGCTGCTCAGATCCGTCGCAACTCGCGTTTGAGCATTCACAACGCTCTCTTCCTTGGATGGCCGCGTGGATTCGAGATTGCTCAACTTCCAACAATGGTGGCCGCAAACGGAGACTCGCTTGAAGTACGCAATAGCTCGTGGTATGGAGTGAAGGGGGCTGTCATGACCGTTGCAGGTCTGTCTGGTGGTCAGACGCCACCTGCAGGCTTCGACAACACATGGCTTCTCAAGCCGGCATACAACAACATCGTAGACAAGTCCTCTCCAAGTGTGGCAATGGTGGAAGCACCGTTCATCACAAACATTGACTTCAACCCGGCACTGAAGACCGGATCGCCTGCGCTTACTGGTGCCGGATTTGCCGGTACTGCGGCCGATGCATTCTTTGAGCGCGTTGACTTCCGCGGTGCTGTTGGAATTGAACGCTGGGATCTTGAGTGGACAGAATACGATCCGGTGAACCGTGCGTACAAGGCACAGGATCCAGTAAGCAGCGTAAATGAAGACATGTTCGCAACAACGGCCATTGCTGGTCGGGTCTTCCCTAACCCAACGCAGGACGCTTCCACCGTTCGTTATGAGCTTGCTCATGATGATGTGGTAAGTGTCCGCGTTACCGACGCCACAGGCGCACTGTCATCGCAGTTCCTCGTGAACGCACCACAGTCGGCCGGTACGTATGAGTTCCGACTCGTAACGTCCGACCTTGCCTCTGGCATTTATTACCTGACGATCACTGGTCAACGCGGTACGATCACCCTTCCGGTAACCGTGGCGCACTAAACCACGATCGTGAACAGAACGCCGCAAAGGCCGTCCTTGTAAAAAGGGGCGGCCTTTGTCGGTTTCATGAAATGACGGAATGACGGAATGACGAAAAGACGAAATGACAGAATGACGAAATGACGGAATGACCACAAGGTAATGGTCGAGGGTCCGTGCGAGCTAACATTTCAAGATTCGGTGATTTGAATGCCTGAATTCAGCCATCGCTCCAACTGCTGAGGTCGTGTAAATCGCAGAACGGTAAGATGGCCGTACTTCTGCATTGATAGCTCAGCCGTGTACTCGCGCCTTCGTTTCAAATGCGTTGTGATGACCCAGTTGATTAGTGATTCTTTTGACCATACTTTGAGATGCATGCTTGCATTTTCAACATTTCCAGCGAACAGTATTTCCTTGTGGACGATCCTACGAATTGTTCTACACAGCATCCTGGAAAACACAACGATGAACGAATAGTCGAGCCAGATAACAGTGTCCGCCGCAGGCCACACGATGTCTCGTACCTGCTTGTAGTTTCCAGCAACAATCCATTGCTCGCTTGCAGTGGCCTCACCTACACGTGAGCGGAATACATCGTCGGGAGCTTCTGCCCAGTTGGGTTCCCAATGGAGGTCATCGAGATCTATGCATTGTACACGTGCACGTGCGGCTAGGCGTAAAGCAAGCGTTGACTTGCCAGCACACGATGTGCCGATAACAACCACACGTTGCATTAATCCAAACCCAGCAATCGGCTGAACGAGAAATCTGCGGGAAGAACAATAAACGATATCACCATCCATGCCAATTGTATGATGATGATACGTTGTGCGAGCACAGGACGTTTGGTTTTAAGCGAATGCCAGATCATCATGAGGCCAACAAAGATCACCGTAACACTAATCCAGACCACCGAAACGCCGAGGTAGTTGAGAGTTGATGAGCCATAGATGTAGGCTATCACAGACTGCATGGAACCATAGACAAAGAGCAGATGCCCTACATACATAAAGAGCGATTCGTTGCCTATGGTCTGCAGCAGCGTGCCAAGCTTGCTTGAGCGCATGCGCTGTTCCTGCGTGTACAGTAGACCCAGAAGCATCAGTGTGCCGCAGATGCGAAAGAGATGCATTCCCGGTGATGAACGCCACCATGATTCATCCCACGGCATTGCCGGCCCAATGTTCTTGGAAAGGAAGATCATAAATGGGCCTATAAGACCAATCCAGAACATCCACCGTGCAATACGCCCCTTATCCTCCGCCTGCATGAAAAGACCGGTTACAAATGCTCCGGCAAAGAGATAGCCCGACCATGGAAGTAATGGGAAGGGGCTTTCTCCGGGCCAAAAGCCGGTAGCCCACGTTCCGCACATGATGGCTGCAGCAACAACTCCATACGCCCAGGTCGTCTTGCGGAGGTCCCCTAAACCTAGGTAGATGCAAAGTGCTGCAAGTGAGCTAAAAACGATGGTCTGTAATACATCGATCTGTAGCCACGGAAGTAATTCCTCGCCGGTAGCTATCAACACCCTGTCCAGTGAATAGAAAGGGGCATGCAGAGAATAGGCCCAGACAAGGATGTATCCCAACCGACGGAGGTATCCAAAAAGGTCGGAGCCAAACGTCCGGTATGATTCTCCCTTGCGCGAAAGAGCGATCCAGAGTCCTGCTCCTGCACAAAAGATAAAGGTTGGGGCTACGAAGCCGTTGGAGATGTTGAGCACGTCAAAGATCCAACCGATGCGCAAGGCAGGATCGAGCACGACATTCGTCACGTGCACCTGGATCATCCAGATAACGGCAAGCCCCCTCACAACATCAAGAAATGCGAACCGCTCTCCCTTGGCTTTTGCCATTGTTACCTCCTGCGGGGTCCGCGCCCTGATATTCTGCGCAGAAATCCAACGGCCAAACCGGAGAGGACGATGAAGCCCACAACGATGAGTCCGAGAATGATGAAGTACCGTTGGAACATGGGCGAAGATACACTTGGTATCTTTGACAACGGAGGGCGCAAACGTGGACGAACAAACTACAGCACCAAGTCTCATTGCATCGATCGATGTTGGAACGAATTCGTTCCACATGGTCATTGCCAGCGTCAGTACGCGCGGAGTACTGCGTATACATGCGCGCAACAAAGAAATGGTGCGCCTCGGCTCATCAGCCGGAGACATGAAACGTCTCGCGCCAGAAGCGATGGATAGGGGCGTAGCCACCCTCAAACGATTCGCTGCCGAAGCACTTCAACATGGTGCGCACATACGTGCTGTTGCAACGAGTGCCGTACGCGAAGCCCTGAATAAGGACGAATTTGTTCGCCGAGTGATCGATGCCACGGGCGTTGAGATCGAGGTGATCCCGGGAATCGAAGAAGGCCGCCTGATCTATCTCGGCGCTTTACACGCTCTGCCGATTCTCGCAAAGAGGACATTTGTGATCGATATCGGAGGGGGCTCTACAGAAACCGTGATTGGATATCAAGGTGAGGCTGCGTTTGTTGACAGCGCGAAGCTGGGCCACATACGCATGACGAAACGATTCTTCCCGGATCCAACGATCACGGACGCACAGATTGAAGCGTGCCGGAAGGCGATCCGTGGAGAGTGGGCTGCTGTGTTTCAATCGCTCATCGCCTATGGATTTGAACATGCGGTTGGATGTTCCGGAACCGTCATGGCCATTGCTTCAATGTCCATTGCACGAACAAACAAACGATTGCCGGAATCCATGAACGCGATGCGCATTGAGCGTAAGGACATTCTCGATGTTGTAGAGTCCATCGTTCATGCACGTACGCAAGATGCACGCCTAGCCCTGCCCGGTATGGACCCGAAGCGAGCCGATGTTATCACGGGTGGTGCCCTAATCTTGGAACAGGCTATCATCGGTTTGAATATCCAGGAGCTAACGATATCCGGTTATGCATTGCGAGAGGGTATTGTTTTTGATACTGTTCAGAAACAGAGAGACATTGATGAATATCATCATCTGTCTCATCTGCGGTATCAAAGTGTTGACCATCTCTGCGATCTCTATCGTGTCAGACGGCGTCACGCAGAACACGTCAAGAATCTCTGTCTTCGACTCTTCGATGATCTGCATGCACTCCACAAGTACGGCGATAGGGAACGCGAACTGCTTGAAGCAGCCGCACTCTTGCACGATGTTGGGTATCACATCGCCGCGGATCAGCACCATAAACACAGTGAATACATCATTCGCAACAGCGCAATGCCTGGGTTCACAAACGATGAGGCTGAGATCATTGCCAACATTGCACGGTATCATCGAAAGAGTCATCCGAAGAAGAAGCACCCATCATTTGCAGCGCTCAGCGCAGATGAGCAACGCCTAGTCCGTGTCCTTTCGGCCATTCTCCGTATTGGTGAAGGTCTGGACAGACGGCAGCAGCAGGTTGTGCAGACAATCCGCGTTAACATCTCGGCCGGGATGTTGGATCTGTACCTTGTAGCCCCCACTGGCGTTCCGGATATCGAGCTGTGGGGAGCCGAACGGCGCAAGGAGTTACTGGAGGAAACCTTTGGCAGAAAGGTCCGACTTCTGGTCCACGCCCACTAAAGCGAATTTTTGTTCGTCCCAATTCGCCTAAATCATTGCGGAGTATCTATGTCCAAACGTTCTCTTCTGACAGCCGTGGCCCTCATCGGTGTGGGCATTGTCTTCGGCGTAGTCCTCATGACCTCAATTGGCGGCAATGCCATTGAAAACCTCTTTGCCGGTGGAACCGAGTTGGGTGCCGGACAGCCCCCTACCCCGGCCTCTGCTGCTGTGAAGGCTCTGAACGATCAGTTTGTAGCGGTTTCCAGTGCCGTTACCCAGTCCGTTGTCTCTATCTCGGTGAAGACCGAGCGTAAAGCACCTTCATCGATGCCCAACGAATTCTTCCGCTTCTTCGGTCCGGATGGAGGAGGGGGCGACCAAGATTTCCAAATGCCTGATGGTGGCGAGGCCAATGGATCCGGTGTGATCATCTCTCGAGACGGATACGTGGTTACAAATAATCACGTTGTGGAAGAGGCAAAAGAAGGGGGCATCGTTGTCACCACAAACGACCAAAAGGAGCATAAGGCTCGTCTGGTTGGCAGGGACCCACTAACCGACCTTGCCGTATTGAAGATCGAAGGTGCCTTTATGCCGGCACACTTTGCCCAACGAGCAGATATCAGAATCGGTGAGTGGGTAGTAGCCGTAGGCAACCCACTTGGCTTGAAGTCAACAGTAACAACAGGCATCGTTTCGGCTATGGGCCGAGGGATCGGTATCGTAGGAACAGATGAGAGAACCTTTGAACGTAACCGGTATGCTGTAGAGAACTTCATCCAAACAGATGCAGCCATCAATCCCGGTAATTCCGGTGGTGGCTTATTCAATCTCAACGGAAGTCTGGTTGGGATCAATACAGCAATTGCCTCTCGCACAGGCGTGAATGCAGGTTATGGATTTGCGATCCCCATAGACATGGTAAAGAGTGTTGCTCTAGACTTGATGGACGATGGTAAGATCCAACGAGGATATATCGGTGTTGAGATCACGAGTGTTGACGAAGCATCTGCAAAGGCCGTTGGACTTGCCAAGGTGAGCGGAGTGAATGTAAACAAGGTGGTTAAGGGCGGTGCTGCTGAATCTGCCGGACTCGAAGTAGGGGACGTGATCCTCGATGTTGATGGTACGGTAGTGAAAACATCAAATGATCTTCAGAATGAGATCGTGTTGCGTCGTGCCGGTGACAAGGTTACTCTGCGGATTTGGCGTGATGGACGCGAGATATCGAAATCCGTAACTCTTCGCTCGCTTGATAGCGATCGGGATGTTGCCTCTTCCGATAGTAAGGCCGGAGAAGCAACAACGAAGGCAGCCGATGAGCCCGTCAGTTTTAAGGGTCTTGGTTTTACAGCTAACTCACTTACTGATGAACAGACCAGCTCGTTCGGGACAAAACAGGGAGTCTTTATTTCAAAGGTCGATCGTGGTGGCGCTGTAGCTCGTCGTGGTCTCCGGCCGGGTACGGTGATCCTCAAGGCCGACGGAAAAGAAGTGCATTCTCCAACGCAACTTCAGCGCATTCTCTCCGCAAAAAAAGCCGGAGATGGTGTGCTCCTTGTAGTGAAAGAGTCCGATGGAACGAAGCAGGCCATTACTGTAGAAGTTCCGGAGTCGTGATCAACAACGTATCTTTCAACCATGAAGAAGCTTCTCACGAAAATCAGCGTCGTCGCCACGTTCCTTGTGGCGACGACGTTCTCTGTTTCAGCGCAATGGTTCGTAGGACCTGCCTTTACCTACACCATCAGTACAGGACTGGGCGAGGACGTAACAGCCTACGGCGCACCAACACGTTTTAATGTGGGCGTCCGCGCCAACAAGGTGCTTGCAAAGTCGAGCGAACTATATGTAGGTCTCAACTACCGCATAGAGAACGGCGGATTCATGACACCGTTTGTTGCTACACCTGCCATGCGTGTTGGCAAACTTGATGTTGTTGAACCTGGTGCCGGTGCCCCCATGGTTACATCAACCATTAACACGAGTGCCGTTGAACTTGATTTTGGAATTTCTTTCCGGATCACCGATCTCGATTCGAGCGGGTCGCGGTTGATGTTGAATGTTGGAGCCCTCGTTGACAACATTTTTACGGCGGATCAAACCGATGACTATTCGGCCGTTCCAGCCAATGACTTAGGGACCCGCCCAAGAACAGTAAGCGCTGAGTATGCCTCTCAATTTGGCTTCGGTGCGCAGTTTGGCGTTAGCCTCATTCTGCCATTCGGTGATAGCAGAGTGGTCTTCGACCTTGGATATATGGTCCGCCAGCCAACTGAGTTCGACATTCCGAATGCAACGTCAACAACCTCGTCCAGTCAAGACGTAGGCTGGTTGGTAGGCCGAGGATTTCGCCTCGGACTAGCATATCAATTTGGACTCTAGATCGCCACGTGTGATCCCACCTCAAGCGTTCTCTTTACCGGGATGCCAAAATAGCGAGCAGGTGTTCGTGAGTTTCTGTGCAAGAACACGAAGATCTCCTTGCGCCATCGTGCCATTCCCTCGTCATCTTTTACGGTGAGAGTTTCGTGACCGAGTACAAAGATCGCATCGGTGATATCCACCGGTATGTCGTATTCCGGCAGATACATCAGATCGTGCATAAGATCTAGTTGATCCATAAATCCGTACGAGAGCACCACTTGATAGACGCCCTTCTCCAAGTGCTTCACTTCTATCCGCTGCGAGAAGGGAACACGAGATGCCGTTTTGACATTCACCGAAAGCAGGACGATGGTCTCGTGACGAACCCGATTGTACATCAGGTTGCTGACAAGTGCAGGGGGCGCAATGCCCACGTACCCACTCATGTACAGAGCTGTACCCGGCACGTCTTCGTAGCGATCGATCTCTTCATGAATAATGTCGAAGATCGGCTTGTTGCGTTTCTCGATCACTCGTCGCAGGATCTCTCTACCCTTATGCCATGTGATCATGACCATGAACGTAGCAGCAGCCATGGCAACAGGCACATAACCACCGTCTAGAAACTTCAGCATGTTGGCCAGCAAGAAGGACGCATCAATAACGAGGAAGACAGAGGTTACGGCAAATGCGGCGGCGAATCCCCAATTGAACAGTCGTCTCATCGCAAACCATGCAAGGATGGTTGTGATGACCATCGTTGAGGTAACAGCGATGCCATAGGCAGCTGCAAGAGCGCCGGAGCTCTTGAAGGCGATAACAAGGACAACGCAGCTGATGAACAAGACCCAGTTAACGGTAGGCATGTAGATCTGGCCACGTTCGTCGCTCGATGTATGCATCACCTTGAGTCGGGGGAGGTATCCCAACTGCAACGCCTGCCACGTAAGGGAATACGCTCCGGAAATCACAGCCTGCGAGGCAATAATCGTTGCTATGGTGGACACCAGCACGAGAGGCAACACGCCCCACGATGGTACCATATGGAAGAACGGATTGCTTACAGTAGAGGCGACGTCTCCCTCGCGGAGTAGGAGAGCCCCTTGACCAAAATATTGAAGGATGAGTCCGGGATAGGCTACGTAGAACCATCCGCGGATGATCGGCTTACGGCCAAAGTGCCCCATATCGGCATACAGTGCCTCGCCACCGGTTACAACCAGAAACACGCTTCCGAGCACCACAAAGGCGCCGAAACCGTGGTTCATGAAGAAGTTGATGCCATGGATTGGGTTGATGGCATGGAAGACATCGGGTGTTTGCAAAGCGCTGATGACGCCCAAGGTTCCGAGGAGTGCGAACCATCCAACCATGAACGGACCAAAGATCCGACCAACTCCACCGGTCCCATATTTCTGGATACCAAAGAGAACCAGAAGAAGAACAATGGTGATCGGTATGATCCACGGGTGGAGTCCGGGTGCCGCAACTTCGAGACCCTCCACAGCCGAGAGAACCGAGATGGCAGGCGTGATAATCCCATCGCCATACAGCAGGGCAGCGCCAAAGATCCCCATGGCGAAGATGGCGCCCATCTTTGCGAAGGAGCCTTTACGCTCACTCACGAGCTCCATCAGAGCCAAGATGCCCCCTTCACCCTTGTTGTCGAACCGGGTGATGATGAGCAGGTACTTTACGCAGATGATGAGCGTAAGTGCCCAGAAGATCAGCGAGAGAATGCCAAGAACTTCAGGGCGACCAGGTGTTAGGTGGTAGTGAGGCGAGAAACATTCTTTGAGCGAGTAGAGGGGGCTAGTGCCAATGTCGCCATACACAACGCCTATCGCACCTACTGTTAGGGCAAGGATCCGAGTACGCGTAGGCGTGCCAGACTCACCCGACGTATGTTGGTCCATTGTGGACCTTCATGATCTGGAACAAAAACGCCCTGCGAAAAGCAGGGCGGTTCAAACTTACGGAGCTTTTGTGAAGGTCTCGCGCGGTAGGCCACTTTGTCGTATGATCGATCGAAGTGTACCCGTTGCCAACTCTTTGTGGAGAGGGACGATCACTGTCACGGTGGTGTCATTCTGGAGGCTCTGAAGCACGGCATGGCTACCCTTATGTCTCACATAGACGAATCCGTGTGATTGAAGGATAGCAACGACGTCAGTTCCAGAAAGGGGTGGAATTCTAGCCAACAAAGATCTCGAAGTGTTTCACGACCGGTACATTCGAAAGTCTGCGTTGTACCTCGTCGTGGGAAGCAACATCAAGAAATAGGGTGACTGCCTCGCGAAGATTGACATCGGCCTCTTCGAGTGATAATCCCTGGCTCGCAATATCGAATTCGAGGCATGTAGCGACCCAAACGTCGCCATCCCGTTCAATGATGCTGGTAAGCGGATACCTTGGCATTTGAAACCCTGATCTTTGCATTGCAAACTCGAAATACATACGAAGAACGGTTTGTTACAGTCTTCGTGTATTCTGTGGATCAAAACGTGACGTTTCTAACTGACCCCGTAGCGTTCTCGTAGTATCCTAAGGTGATGCACGGTGTGTCCTGCGATCGTCCAGATGATAGCGCGGGGAGTGATGGGTTTCCCGTTGGCGATCCCGATGCGCGAAACGTCTTCTTCACTCAAGGAGGCAAACAGGCAGATGTTGGCATCCCGTAGGTGGAACCACTCATCCATGATGCTCTTGAGAGATCGTTCATCAAAAGCGGCGTTTGCAACGTACGTGTTCTCGTCAAAGCCTGGAAGGGGCTGAGTTTCTCCGCGAGCGATGCAGAGTGCCCTAGTGCCAAAGATCCGTTCCGCATCTAAGAGGTGGCCAATGACCTCCTTGATGCTCCATTTCCCATCTTCATAGCGGTATCGTGCGGAGTCGTCATCAAGGATAGATGCGATTGTAGCCATTTCCTCGCGCTGACTCTCCAGGGTGGACATCACATCGTCCGCCTCAACTTGGTCAACATATTGCTCGTAATACGCCGGGAACTCGTGCGCAGCTGGTCGCATTGTGTACTCCTCAACCGTGATTCCACCCCGGGCCAATATACAGTTACTCGGTAACACAGTTACTCAGTTACTCAGTTACTCAGTTGCCGAGTTACCGAGTTACAGAGTTACAGGGTTACTGATGGTGGGATTCCGTAATCTTGTAACTCTGTAACTCTGTAACCCTGTAACTCTGTAACCCTGTAACTCTGTAACCCTGTAACTAGTAACGAGCCTGACGTCCATGTTTACACACCCAGATTACTACAACATCGACGAGCTTCTCACGGAAGAAGAAAAGCTCGTTCGGCAAACCGTGCGAGACTTTGTTGAGAACGAGATCCTGCCGATCATCGAGCAGAGTGCCAGGGAAGGTGTGTTTCCGCTCCATTTGGTAAAGAAGATGGCGGAGATCGGCCTTTTCGGGATCACCCTGCCCCCTGAATATGGTGGCGCAGGAATGAACTACATGTGTTATGGTTTGGCGATGCAAGAACTTGAGCGTGGTGACTCCGGGATCCGGTCTTTTGCATCGGTGCAGAGTTCGCTGGTAATGTATCCCATATATACCTATGGTTCCGAGGAGCAGAAGAGAAAGTGGCTTCCACGTCTCGCCGCAGGGGAAGCAATTGGATGTTTTGGACTTACGGAGCCGGATGCAGGATCGAACCCTTCGGCTATGGTTACAAATGCCAAGAAGGTAGATGGCGGATTTATCCTTAACGGTGCCAAGATGTGGATCACGAACGGCACACTAGCTGATGTAGCCGTGGTCTGGGCCAAACTCGATGGCGTGGTAAGGGGCTTCTTGGTGGAAAAAGGCATGAAGGGATTTACGGCCCCTGAAATGAAGGGGAAACACTCCCTACGGGCCTCCGTTACCTCGGAACTGGTCTTTCAAGACGTCTTTTTGCCAGAAGAAAACATTCTTCCGGGTGTGGAAGGCCTCCGCGGACCACTTTCTTGCCTAACACAGGCTCGGTACGGAATATCCTGGGGTGTAGTGGGCGCTGCTATGTCGTGTTACGACTCTTCGTTGAACTATGCCAAGAGTCGGATTGCTTTTGACAAGCCAATCGCGGGTTTCCAGCTCATCCAAGACAAACTTGTTTGGATGCTCAACGAAATCACGAAGGCCCAGCTCCTGTGTTGGCGTCTCGCTAAGATCAAAGAAAACAACACCTTACGTCCGCAGCACGTTTCACTTGCAAAGCGTAACAATTGCGAAATGGCCCTAACCATAGCCCGCATGAGCAGGGAGATCCACGGAGCTAATGGGATTCTTGATGAATACCCAGTGATGCGCCACGCTGCCAACCTTGAATCGGTAAAGACCTACGAAGGCACCCATGAAATGCACACCCTGATCATTGGTCAGGACATTACGGGGCTTTCGGCGTTCAGCTGAACGCGAATAGCGAATAGCGAATGGGTGGATGTGGATAAATCTTTGGGGGCTAGTGGCTGTTCGCTGATAGCTCCTTATATTTGTGACTGCGATGAAGGGTGGGCTTTTTCAGAGCCCACTTTTTGTTTTTGGCAACGACTCACTAAAGACGGAGAGCTGTGAAGGAGAACCTACCGGAATCCATCCGGACCGCGATCAACGATGCCTGCATCGCAGCGGGGGTTACCCTCATAGACGTAGTGGTTCGGGGCCAAGCGGCACAATTGATCGTGGACATCTTCATTGATACGCCCGAGGGTATCACACACGATCATTGCCGGGCCGTTAGCCGCGGCTTGGATGAACGGCTGGAGAACGACGAATTCGCCGGCCGCCTTCGGGCGGTCGATGTGTCTTCGCCCGGTGCTGATGCTCCGGTGAAGCATCTATGGCAATTGACAAAAAGTGTCGGCAGAACGGTGCGCGTGGTACGGAGCACCGATGGTTCGATCATCGAAGGCACGCTTTTGCGAGCTGACGATGACGGCTTGGACGTTCAGCCGGTACAATCAAAGAAAGATCCTAAGCCCCTTGTTTCGCTTCACGCAGCGGACATTAAAGAGGCGAGGGTGGTGATCAAGATCTAGGACGAAATCATGGCACGCCGCAAGGTTAAACAACAGGTCGACAACAAGAAGCTTATCATCGAAGCCTTCAATGAGATGGCGCGTGAAAAGAGTATTGATCGCGACCTCTTGCAGGGCATCGTTGAAGAGACGTTGTCTGCGATGGTGCGTAAGAAGTATGGTTTGGAATCAAACTTCGACATCATTGTGAACATGGAGAAGGGGGATATCGAAATCTACCTCATGCGAGAGATCGTAGAAGTGGTAGAGAACGCAGAACTCCAGATCTCCGTAGAAGAAGTTGCGTTGAAATCGAAAGAAACACCGGTCATTGGTGACGAATACATCGAAGAGATCACGCTTGAGAACATCGCCGATTCCTTCGGCAGACGTCTCATTGCACAAGCCATTCAAAACCTCAACCAGCGTATTCGCGACGTAGAGAAGGATAACATCTACGAAGAGTATGCAAAGCGCGTTGGTGAGATAATCATTGGCGAGATCTATCAGGTTCGTCCAAACAATGTTCTTGTGATGCACAACAAGGTTGAGATGCGACTTCCGCGCGAAGAGCAGATCCCTACCGAGCGTCTCAAGAAGAATCAACAGGTAAAGGCCATCCTTAAGGAAGTACGCCGTTCAGGCGGTGCAACCGGACTGCCGGATCTGATCCTTTCTCGTGCTGACGACTCCTATATGGCTCGTTTGTTTGAGCAGGAGATCCCTGAGATCTATGACGGTATCATTGAGATACGTGCAATCGCCCGTGAGCCGGGTGAGCGAGCCAAGGTTGCAGTTACATCGTTCGACGAACGTGTTGATCCGGTGGGTGCCTGCGTTGGTATGAAGGGTATTCGTATCCACTCCATCGTTCGTGAACTCGGCAACGAAAACATCGACATCATTGAGTACACAGAAGATCCTCGTCTCTTCATTGCACGTGCGCTTTCGCCGGCAAAGGTTCGCGACGTACAGATTTCCCAGGATGGTCACCAAGCAACCGTGATTGTACCGGACGATCAAGTTTCTCTTGCCATCGGCAAGCAGGGGCAGAACGTCCGCCTCGCATCTAAACTCACAGGCTACTCTTTGTCGCTTGTGAAAGAAGGTGCTGAGGATATCGAACTCATTGAGTTCCGCGACGAGATCGGCCGCGACGTATTCGATCAACTCATCCAAGCCGGTATTGATACCGCTCGTGAGTTTCTCGAAGCAGAGCCTACTCTTCTTTTGGCCATTGCACCAAAAGAGAAGATCGTTCGCATCCGCACAGTAATGCTCGAAGAATTTGAAGAACGAGAGAACCAAGACTACCTCGTGGCCCTCGACGAAGCTGCAACCGCAGCAGAGCTGGGGAACGTGGCTGTTGAGGCAGCAGATGACATCGCCGAATCGTATGCCGAGGACACACCGGAAGTGTACGAGTTGAGTGAAGAAGAAGCCCCGTCCGATACTGAAGTGGTATCTGAAGACGGAGACGAACAGGTAGCGGAATAACAGAAGGGTGTATGGCTGGGTCCCCAGGAAATAAGCTTTTTAAGATCGCAAGTCAGATCAACATCGGTCGCGACGCGATCGTGGAATATCTTGCCTCGAAGGGTCATAAGATCGAGAACAAGGCTACCACGGTTCTATCCGATGAGCAGTCTGATCTCGTCATCGAAAAGTTTGCGAAAGAACTTAAGACCGCGCAGAAACAGCGCGAAAAGGTTCAACGCCAACAACAGGTGCGCAAGACTCAACTTGAGCAGGGCAGCGCCGTTTCGATTGACACCATTGCGGAAGCACATGAACGCGAACGTGAGATCGAGGAGCGCCTTGAGCGCCCTGCCGAAACCCACGTTGAAGAGACGCCTCAGGCAGAGGTGGCAGCTCCGGTAGCCACTCCACCGCCGGCTCCGGCCGCTACCGTGGAAACTCCTATCGCACCTGTTGTGGCAGAAGTGCCGGAACAACCGTCTGCGGTTGTTGAGGCCCCTCCAGCAGCAGAATCTGCTGCCCCGGTTGCCACACCTGAAGCTATTCCTACACCTGATTCTTCACCTGCGCCTGCACCAGAACCGGAATCCACTGGTCCTGCAGTTGGTGCGGTGATCGATCTGAGCGCTATTGGGAAACCAAAAGAAGAGCCCAAGCCAACGCCGAAGCCACTTCCAAAGCAGACAGCAAGATCCACGCCTCCTTCAAAGGCCGTGCCGGCTCCGGCACCACCTGTTGCGGCTCCAGTTGCAGAAAAGGCTGCTCCGGCAGATACTGCAGCAGCAGCTGAAACAGAGGCAGTTGCCGGAGAAGAGGGTGACGGCACAAAGGCCAAGCGCAAGCGTAAGGGAGTGATCGAAGTGGAATACAAGCCGGGCGGAAATGCTCAGCTTCGTGGACTCACTGTTCTTGGTAAGATTGATCTTACACCAAAGGCACCGCCGCGGCCAAAGCGTAATGAGCGCGGTCCGGCTGGTCGTGAGGGTGGCCCACGAGGAGCCATCGGCGAACAGTTGGCAGCACGTGGTAAAGGTCCTGGTCAGGGTCAGGGACAAGGCGGATCATCCACGGGTTCAACCGGTGGTGGATTCAGCACTAACCGTCCTCCACGTCCGGGTGGCGGTGGACCAACAAGCCCCGGGCTTGGACAATCAGCAGCTGCAAAGAAGGCAGCAGATAAGAAGCGCAAAGCGCCGGTAAAGGGTATGCGGACGCAGGTTTCGGACTCGGATGTAGAGCGCGCTATTAGGCAGACGCTCTCCGGTATGGAGCTTAACCCTACGGGCGGACGTGCCAAGCTTCGGCAGCGTAAGCGCATGGAGCGTGAAGAAAAGGCCGCTATCCGTCAGGAAGAACGCGCTCGTGAAGACAATACGCTACGTTTGTCTGAGTTCGTAACAACAGCCGACCTCGCAAACATGATGCGTGTTACGGCGTCTGACATCATCATGAAGTGTATGAGTCTTGGTCTGATGGTTTCCATCAACCAACGTCTCGATAAAGACACGATCACACTCATAGCGTCTGACTATGGTTATGAGGTGTCGTTCCTCGATGATCAATCGGAACAAGATATAGAAGACGATGTAGATGAAGTTGAAACACTTCGTCCGCGCTCGCCGATCGTTACGATCATGGGTCACGTTGACCATGGTAAAACATCGTTGTTGGATCATATCCGCAACGCAAATGTTGTAGCCGGTGAAGCAGGCGGAATTACACAACACATCGGTGCCTATCGTGTAGAAACAGACTCCGGTAGGTCCATTACGTTCCTCGATACACCTGGTCACGAAGCCTTTACGGCCATGCGTGCTCGTGGTGCTCAGGTAACAGACATCGTAGTTCTTGTTGTTGCTGCCGATGACAGCGTGATGCCACAAACAATTGAGGCCATCTCACACGCGCAAGCTGCGAACGTACCGATCGTTGTTGCTATCAATAAGGTGGATCGTCCGGAATCCAATCCGGATCGTATTCGCCAACAGCTCGCAGACCATGGGGTTCTTGTTGAAGACTGGGGCGGTAAGTATCAGGTTGCAGAGATCTCTGCAAAACTTGGCACCAACATCCCCCAACTCCTCGAGAAGATCCTCCTCGAAGCCGATATTCTCGAACTCAAGGCCAACCCAGATCGCAACGCTCGTGCAACGGTAATCGAAGCACACGTTGATAAGGGGCGTGGTAATGTGGTAACAGTGATCGTCCAAAAGGGTACACTCAACGTGGGCGATATCTTCGTCTGCGGTCAGTTTGCCGGACGTGTTCGTGCCATGTTCGATGAACGCGGAAATCGCATGGACTCTGCAGGACCATCGATGCCGGCCCAGGTGACTGGATTTGACGGTTTGCCAAATTCCGGTGACATTCTCTATGAAATGGAAACGGATGCAGAAGCTCGCGACGTAGCAACGCGTCGTCAGCAGCTTCGCCGCGAACAGCAATTCCGCGGTATGCGTCACATGACCTTGGACGATATCTCTGCGCAGATCCAACAAGGTGGCGTAAAGGAACTCAGGCTCATCGTTCGTGCAGACGTAAGTGGTTCGGTAGAAGCTCTCTCCGATTCGTTGCAGAAGCTCTCTACGGCAGAGGTTAAGGTACACATCATCTTCAAGGCTGTTGGTGCGATCACCGAGAGCGACGTAATGCTTGCATCGGCCTCCGATGCCGTTATCGTAGGCTTCCAGGTGAACACATCGCCGGCTGCCCGCAAGGTTGCCGAAGCAGAGAATGTTGATGTGCGTCTGTACTCCATCATCTACGACTGTATCAACGAAGTCCAGCTTGCACTCGAAGGTATGCTCACGCCAGACATTAAGGAGGAGATCACCTCCGGTGTTGAAGTTCGCGCGATCTTCAAGATCAGCAAGCTTGGTACCATCGCTGGGTGTTATGTCCTTACGGGCAAGATCACACGAAACGACAAGGTTCGTGTACTTCGCGATGGATTTGAGATATTCAAGGGTACCCTGCAGTCGCTTAAACGTATCAAGGATGATGTTCGCGAGGTTGATGCCGGCTACGAATGCGGTATTGCACTCAACGGCTTCAACGATCTTGAAGTTGGGGATATCATCGAAGGCTACAAGACCATTGAAGTGAAACGGAAGCTTTCCTAGTCGTGTCGATTCGAACCGAAAGAGTGGCGGGCGAGATCCAGAAAGCCCTGGCAGCGCCCCTTCGATCGATCTCCGAAGAGATCTCGGCGGGATTTATCACCGTAACCGAGGTGCGGCTGTCTCCTGACCTTCAAACCGCTCGAGTCTATCTCAGTGTGTTCGGTGGTAAGCGAACGCCGGCCGAAGTGCTCGATCATATCGAACAGCACGAGTCCGGCAGATTACGCCACCAACTCGCTAAGGCCGTCCGGTTGCGGTATGCTCCACAACTCAGGTTCTATATCGATGACTCTCTCGATCGCGCACAACGCATCGAAGCACTACTCGATAGCGTGAAACCAAAGGATGAAGAAGCGTCCGTAGACGGTGAACAACATGACGAATGATCGACCGCTCTTGGACCGAACATCGCTCGGTAATCTGGACAAATGGTTGGAATTAGCTCAAACAGACGGTGCGATAGCGCTCATTGACAAAGAAACAGACTGGACATCATTCGATTGTGTTGCGAAACTTCGCAACCTTACTCGAGTGAAACGTGTTGGCCATGCGGGCACTCTCGATCCTCTGGCAACGGGGCTCCTTGTTGTGTGCTTCGGCAAGGCAACAAAAGATATCGCCTTCCTCCAGGACGACGATAAGGTCTATGATGTGGAGGTCAAACTAGGCGCTACGTCTACCACAGATGACAGTGCCGGCGAGATCACAGATGTGCAGAACGTCCATCAACATACAGATGCCGAAGTCCTTGCAGCCCTGCTGAGCTTTAAGGGTGCGATAGACCAAACGCCCCCTGCTTATAGCGCTGTGAAACATCAAGGAAAACGTCAGTACGACCTAGCCCGAGAAGGAAAGGAATTCACGCCGAAGACGCGTCAGGTCACAATCCATTCCATCTCAAACATTGTGATCACCTGGCCGATTCTATCTTGTACGATCCACTGCACAAAGGGCACGTATATCAGATCGATCGCTCGCGATCTTGGGTCCCGGCTTGGATGCGGCGGATATGTAACGGGGCTCCGCAGAACCAAAAGCGGGGGATTTGATGTTGAACACGCATTGAGGATCGGCGAAGTCCTCCAGGCTATCACATCAAAGGCGGCTGTATGAATATCTTGAGATACAGCGTTGATGAGATTCCGTTCAACGCAAAGACGGCGATCACTGTAGGTACGTTCGACGGTGTGCATTGCGGACATCAAGGGATCTTCTCGCGAATGCGCGAAGTAGCAAAAGAACATGACGAACGCACGGTGGTTGTAACCTTCCACCCACATCCGCAGATTGTGTTGGCAAAACCAGGCCGTGAACCCCTTCGCTTGCTCACATCGATTGACGAACGATGCGAGCTCCTCGAAAAAGCAGGCATCGATCTTGTTGTTGTGATTGAATTCTCGATGGAATTCGCCGCAATGTCCGCAGAACAGTTCATCCGATCGATCATCGTTGATACGATCGGTGTACAACACTTCTTCATTGGTCACGACCATTCCTTTGGCAAGGATCGTGGCGGTAATGAAGAGCTGTTGCAACAGCTTGGACACGAATTAGGTTTTCAGGTAGAAGGCATCCCACCGCTAGTGTGCAACGATATCGTTGTCAGTAGCACAAAGGTGCGAAACGCCGTGAAAACAGGGGACGTAGAAGAAGCACACTCAATGCTCGGCAGACCCTATGCCGTGCGAGGAGTAGTAGTGAAGGGAGATGGTAGGGGGCGATCCCTTGGCATCCCCACCGCAAATGTGCAGCTGATGGATGAAGCACGCCTGCTTCCGGCTATCGGCATCTACGTTGTTACGTCCGTGATCAACGGTACCACTTGTCTTGGCATGGCCAGCATAGGTGTTCGACCGATGTTCACAACGGACACTGTGCCGACGCTTGAGGTGAACTACCTCGACATCGACATGGACCTTTATGGCAAAACACTCACTGTGGAGTTTCATACGAGACTGCGCGACGAGATCAACTATGCCACCGTGGACGAGCTCCTTGTACAACTCGACGTTGACAGAACACAAACACGCATGTATCAACAACTCATCATTGAACGGAGTAATTCATGATCTCCAAAGAACGTAAGGCCGAAATCGTGCAGGCGCACGGCGGCACTGAAAACAATACCGGTAAGCCGGAAGTGCAGATCGCACTTTTGACCGAACACATTAAGGCTCTCTCCGGACATTGCGAAACACATCGCAAGGATCACCACTCACGTCGCGGACTCATCATGCTCGTGGCTAAGCGGAAGAATTTGCTGGGGTATCTTCAAAAGAACAACATTCAGCGCTACCGCGAAATTCTCGCAGCTCTCGGACTTCGCAAGTAAAACACATGGACGACGGCGCTTATGGCGCCGTCGTCTGTTTCTGATCCAGGGTACAGAGATACCCATTCAACGGCATCGTGACACTCTTTGTCAAGGGGCTTATTGGTAAGCGCCACGACAAGGAGTGATGGATGATCGCGATGCCCACCACCCAATTAATTGCAGGTTTTTTCATGCATACGGTCAAAAAGACCATCAATGGCAAAGAACTCTCGTTAGAGACGGGACGTTTTGCCAAGCTCTCTGCGGGGTCCGTTATGGTCCGCTACGGAGACACAATGGTTTTAGTAGCAGCGAACTCCGCTACGGAACCAAAGCCAGATCTCGACTTCCTCCCGCTTACGTGTGAGTATCGCGAGAAGCAGGCATCATCAGGTAAGATCCCAGGCGGATTCTTCCGTCGTGAAGCACGTCCGTCAAATAAAGAGATTCTCGCATCTCGCTTGATGGATCGCCCCCTTCGCCCTCTCTTCCCAAAAGATTGGCGTAGCGAGATCCAAGTGATCGGTACGGTTTATTCCTACGATCTTGAGAACGAACCGGATATGCTTGCTGTGATCGGTGCATCAGCTGCACTCGTTACGAGTGATATCCCATTCTCGGGTCCGGTATCGGAAGTGCGCGTGTGTCGCGTTGACGGTGAATTCGTTGTGTTGCCTACATGGTCGCAAATCGAAGCATCGGATCTTGAGATCATCGTTGCCGGTTCCGACACATCCATCGTGATGGTTGAAGGGGCAAGCAAGGAAATCTCGGAGGCCGACTTCGTGGCGGCTATGGAGTTTGCCCACACAATGATCCGCGAGATCAATGCTCTTCAGCGCGAACTTGCAGCACTCGTTAATCCAACCAAGCGTGAGGTTGTCTCCACGGCTCCACCGGAAGAGATCATTAGCGCTATCGATAACGCTATTGCCGGCCGCATTCGCCAGCAGATCCGCATCAGCTCTTCAAAAGAAGAACGTAATGCCTTCCGCTCAGAAGTAAAGAAGCTCGCAACGGAAGCAGCTACAGCTGTTGTAACGGCAGATGCCGAGAAGTTCGCAGCTGTGAAGGTAGACAAGGTTGTAAGCAGCATCGTAAAGAAGATCGAAGCGCGCGAAATGCGCGAAATGATCCTTACCGATGGTGTTCGTCTCGATGGTCGTAAGACCAATGAGATCCGCCCAATCACAGTTGAAACGGGCGTTCTGCCTCGTCCGCACGGCTCTGCACTCTTTACTCGTGGCGAGACGCAGTCTCTCACAACAGTAACACTTGGAACAAAGAAGAGTGCACAGCTTATCGATGGACTTCGTCCAACGTATGAACTGCGCTACATGCTCCACTATAACTTCCCGCCGTTCTCAACAGGGGAGACGGGTCGTTTCGGATTCACGAGCCGACGTGAAACAGGTCACGGAGACCTGGCAGAGCGCGCTCTTGAACCATTCATTCCCAATGAAGCAGACTTCCCTTACACCATTCGTGTTGTATCGGATGTACTTGAGTCGAACGGTTCATCATCTATGGCAACGGTCTGCGCTGGGTCACTTGCGCTCTATCATGCCGGTGTACCGATGACAAATGCCGTTTCCGGTATTGCCATGGGTCTTATCCTTGAAGGTGATCGTTTTGCAGTGCTCAGCGATATCCTTGGTGACGAGGACTTCTTGGGCGACATGGACTTCAAAGTCACGGGCACGATGAATGGCATCACAGCATGCCAAATGGACATCAAGGTGGAAGGACTGTCGGTAGAGATCATGCGTCAGGCACTAGCCCAAGCGCGTGATGGTCGCCTTCACATCCTCGGCATCATGAATGCCCACATGAATAAGCCGAACGACGATCTGTCACAGTATGCTCCGAAGCTTACAACCATCATGATCCCAGTGGAGATGATCGGTGCAGTTATCGGACCAGGCGGTGAGATGATCCGAAGCATCTGCAAGGACACAAACACCGAGATCAACATCGAAGACGATGGTTCGATCACGATTGCGGCGATCGATCAGGCAAGTTGTGATGCAGCAATCTCTAAGATTCGCGAAATCACACGTCCGATTGAGATCGACACGGTCTTCACCGGTAAGGTGAAGGAGATCCGCGAAGGTCTAGGCGCTTTCATCGAGATACGACCAAAGAAGGAAGGCCTGCTACACATTTCTCAACTCGACCACCGTCGCGTTGAGAACGTAGGAGACATCCTTAAGGTTGGCGAACTCGTGCAGGTAAAGGTGATCGAAGTACAACCGGACGGTAAGGTTCGTCTGTCTCGCAAGGCACTGATCCCTCTGCCGGAAGGCATGGAGGCGCAAGAAGAACGTCCTCGTTCCCCACGTCCGCCTTACGGCGGTGGTGGCGGTGATCGCGGTGGACGTGGCGGCGGCGACCGTGGTGGCGACCGTGGAGGTCGCGGTGGTGGTGACCGCGGCGGTGATCGTTACGGACGTGGTGGTGGCGATCGCGGCGGAGACCGCGGACCACGCGGACCACGCGACGAACGCCCACGCGACGAACGCCCACGCGACGAACGTCCACGCGACGAACGCCCACGCGACGAACGTCCACACGACGAACGTCCACGTGACGAACGCCCACGCGACGAACGTCCACGTGATGAACAGCCACGTGAAAAGCCATCGGGAGACGGCGACTTCTACGTTGGATGAACGAAACACTCATCAATAAGAAATGAAACATGTAGCGCACCGGGCATCTGGTGCGCTACATTCATTTAATGAGGAGCCTCGAGTTGAAACGTACCCTACTAATTGCAATCCTCTTCGGAGCTACAGCGGTAATGAGCGCACAGATATCGTATCCGGAAACTCGTCGTGTACATGTGGCCGACACAATACATGGAACCGTGGTCACCGACCCGTTTCGCTGGTTAGAGAACGACCGCGACCCAGAAGTTGAGGCGTGGGCAATCGAGCAAGCAAAGACTACGGAGTTGTACCTCTCGAAGATCCCATTTCGCTACAAGTTGCTCGACCGACTTCATACTGTGACGAATTTTGAGCGCTATTCAGCGCCTTGGCATCGTGCAGGTATCACCTTCTTCTACAAGAACACCGGTGCACAGAACCATGCTGTGTTGTACATGAAGAGGAATGGTTCTGCAGAGCCAGAAGTGTTGCTCGACCCGAATACCTTTAGCGAGGATGGTACAGTTGGGCTTTCCTTTGCTTCGGAGAGTACTGACGGCAAGTACCTTGCATTTGGAAAGACAGAGGGTGGTTCGGACTGGAACGATATCTTCATCATGGACCTTTCAACAAAACAGATCCTTCCCGATGTAATCAAATGGGTGAAGAACAGTGGTGTGAGTTGGTATGAAGGGGGCTTCTACTACTCTCGATATAAGGTGAGTGATGATAGCGAGAAGTCGCTCACAGAAAAGAATTCATATCAATCCGTGATGTATCACACGCTTGGCACTACACAGGACAAGGACCAACTCATCTTCAGTGATCCGGAGCACCCAGAGCAGTTTGTTGGGTGCTACGTTCTGGATCGTTCGAAGTACCTCATCCGTTATGTGCGCCAGGGGGCAAGTGACGGAAATGAGATCTTTGTCAGGCCGTTGAGCGAACCATCAGCCCCTTGGAAAAAGATCTTTTCGTCAACCAGCACATCATTCTATCCATCCTTTGATGATAATGGTGTGTTGTATGGAACATCTACGGATGATGCACCTAATGGTAAGGTGGTACGCATTAATGATCCACTCGGCACGGCAGCATTTGAAACCGTTGTGGCAGAACGTGAAACAGTACTCGACGGGGTTTCATTTGCATCGGGACGGATATTCCTCACGTGGATGAAGCATGTTCGTCATGAAGTAGAGATTGCCGATATGAAGGGGAAGATCATTGGCACTATTCAACTCCCTGGTCTAGGCACAGTATCGGGCTTTGGTGGTGAACCGGAGGACACCTCGCTGTTTTACACCTTTACATCGTATACCTATCCAACAACGATCTTTGAATACACTGTAGCCACAGGCGCTAGTAGTGTGTGGCAGAAGGTAGATGCGAAATTCGATCCCGAACAATTTGCAGCCGAGCAGGTGTTCGTAACCAGTAAGGATGGAACACGCGTCCCGATGTTTGTTCTGTCGTTGAAGGGGCTACCAAAAACAGGCACAGCCCCAACCGTACTTTATGGTTATGGTGGATTCAACGTCTCACTCAACCCAAGCTTTAATGCCAATCTCATTCCCTGGCTTGAACAAGGCGGAGTAGTGGCCATTGCAAACCTTCGGGGCGGCGGGGAATATGGTGAGGCATGGCACAAAGCAGGAATGCGTACACAGAAGCAGAACGTGTTTGATGATGCCATTTCATGTGCAGAGTGGCTCATTGAACACACGATAACACAGCCAAGCCTCCTTGCGATCAATGGAGGTTCAAACGGCGGTTTGCTTGTTGGAGCCGTTGTGAACCAACGTCCGGATCTGTTTCGAGTAGCGGTGCCAGAAGTTGGGGTAATGGATATGCTGCGCTTCCAACTCTTTACCATCGGTTGGAATTGGCAGGCGGACTATGGAGAGATCACAAACCAGGATGAATTTAGGGCGCTGTATGCGTATTCGCCTTATCACCAGTTGCGCGAGACGGTGAACTATCCGTCGACGATGATCATGACTGCTGACCACGACGATAGAGTAGTACCGGCTCACAGCTTTAAATACGCGGCAATGCTACAGCACGTATACAAGGGAGATAGACCGATGTTGCTGCGCGTGCAGATCAAGTCGGGTCATGGTGCAGTGAACCGCGATAAACAACTCGAAGGAGTAGCAGATAAGTACTCGTTCATGTGGTATGAGATGGGAGTCACTCCGAGTTACTAGTTACAAGTTACTAGTTACTCAAAACACGTGAGAGGTTAACATGAAGTGGATTGCAGTTGGACTTGCGTGAGGTGTGTGTGCTAGCGGACGATGACCAATGAAGCCGACTGGCCAGTTGCGCCGATGATGGCCGTGTACGTGCCCGGCGGAAGTGAACGAACGTCCAACGTGGCAACACCGTTGTCTACAGTTGAGATCTGTTCAGCAACGCAAACTCCAAGAGCATTGACGATCCGAATTGGTGTTGGCATCGTTGTGGAGATGCCTGCAATACGGACAACGTCTCGACCCGGCGTAGGATAGACCGATGTCGAAATGACTGTTGTTTGCTCCTCAACACTCACAGGCTGGTCATTCTTTTCAATGACACTGATGCCGCTTCTCAGGAGGTGTTCTTCTGCATCGAGTTCAAGACCCACGGAGAAGGATCGTAGCGTCATCGGTTCTGTTGTTACGGTTCCATTCGGCGTCATATGAATCAGGCCTAGTGGAAATGAAACAAAGAGATGTCCGCCGTTGGTTACAACAGCATCGAGGAGTGGGGGTTCCAATCCGTTTGGTATGTCATAGGTTCCCGTTACCCATGTTGTTCCACCGTTTGTGGTTACAGCAAACTCAAGACGTCCGTCATTTTCATTGCCACCCACCACACCGAATGCATCTGCGTTAGAAGCAGACGTAACGGCAAACCCTACGGGAACATCAAGTCGGTGGAGAGGCGCGAGCGACGAGCCATCAACGCGATAGAGAGTTTGTCCTGCAGCAACGTACAACGTTCCGTTTGCTGATTCGGAGATTCCACTGAGTCTGATTGAATCGTCGACTGATACAATTGGCGTCCACGTAAGGCCGAGGTCTAATGACTGAAGTACCTCGTTCCTCGTCGTAACCACAACTGCGCCGTTACGCCGTTTACCGAGATTCAGCTGGTACTGCATCCCTTCTGTACCCGATACAACGCTCCACGAGTTGCCGTCGTCCACTGAGCGCATCATGCCGATGGAAGAATTGATGAGGTACGTAGATGGGGCAATCCCTACAACATCAAGCAGCGGGAAGTCGCCGGAAACAGCTGGTCGATCAGCGATCAGATCCCACGACGTTCCGTCTATGGAGCCACGGTAGATGTCTCCGCTGAAGGAGACTGCGATGATGGATGATCCCTGAATTGCAAACCGCCATATTGGCTGCAGGCGGATACCCTGTGAGCGAAATTCCCATTCGGATCCCCAGGTATCGGAGAAGAACGGTCCGGCGTCTCCAGGAAAGATGATGTTGTTCTCGCCGAAACTGATCGGTCTGCGGACGGGAATAGGCAACGAATCCTGACGTGTTGACCACACAAGTGAATCGTTCTTCAGGCGGAAGATAGCCGTATGCGACTCATCATATTGTGCGAACAGTACAGCTCCTCCATCAGGGAACCCTACGATCTGTCGCGGATAGAAGGTGGTTACCGGCGAATCAAACGTGGTTGAGGTCCACGTGGCCCCGTCATTCGTTGTAGAATAGACAGAATCCAGAGAAACCAGATACAGTCTTGTTCCTGCAGTACAGATATTCTGTATTGGAGTACCTGCTTCCGGTAACGGGACAATGGTCCATTGACCATCTGTGGAACGACGGCGAATCAGCTCATCGTTATCGGCAACATAGGTGACGCCCTCAGTAGTTTCGTGAATGCTTCGCGGCATGTCTATAAGGCCCGTTTCAAGGCTCCATGTTTGACCGCCATCACTGGTAGCGAGAACCACTGTTGAGTTTGTGGAGCGGGCAAAGGCAAGCCCCTTACCATTGCGAAGTCCGGCAACGAGCAACTCTGCGCCTTGGAATTCTACCGGAACCTGAGACGTAGACCACGTGGATCCGCCATCGAAAGTGGTGTAGATCTCGGTGAAATCTCCATCCGTTGGATAGAGAGCAACGATCTTAACATTGAACGGTCCGCGGATGATGGCTACGCGAGCATCAAAGCTCATGTCTTCTATTCCAAGGGGCGAACGCGGCGGGATAGCGGTCCATGTGAGTCCCTTGTCTGTAGACCGAACAACAAAGAGGCCAACATTGCCATAAAGCGTACCGTCATCATCGGCAACGATCTCATCTAGTTTTCCGCCGTATATCGGCGAGCTGATCGGCGTCCATGTTTGAGACGCTGCTTCGGACGAGAAGGCACATGCAACAAGGATTGCGACTACAAGAACTGCATAACGCATAATCGACTCCAGTGTGATGAACACGAAGATACTAAGTGCAACCACCTCAACATCTCGGCGCTATGCCTGGATCTGAAACACCAAGTGCTGCACGATTGAACCGTCCGGCTCGGACAAATCCTCTGAACCAATGAGGGTTGCTCCAATCCGCTGAACTGCCGTTTGTGACCGAATATTATTGGCTCCGATCTGAAAGAGAACGCGATTCACGTACTGAAAAGCATGGTTGATCATGAGTCTTTTCATCTCGTGATTATATGTCCCACCCCAGCAATGTCGAGCAAGAAACGTATAGCCGATGTATACTACACTCTCGTCTGTATTGAGATTATAGAACCGCGTTGATCCTATAATGTTGGACGTGTCTGCATCGATCACGGCAAATGCACCGCACGAATCCATCGCCCCTTGAAAGAACTTCTCAAACACCTCACGCTTGTATCTGTCACTGTTTGGATGTTGCTCCCAGATCATTGGGTCGGATGCAACAGAATACATGGCCTCGAAATCTTCGATGCATAGGGGTCTGAGCACGATACGTTCAGATGTTAATGTGGGTTGGAGTTCCATCCCAGTTATCCCTTAGCGATACGGATAGGCCCGAGTGGAAGAATCCCGGCAAACAATCCCCAGAACGTTTGTTTCCACGACCAGTTTTCCGTGTTCGACCTGCGGATGACCATGAAACAATAGGCAACGAAGAGGACGCCGTGAATAGGCCCTAGGATCTTCACACCGAGCTGTTGGTCTGCGAAGTACTTCAGCGGAACAGCAACGAAAAGCAGGAGGAGGTAGGACGTTACCTCTGCGTAGGCGATGAGTTTGAACATGGATAGAGTTATGGAAAGGTGTACGATGCAACGATCTGAGCGCCGAGAAAGACTGCTGAATGCTCCGACATGCTAAAACTAGCGCTCCAATCCAGACCAATGTTGTTCTTCCATGTGATCTCATCAAAGCTCGACGACAGTCCGAATTGATATGTTGCTGTGCCGCGTATGCCAACAGCAATGCTTTGAGAAACGGCGTACATCACTTGTAGATTCCACGTGGCATCGAGGGCTAGTCCATTGCCGGTAGATGTAAGGTTTGTGGTATCAAGGTACGTGCGCGTACGATACCAAAGGAGAGAAGGCCCCAAACCTATCGTTGTGGTCACACCCAACTTCCTTAGTCCAACATCATCAATAGCAAGGATCTGCCATGTTCCCAGTAGTTGAATCAAGAATTCGTCCATGCCCAGAGAGTTCTGCAGAGTGAGGTCATCGATTGTAGGGGGCTGGGCATTGATTGTAGCGCGGAGACCAACATCAAAGGAAGGTTCAATTGCTATGGATGCATCAAGTCCGAATGAATACGTCATAGGCTGAAACACAAGTCGTGATCCACTCGGTCCGTCTCCCGAGGTCGTAACCGTTGCAGTTGGCTCCTTTCTTGTTGACAAGAAGCCTCCGAATCCGGCAAACGACCATCCCATTCGTCTTGTATGGACGATCTCAAATGCTGTACCGGGCCCAAGATCGTCCTTAGGTTCCTTTACGCAAACGATCAACTCAGGCGGAGCGCCGTTTGTATAAGCGCGCTGGGGGCAGGTGACGTCCACTGCATAACGATAGAGTGACACGTTTCCGTCTACACGATACCAGTTTGACGATGTTGAACCAACATCACCTGTTAGGGACTCAATTTGACCGGTTGAGATACACGTGAATGCCTTTGACTGTAAATCAGTCTGGGGTGTAAACACCAGTGAGTCTGAGAGGAGAAGATTGTCGTCGGACGCTAAAAGAGGAATGCCCGTTTTGATGGTACCATCAAATAAACGGACTGAGACTGGCTTGACCCTTGGATTGAACGATCGTTTTGGAGATACTCGGCCAAGTATACGAATCATTAAAGAGTCGTTGATGAATGCATCTGTCTTACTGGCAAGGAGCTTCTCATAGTACATCAAGTACCGCTCAAGAGTGGGAATCTCTTCGGCGGTAAACGCGAGGGTGTCAACATCGAGACCATTTCGCATTCCTATGAAACGCACTCCATTTGTACGCACTACCCTCAACGAATCCATAGGGCCAAATCGACGTGCTATGCCAAAATATGCTTGAACACTATTCGATACGGTAGAGCCTATGCGTGGGAGTTGGGAGACGGCAGGAGCAACCATAGCGCAGAATAATGCTATGCCGGCCACAAGGTATCTCATTCTACTACCGGAAGGACTTGATTAAACTCCGGCATGATCATACGATACTTCACTCCGTCACTGAAGAGCACGGGCCTAGTCGTTACGACCGACCGACTTATCTTCAGTAACAGCTCCCCTCCGTTAGTGTTCACGGTTGCGAAATCTGAGGAATTGAATGATACAGTGGACCTGTAAACATCATTGAATGTTTTTGATCGGAGTAGACGTGTTGACCCATTGGCGTATTCATAGATCCCTGCTATCAACACCTCGTCTGCGCGAAGGCCAGGAGAAATCGTGACCACGAGTCCGTGAGTCTTTGATGCAACTGGCTCTCCTACAACACTCGTGAGGTCTCCAAGAGGAAGACTCGTGGAACTTCGGTACTTGTTCGGGCTGTGATATTCAAGTTTGAGGCTGCTGGTTGCTCGAGATAAGTATAGCTTCTCGGGTGTTCCTCGAAATGGAAATCCATAGAGGAGATTCCGAGGCTCTCCGTTGACAAAGAGAGTGGCACCTGCGACCTGTTCAACTTCGTATCCAGTAAGGCCCGACGTAGCCTTCATCGTTACTGCCCAATTGTCGTCGAGCGATTGATACTCGGCATTCACAACGAGGAAGATGCGAGGATATTTATCTATGAGGCTATCACCCACATTTGAATAGGGATCGGCCGGAATGCCAATATAGTGATTGCAAGAAGTCCCAAGAAGACAGACGAGTGCCGTTGAAAATAAAACCAACTTCTTCATGATACCCTCCACATAACAGAAAACGGCCAGAAACATTTGCTTCTGACCGTGTCTTGCTCCGCAGCAGGGACTTGAACCCCGGACCCTCTGATTAACAGTCAGATGCTCTAACCAGCTGAGCTACTGCGGAATAGGACTGCGAATATACGGGTTCCGCCAAAACCCACAAAACCGCTTCGTAACGTCGTAACCCCGTAACCCCGTAACCCCGTAACTCCGTAACCCCGTAACCTCGGGCGAGGCGGGGCCTCGCCCCTACTCCTTCGTAACTCTGTATCTTCCTCCCATGATCGTCTCGTCCGAAGCCATCGTTCTTCACTCACGCCGTTTCGGTGATTCATCGCGGATTGTGACGTTGTATTCTTTGGATTTGGGCATGGTAACGGTAGTAGCAAAGGGCGCTCGTACGATGAAGTCGTCGTTTGGGGCTGCCTTGGAGCCCCTTTCCCATGTTCGATGCACCATCTATCACGGCCGGAACAAGGAACTTCACACGATATCCGCTGCAGAGACAGTGAGGGCCAGGAAACGGGTAGGGGGCTCTCTGGATCTTCTCCGTGCCGGATTGCTCATGTGCGACGCATTAATGCGTACACAGGCTCGGGAACAGCCGGATACACGGGTGTTTGAGCTCATTGCCGATGCTTTAGAGCGACTGGAGTGGGTGGAGGAGTCCGTTGCTTACAGCGTAAGTCTCTTCATGCGCCTGGCCTTGGCCGAGATCATGGGGTTTGGTCTGCCGGCCTCGCCTTCGCCAGTTAGCGGGGTGGTGCGTGTTGGAATTACCGATGGTGTGGCTCGGAGTGACGGTGAAGACGGACTTCGTTTGGCACATTCTGTATATGCTCATGTGTTATCTGTACTTGCGGGCGAAATGCGAGAGATCCCGGAACATGACCAGATAGACCTTGAAGGATTCCTCTCTCTGTACTTTTCGCATCACCTTGATAAGCGTATTCCGTCCAATGCGTTCAACGCCATGCGATGAACCCCGTATATTGAAGGATGGCTTGGAGTATTGCGCTTACATTGTTTTTTGTGTTTCTCAACGGATTCTTCGTTGCGGCTGAGTTCGCTATCGTTAAGGTCCGTTCGTCGCAGATCGAGCTCAAGGCTCGTGAAGGGAATTTCTTTGCAGGTATAGCCAAGGGGATCCTTGAGCATCTTGATGCGTACCTCAGTGCCTCACAACTCGGTATCACGCTCGCATCCCTGGGTCTGGGATGGATAGGTGAAAGTGTTGTTTCCACGATCGTAGCTGATGCGGCTCACATGATGGGCATCAATATGGATGCAGCAGTGCTCCATACGATCTCCGTTGTTATTGCCTTTGCAATTATCACGGTGCTGCATATCGTGGTAGGTGAGCAGGCTCCAAAGACGTTTGCTATCCGCAGGTCTGAGTCCGTGACTCTCGCCGTTGCAATTCCGATGCGCATCTTTTTTGTGGTGTTCCGTCCGGTGATCTTTGTCCTCAACTGGATGTCGAATGCCATGTTGAGCATGGTTGGTATCGAACCGGCAACGGAACACGACGTTCACTCGCCAGAAGAACTCCGCTATCTCATCGCAGAAAGCTCTAAGCAAGGGGCTTTAGAATTCTCTGAGCGTGAACTGATCGAAAACGTCTTTGAATTCACAGAGACTACTGCAGATCAGGTGATGGTGCCGCGTTCAAAGATCGTTGCCTTGGACAGCACACTGCCGGTGGACGCCTTGCTGGACAGGGTAATGCATGAAGGGTACTCGCGTCTGCCGGTGTACCGTGGCTCCATAGACAACATCGTTGGCATCGTCTACGCTAAGGATCTTCTTACGTTGATGCACCACAAGGACCTTATCATCCTAGAGGATATTCTGCATGCCCCCTACGTGGTGCAAGAGGATGTGAAGATCAAACGACTCCTACGTGATATGCAGCGCGACAAAGTGCACCTCGCTATCGTGATCGACGAGTTTGGTGGCACCGCGGGCATGCTCACTCTTGAGAATATCATCGAAGAACTTGTTGGCAATATTCAAGATGAGTATGACGATGAAGCGCCACTCGTAGAGCGACATACGTCTGGTTCATATGAACTTGATGCAGCCATACATATCGATGAAGCAAATGACATGCTCCCTATACCGTTGCCCGAAAGTGATGACTACGAAACGCTTGGCGGACTCATCAACGTGCAAGCCGGACGTATCCCATTTGTTGGTGATGTTGTGATGTTACACGACTATGTATGCACGATCCTCGAAAGCTCACCAAGACGTGTGGAAAGAGTTCGTCTCGTAGCAAAAGTGCCCCACTCGTAATGACACGTGTTGCTGTGGTTATCGTGTGTGTTGCAATGATGGCAGCATGTGCGTCTGTTCCGCCACGCATGGCCTTGCTCAGGTCCTGTCCAGACGTAAAGCCAGTGACAACGATGAAGGTGCCATACCCCATCTTACTCCTGCATGGACTGGGGCAAAAGGCTGATGTATGGAATGGAAGTGCCACCCAATATTTCTCAAAAGACCTCGGCCTGTCCTTTGGCGGTGATCTTCGTGTTGATGCTAACGGACAACTGAATACATCCTCGCCTCGTGGTGGTGATGCGGATTTCTATACGGTTGCCTTTTCAAACCCACACGATTCTGTGAATGCTTGGAGAGATGAGCTCGATCTCTGTGTGCAGCATGTACTGCGGCAGACTGGGGCCGACCGAGTGATCCTGGTTGGTTATAGCATGGGAGGGCTTGCCGCTCGTGCCTATCTCGTAAAACGACTCACCGACCATCATGTAAAGCGACTCATCACGATTGGTACGCCCCATCTCGGATCTCCATTTGCGCGGATCTGGTCATGGAAGACCGAAATGGAGCAATGTGTGCGAGATCAGAACATCGTCCTTGCTCAGCCATGCAAGGCCGCTCTTGCAGCTATTCAGGGGGCTGAGGGCGACGTGCCATTCGATGCGCCGGCAGTGAGAGACCTCCGTCGTCCTGAAGACGGCGGTACCTACCTCCGGAAACTTTCGAAATATGCGCACCCCCTCGATGTGGAATACGTGAGTGTTATCGGCGATGTGGACGTTCTAAACGAGGTGAAGAATCTCCGAGAAGGTGCTGTGCAGGAGCTGTTACGCAAGGTGCTCTCCGTTGGTGGCGGATCGGTGAGTGAACTCTTTGAGACCGGGGACGGCGTGGTGAGTTCAAAAAGCCAGGACATCATGAACATCGAATATTTCACGGTTGATCGCTCGCGCCGCCGGACTGCCCGCGTAGTGAATGTTGGCAGTGTGCATATCGATCATCTCGCACAGAGCTCTGATGTTCAACGAATGATCCTCGACGATAAGGCCGAATTCAAAGGGGCTTCTGTCTGCCTAGTGAATGGAGCACCTACGCTTGTGGTGGACGTAGCAGACCACATCCCTGCACTCTGCGAAATGTCTGTTGATATAATTGGTGCGCCAACACAACGCATTGTAGCACCACGTGGTAGTGCCGTGCTCTGCCGAACACCGGATGGCATCGTTGCCCGATTCACTGTACCGCTCACAGACGTTCCGCTTGATGCGCCCGAACCCTATGCACTGAAGATCATCATCACCAATACGTTCGGCTACACTACCACGTCGTCCATTGCTTGGTAAAGAAAAAGCCCTACCCATCGAGGATGGATAGGGCTTTGCGTGATTCTTGAAATGCGTGGACTTATCGAACCAGCATGAGTGGCTTGGTGTCTGTAAAGCCCGGAGCCGACATCACAACGTAATAGAGCGTAGAGCTCATGTTGTGATCCTTTGTGTTCATTGCTACGGTGTGTTCGCCCGACGGGAGTACATCGTTTACCAGTGTCGCAACTACGTTGCCGACCATGTCCATAACACGTACGGTCACCATTGCGGTTTCTCGCGTTGTGAACGAGAGAGTTGCACGGTCGAGAACAGGGTTCGGTGCTACGTCGCCAAGTTCAAATGATGATGTTGAAGTGCCGTTCAGTCCAGCTACTCCATCATTATCACCGGTCTGCGTATTCACTTGGAATGCGCGTTGCTCAACAATAACGCGAATAGGGGCAGATTCCACTGTAGCACATGGATTGGACATCTTTACAGTGTAGACACCATTCATGTCTTCACTCGCAGAAGAATATCGCAGGTCCTGTGTGGTTTCATTAGGGATGGCAACACCATCCTTGTACCACTGGATGCGATAATAACTCACGTCCTGTCCCTTGTTCACGGTCAAAAGGAATTCTCCTCCGGCCGGCATTCGCTTCATCGTTGCACCCCTTGCGCCATCTACATCTGCTTGGCGGGGTGTTGGAAGAATTCGGACGGAGATACCTGCTGATGCCATCGAAGCAACAGCAATAAATACGGCGATGGTGGTGATTACGCTACGCATGGGGATCCCTGTATTGGTCAGTGACGCTAATATACCGAGTTTGCAGTCATCATTTCTCGTGCCAAATGCCCCCTGACCCAAACATACCTACCCGAATCTTCATCACTGCAGGCGATCCTTCGGGTGATGCCCATGCTGCGAGACTCATGGCCGAGATCCGAAAGCGCGTTCCAGACGTGGTTTTCGAAGGTTTTGGAGGTCCGGCCATGGAACAAGAGGGTCTGCGATCCCTAGCCCACGTACGTGATCTGGCCGTAACCGGGTTCTGGGAAGTGGCAAAACGATATACATTCTTCCGCGATCTTATGAACCGTTGTGAAGCGGCAATAGCGAGATCGAAACCTGTCCTCTTTATTCCCGTGGACTATCCTGGCTTTAATATGCGGCTCGCTGCCAAGGTCAGAAGTCAAAAGCTTCGAGTTGTATGGTACATCGCACCGCAACTTTGGGCATGGGGCGAAAAACGCGCCAAGGAACTTGCACCCGTAGTGGATCGTCTCCTTGTGGTCTTTCCCTTCGAGGTTGAGTTCTTCTCCCGTCACGGAATTCGTGCGGAATATGTTGGACACCCACTTTCCGAGTCCATCGATCTCGATCATGCCCCCAAAAGGTCCACATCGCAGATTCTTCTTTTGCCCGGGTCGAGAAAACAGGAGATACATCATCACATACCACTTCTTGCCGAAACCATTCGTCGATTGAACCAATCGCGTCCCGACCTCACGTTTGTTGTTGCACGCGCACGCAATGTAGACCTCGAGTCACTTCAGCCCCTTATAGACAAAGGGGCTACTGTTTCCAATGATGCAGAACGTTCAATGGCAACTGCCACAGCCGGACTCATCAAGGCTGGCACGTCAACCTTGGAAGCAGCGATGAGGGGGCTTCCTTTTGCAACGTTCTATCGCACATCGATGCTTACCTACGAAGTAAGTAAACGCCTCGTGAACGTTACATCTGTTACGATGATGAATCTGCTCTTGAACAGACCTGTTATCCATGAGTATATCCAGCGCGATGCTACCGCTCAGAATTTAGAACGTGAGGTGGTTGACCTTATCTCCAACGATGGGCGACGCGAGGAGCTGGCCACGGCTATGCATGAAGTGCGTTCTATGTTGTCAGGGGGCGGGGCAAGTGCCAATGCAGCAACCATCATCGCTACAATGGTGGAACGATGAAGTCAGCACTAGCTTCTGCCTCGATACGTGCTCTTGCGCGAACGTGGTCCGTGCACATTGAGGGGCGTTTCCCAACTGGACCGTGCATCGTAGCATTTTGGCATGGCGAAATGCTTCCGGTTTGGTTTGCCTTCCGTGCACTGCGTCCGGTTGCGCTTGTGAGTCCAAGCACAGATGGAGCCATTCTCGGCACGTTGCTCTCTGATTGGGGGTATAACGTGGTGAAGGGGTCATCCTCTCGAGGAGGTAAGGAAGCTCTGCAGATCTTGGTTGATCAGGCGGCACATAACGTTGTCCTGATCACGCCCGATGGTCCGCGAGGACCTGCGCACATTGCAAAGCCCGGTGCCATTGTTGCTGCACATCGTGCCGGAGTCCCTTTGGTGCTGGTGCGCATGCGTGCAACTCGAACAAAGATCTTTACGCGATCGTGGGACAAATTTCAACTCCCTCTGCCATTTGCACAGATCACACTGCATGTTTCAGCGCCGATCGAAGTTCCGGCATTCCTCTCACGTGAAGAAATTGATGGTGTGATCGCGGATGTCACTGAACATCTGCATCGCTTGGGGAGTGTAACGTGTTAAGGATGCTTTCAAGAATCTACGGTGCCGTTGTTGCCCGACGTAATGCTGGCTTTAACGCACGTCGTAGACCCATCACGAACGTTGCGGTTCCTGTTATCAGCGTTGGGAATATCTCCGTTGGTGGAACAGGGAAAACACCGGTGGTGCAGGCCATTGTTCGGTTACTCCAATCACAGGGTAAGCGTCCTGCCATCATCATGCGCGGATACCGTCGCACTTCAAAGGGGCTCCTTGTAGTCCATGATGGAGTTACGCTGCGCACCACGGTGAGCAACGCCGGAGATGAAGCGTATCTCCATGCAATCACCCTCGGCGTGCCGGTTGTCGTCTGCAACAACAAGGCCGAAGCCGCCACCTATGCGGCCGCCAACATGCCATGTGATGTACTTGTTGTTGATGATGGATTCCAACACCGTGCATTACATCGCGATCTCGACGTTGTGTTGATCGATCGGCAATCCATCGAGGGCTCGCTCCTCCCGGGCGGTAGGCTACGAGAGCCCCTTGCAGAACTTTCCCGTGCGGATGTGATCCTGTGTATGGGAGATGTTCGTACACATGAAGTAATAGCGCTTGGCTACGGTGATGCACTGGTGCTTTATTGCGCCATTGAAGCGCACAATGCAATGTCGGTAGATATTCCGTCCAGAGAACTCCATGCTGCTGCGCAGGTTGTGGCCGTTGCTGGAATTGGCAGTCCGGAGAGATTCATCCAAACGCTTGAGAGGCTTCAGTATACGGTAGTGGACAAGGTAATCTTTCCGGACCATCATCGGTATACGGCGAACGATGTGGACCAACTCTGCGAGGTGGCCTCCAAACGTGGAGCAGCTTTGGTTACCACGGAAAAGGATGCTGTGAAACTTCAACCGCTCATGTTCGTTAACGGCGCCCAACGCACGCCGATGTATGTGGTGACAATCCACGCAATTCTTCACGATGATGCGTTCAGCGCATTGCTCGTACAAAGGACCTCACGATGACCATAGCGATCTCCAAAGCATCCGGTGCAGCGAACTACGAGAATTATGGTCGTTGGCTAAAGGCAGTAGACGCAGATGTAACGATCGTCGATCTTAACGGTATGACGCCTTCCGATGCTGCACTTCAGCTGCGCGAATGTGACGGACTCATCCTCACGGGTGGGCCTGATGTTGACCCGGATAGATATAACGAACCGGAAAAACGTGGACTCTGCGGGACCATTGATGCCGTGCGCGATGAATTGGAGTTTGGACTCGCAGAAGAAGCTCGTGAGCGGCGTATGCCCGTGCTTGGGATCTGCCGCGGAGCCCAGCTTCTCAACGTAGTCTATGGCGGAACGCTTGTTGCCGACCTACCAAGTAGCAGGCCGAGCGATGTAGAGCATCGTCAGCTCGATGGTAAAGATGCATTTCATAGCGTCCATGTTGAGCCAGGTTCCATCATCCGGCGCATAGCCGGTGTGCTCGATGCTAACGTGAATTCCGCACATCACCAATCAGTGGAGAAGCTAGCTGCAGTCTTCACACCGTCTGCACTCTCTTCAGATGGAGTAGTTGAAGCATTTGAATGGGGCGATGCAACCATGGGCGGAAAGCCCTTCCTACTAGCCGTGCAATGGCACCCCGAGCGCATGGAGTATGATGAGCCCCTTTCACTCAACATTGCCAAACATTTCCTTCACGAGGCCGATGCGTATTCGGTCCTTATCCGACGGTAGATCAACATGCCTACAGGTGGACGAAGACGGGTGGTGATCGTAGGTGGCGGGTTTGGCGGACTCACCGCTGCAAAGACCCTAATGAACAGTGATGTTGATGTTACGCTCATCGATCGTACCAATCATCATCTGTTTCAACCACTCTTGTATCAAGTAGCAACCGCCGCACTTTCACCCGGTGATGTTGCGCAGCCTATCAGGAGCATACTCCGATCCGCGCGGAATCTTCACGTGGTGATGACAACGGTTACAACCATTGATACTCAGCGTAAAGAAGTCATAACCACCGATGGTGCCTATCAGTACGATTCGTTGATCCTTGCACCGGGGGCGCGACACTCATACTTCGGCCATGAGGAATGGGAAGAGAACGCTCCCGGACTCAAGGATCTCTCGGACGCATTGTTGATACGGGAACGTATCCTTCGCACATTCGAAGAAGCAGAACATCATGCGGCAACAGTTCTTGCAAGAACGATGCTCACCTTCGTAGTAGTAGGGGGCGGTCCAACCGGCGTAGAACTTGCCGGAGCGATCGCTGAGATCTC
>CALMZQ010000167.1 GCA_937870915.1 uncultured Ignavibacteria bacterium
GCGAATGGGACGGCGACGAGTGTGTATGGGTTCACTGGGGAACAGACGGATGCGACGGGATTGGTGTATTTGCGGGCAAGGTATTATGACACGGGGCAGGGACGGCTACTGACGCAAGACCAATTCATAGGACCACCTGAACAACCTCATTCCCTCAATCTCTATGCCTACAGTTATAACAACCCAGTACGTTACTCAGATCCAAGTGGTAGAAATCCAGTCTGCATCGTTCTGGTGCTTGTTGATGGGCCACTATTTATTGGGGATGGCGTCTGCGTGGTAATAATTGTAGGAACAGCTATCTATGCTGGTACCGTATGGTTACAACAAAACCCCGATACTATAAACCAAGGACTCGATAGTCTGCGGCGTCTATTACCTGCTGATACCACTTTACCAAACGTTGATAGACTGCCAAAGGACTCATTGAAGCGACAAAACTCACCTAAACAGGCACCAAGGACGGACCCAGTGATTCCCCCGGATTGTACGCCCGAACCAACACACAGATTTTACTATAAAGATGTTGGGCGATATCCGCCACCCGGTAGAGCTACGAATGAGATTATTGCGGATTTGCAAACTTATGCTTGGATCCCAGGTGTAGTAGGAGAGATTGGTCACCTGAGCAATTGGCAGAACCAATACAATAAACGCAATGGAGCAAGGTGGACGGAAGACATTCTGATGGGCCGCAAATTTGAATCAGAAAGGGCTCTCTTCTTTGCAGGCAGAGACGCCCTTGAGCGTATGAATTCAACCGCAAGCGGTTACGATTTGCTTCCAAGAAACTTTGATTCAATTCATTACATCGAGGTAAAATGGTCTCGCGGTCCAATGCCTTGGACCACTGTGGAAGATGTTGTGAACGACTCACAGAGATATGCATCTGGAACCTTTCTGGTGGAGTCCAATAATTTGGACTTTACTGCTCGGTTTCTTCTGCAAAGGCATGGTGGACAGGAATTACCACTCAGATATCCACAATAAAGGAAATTCACATGAGTTGGGTAGCTTTCATTGAAACGGATCGGGGAGACCGGCTCAAGCTATTTCATCCCGAGGGAAGTGCTGGGGGAAATGCTCTGCTTGCATTTCTTCCAGCACTCGATTCCTACTGTTCAAGAACTGGAGACACTGTTTTGCAAGAATGGTTTTCGAGCCTGGAAGGAAATGCCGAAAGTCTAATGTGTGAAACCATTCAGGAGCTCTTACAATGTTACTATTCTGGGGAGATGAATTACGAGGAAGATGCTTACCGCTGGTTTCTTGAGCAAATCCCAGCGGCATTCACGGAGGAGCAGATACAGAAGGACATTGTTGAGCTAATGCAGAAATGGGTGGTAGCCAAAACATTGCTCGACGGCGTGGATAAAATAATTCTCTTATTAAAGAAAGCCAAGCTAGAAGAGACATGGTGGTATGATCCATTATGGACGCTTGCTGATTTCGAATCCTTGTCTCAGACTCTGCTTCTAGCGATCCAACGCAAAGCAGAGCGTGTGCGAATCAAGTTCACATGAAATAAAACTCGGCTCGAGTTAGTGGAATGAGTCGGATAATCAGGAACAGACCTTCAGTGATATGCTGTCAAGTAACGGACGCGAACACCACTGAAGGTCTACTCATTTGCAAGCAATACCTTCGCCACAGTAAGGCAAATTTGAAATTTGCGCTACCAAATCCAACTGTGTTTTCAGAATTGGCGAATGTATTGGTAAGGGGATCGGTTTTTAAATTAGGACAAGCCGCTTCACAGATACGTTGATGCCCACGTACGCCCATACCCCACCGATGCGCTGACCAACACACCGATTCCGAGCATCACACCCACACCGACCCAAGTCGTCGCGAGCGAGTATCGCACGACAATTGATTACACCTACGACCCGCTCTATCGCCTCACCAGCGCGAACTACACCGGCGCATATACTTCCACGTTCGCGTACGCGTACGATTCCGTCGGCAATCGTCTTACGCAAACGATTGATAGCACCACGACGAATTACGTGTACGATAATGCGAATCGTCTGACCAGCGTGAATGGTGTTTCGTACGCGTGGGACAACAACGGCAATCTGTTGAATGATGGCGTCAACACCTACGTCTATGACCA
>CALMZQ010000168.1 GCA_937870915.1 uncultured Ignavibacteria bacterium
GTACACCGTACGGGAATTGAACCCGTGTTACCGCTGTGAAAGAGCGGTGTCCTAACCCCTAGACGAACGGTGCGTCTGGTAAAGAGAGCCACAAATATAAGGAAATTGTTGAGTTACGGAGTTACCTAGTTACGAGGTTACAAGGTTACGGGGTTACTGGCTAACGTTATCTTTGTGCGTAACTCCGTAACACCCGTAACTCTGTAACTCTCTCAATATGAAACTCATCGGCATTACGGGCGGGATTGGCACGGGGAAGTCTACGGTGGTGGAAATCCTTCGGAAAAGGGGCTGGACGGTGTATGCTTCTGATGCTACGGCAAAGGAAATCATGGCCAAAGATCCGGTGGTTCGGAAGGAACTTGTTGAGGCATTTGGTGAGGAAGTCCTTGTGCCGGAAGGGGTTAATGCTAGGGGACTGGCGGAGAAGGTGTTTGGACCTAGCCCAGAGCAACAGCGGAATTTGGCTCGACTCAACCAAATCGTCCACCCGCGGGTGCTGGATGCTCACCTAGCCACAATAGAGTCCGAACGGGAGAAGGGAACGCCCCTTATTGCCATTGAATCTGCCCTGCTGTTTGAGGTGGAACTGGAAGATGGTTTTGATTGGGTAGTAGTGGTGGATGCGCCGGAAGATGTCTGTGTTGAGCGAGTGATGAAACGCTCGGGAGCTTCGGCTGAAGAGGTGCGACGTAGAATGGCCGAACAGATGTCGATGGAAGAGAAGAGGGGCTTGGCTGATTTTGTCATCGAAAATGGGGGGTCGCAAGAGGAATTGGAGGGGGCGGTCTCGCTCGTTGCAATGATCTTGGAAACGTTTCCCGATCCGGATACACAAGAAGCCCCTTCTGTAGACTGAACTCAATAGCCTGACACACTTCAGACGGCAGGCATTCGTCGTAGTTCCGTAGGTTTGCACCACTGCAAACGTTTCAAGATTCTTCGTCTCAGGAACCACGCCTCATGGCACACCCAACGCATCTCACTGACGATTCTTTCACCACCGAGATCAATGCTGGTAAGGTTGTTCTCGTTGATTTCTGGGCCGCCTGGTGCGGACCGTGCCGAGCGATCGCTCCAATCATGGACGAACTCGCCGGTGAATATGACGGACGCGCTACCATCGCAAAGGTGGACGTAGATAACAACCCACGCGTGGCAATGGAATTCGGTATCCGCTCCATCCCGGCACTGCTCATCTTTAAGGGCGGTAAGGTTGTTGATACTATTGTAGGCGCTGTACCTAAAGCCTACATCACTGAAAAGCTTAACGCTCAACTGAACTGATCATGGCACGCCCCGCACCATTGAGCGAGGTTGAACTCTCCGAACATCTGATTGATATTCCACTGTGGCGCCTTGATGGCGCCACACTTGTTCGTGAGATGCCTACCTCTGATTTTGCAGCCGCTATCGGACTGGTGAATGCCATCGCCCTTCTCGCAGAGAAGATGGACCACCACCCCGATATCCTTGTCTATGGCTGGAATAAGGTTCGTATCACTGTTTCCACTCATGATCAAGGGGCGATCACGATCTTGGATATCAAACTCGCAAAACAGATCGACTCTCTCAGAATAGCGAATAGCGAATAGCGAATAGCGAATTCGTAACCCCGTAACCCCGTAACTGCGTAACTGAGTAACTGCGTAACTACAATGAGCACCATAACCGATGTCTTTGCCCGGGAGATCCTTGATTCACGAGGGAACCCAACCATTGAAGTAGATGTGATCCTCGAAGATGGCTCGTTTGGTCGAGCGGCTGTGCCTTCTGGGGCGAGTACGGGCGAACACGAAGCGGTGGAGCTGCGTGATGGAGATGCCGCTCGCTATGGCGGGAAGGGCGTAAAGAACGCCGTTGAAAATGTGGATGGCGAGATATCGGAAGCTTTGATCGGTATGGATGCCTCTGATCAACGCCAGATCGATAGGATCTTGATTGATCTGGATGGTACGGAAAACAAGGCGCGTCTGGGTGCTAATGCTTTGCTCGGCGCTTCGATGGCTGTTGCCAAGGCGGCTGCAGAGTTCCATGGTTTGCCCCTCTTTCGATACCTCGGCGGCGTGCGATCGACGCTCTTGCCGACACCGATGATGAATATCCTCAATGGTGGACGTCACGCAGACAACAACGTGGACATCCAAGAGTTCATGGTGATGCCGGTTGGCGCTGAGACCTTCTCCGAAGCTGTTCGTATGGGTACGGAAACGTATCATGCTCTGAAAGGTGTGTTGAAAGCAAAGGGGCTCAACACCAGCATCGGTGATGAGGGTGGATTTGCCCCCTC
>CALMZQ010000169.1 GCA_937870915.1 uncultured Ignavibacteria bacterium
ATCATGTTAGGGGGCGGATGTCTTGTAGGTGGACTCGTGGCTGGCCCCATCTCCAATGGATTTGGCAGACGCACAGCTGCCGCCATCGGTTATACCGGTTGCATAATCCTTACAGCATTGACCTTCCTCACCGGGCTCACACCAGGCGTGCTACTGTTTGTGCTGGCCTTTCTTCTCGCTCTCTGTATCGGCATCAATCAAGGTGTGTTAGGAACCTATCTCGCAGAGCTCTTCCCAACACGCGTTCGTGCCGCCTCCGTTGGTATTAGCATGAATGCCGGAAGACTCATCACCGCCATCACCGTGATCTTCATGGGATTACTCGTTGAAAAACTTGGCGGCTACAATAACGCCATCTTCGTCTTCTCCGGCGCCTACGTAGTGGGCCTCATCACTCTGTGGTTTGCAAGGGAAACCAAGGGTCAGGAAATGACGTAATGACATTATGACGTTATGACGATTATGACGTTATGACGTTATGACGTTATGACGGGTATGACTTGTGTTGGGCTAATGCCCTAGTGACTGTAGTAATTAGAGAAGACTTGACGGATCTGAGACAAGGATCGTTGAGATGCCAAGGGAGCTTGCTGACGTGCAGTTGGCAACGGAATCATCGATCAGAAGCGTATTCGACGGTTGTATTCCTTCAGTTTCGCAAATAGTAAGAAACGATTGTGGGTCTGGCTTTCTAAGCCCTAGAATGTAGGAAAGATAGACCTCGTCGACCAACGAAAAGACTGGTTTGCATCTGTCTTTCGCATCGAGATAATGTAGTTCTGAGATGTTCGAAAAAATCACGAGCCTATCGTTTGGCCGAGGTGCATGTCGAAGTCTGATACTCCGAACGATATCGGATGCAAAAGGAAACAGGCCGTCATCTAAAATAGAGCACCATGCACGATCGATCTCAGCGTCTGTGCATGTGTATCCATACATCGTCCGTAACCTCGCTCGGAATTCAGCAGTTGAGAGGGCGCCACGATCATAATCCACAAACACGTCCGATTGGGTCTCCACGCCGAATGCAAGATTACGCCCATTGTATCCAGTAAGCTCTTGTAATGCACGTCTCGTTCGTGCAAAGTTGATATTAAAGAGTACGCCGCCGAGGTCTAAGATTGTTAACGTGGGCATGGTGACTTCAACTAAAGTTATGGAGATGGCGATTTGAGTTTGCGACGCATCGTTAAGATAGCTGCTCGTAAGAAGTTTCTGATTGCCATTGCATCGTCAAACAACTGTTTGCCTTGATCATCGTTGATCAGAGCGGGCTCCGAACTTGGTAGGCCGAGCCAATAGAAGAATTCAGCGAGCTCTTTCTCAGCGATCTTAAGTTTATGTAGGAAGTCCTTGTTCGATTCAGAGAACTTAGCCTCGCGAATGTTTGCTCCTATGGATGTGCCCGACCGGCACATTTGGTCAACAAGCTTCCTGTCCACCCAGGAGCACCCGCTGATGCTGTGAGAAACAGCCCGTACTGATCTTGCAAACACTACCGTCCTGTTCTGGAGTTCTCCATTTTTCTTGTCGAGGTAGTATGGATCATTTTCACTCATACTACACAGTGCACCTACGCCGACGAAACGTGACGCAGTCATAACGTCATAATCGTCATAACGTCATAACGTCATAACGTCATAACGTCATTTCGTCATTAGTATCTAAAATAAACCCACCGATTATCTTCAATTACGGCGTTGGTGCGGAGCCCCTTTACAAAGGACTGCCAGTGGGCTTCGAGTTGTTCTGTTTCGATTGATTCTTTGCGCATTTCTAGCCACATGGGGTACTCATCGTCATTGGCCTTGATGACGCCGGTGATGTTTACAATGTACCAACCGGATTCGCCGAGGAAGGGGCCGTAGAGATCGGGTGTTGGTTTAGCAAGGATCTCCTTTGCAGCAGTTGGGTCATAGAGCACTTCGCCGATCATGCCATCTGCGTGCACAGAGAGTCCGCGGGCTACTTGAGCTTCCTTTGGAGTCTCAGCAATCATCATGAGTCCATCTTCTAGTCGAGTGGTGAGCCCCTTTACAGTTTTAGCGAGTTGACGGCGCTCCTCACATCCGCGCTCGCGGTTGATGGCTTCTGCGATGCGAGGTGCAGCAGCTTCAAAGGGCATTGTGCCGGCTGGTACACTGTCTACCACTACTGCAAGCACTGCGCCTCGTTCCGGTGTGTCAATAGGGTCGCATGCGGATGAAACGGGAGTCTTGAATGCCACATCTACGAGTCGGTGGGAACCGTAGAGTTTTTCGTCTTCTGTAAACCACGGTGATGACTCGGGGACACGACCGAACCGTCCAGCAATTGCAGAGAGTTCTAGGCCACGCTCGTACATATCCGCAGCTTCATCTACTTGACGCAAGATGCTGTCTATTGTCTGACGTGATGGTTCGATCTCGGTGATGATCACACGTATGCTGATCTCCCCAGCAATTTTTGCACTCTTTGCATGAACGGTATCAACGAGCAGAACGTGAATGCCTGTGCTGTGGTTAATCGGACCAATGGCTGTGCCCACCTTCTTGCCTTTCACTGCAGAGTAGAAGAGCTTGTGAGATGCGCTGTCCGGTGAGAGTCGCGTTGCACCACTTGATGTTGTAGTAGCAACACTTGCCCAGATTGAATCTCGCTGACGTTTTGATGTTGCCTTGTTGAGGAGACCAACAAAGGCACTCACATTTCCGAGGAAGAGCGAGGAGTCTACGGGTGCAGCCGACATCGGCCACGAGATCAACGCCAGCCGACGCATAGGAAGGGGCGATGTGAATTCTGTAGAATGTGCCTTGTAGTAGGCCTTGAGATCGGCCAGATTGGGAGCTGCAAGATCCTTGATACATGGGATCAAGATCACATCTGCTGTAGCAGACGTTGCTACCTCGCGGTACCGCTTCCGTAATCCTGTTGTGTCAAAGCGGAAGTCTTTGGCAACACTTCTCCGAAGCCGTTGCTCCATTTCGAGAAGGCCAACACGTTCTCGCAGTTGGGCGATAGAGGCATTGAGTTGGGCGCGTTCGTTGGCACGTTGATCGGTTGTCATGCCGGGTGTGTTTACGCGTATCAATGAGTCGGGCGCGTACAACATGGCCGTCAGCAGAGCCTTGTCAAACTTCCCCTTGTCATCAACGATTCCTCGTCTGATAAAATCAGGTGTTGCTTCGAGCAGAACGCTGTCTACTTCGCGCAATTCGAGTTGCATCCCACGTCTGGCAGCCTCTTGTAACAGTATCCGTCTGCGGATCACGTCATTCCAGGCCTGTTCCATGATGTCTGATGGGTCAACCTCGCCCCGTTGCGTAGCCATTTCCGTCAATCGCCCCACCTCGCGCGAATATTCATCGAGCCACACTGTATCGGCGTTGATCGTGCCGGCGAACAAGCGTTGTTCCTGACGAGGTTGGGAGGGGGCGAGCACTTGTGCAAATGCCTGTGAGGAGGCAATTGCACCGAGAAAGAAGAGGATCAGAACCATAAGGCAAAGATACCACCGTAGATTTGTAGCCATGAATTCGTTCCAGATCGTCAAGGCCAAGAAGCTCCTCGGAGAACTCTTGGCAGAACAACCCGAGCATAGGCTTGGCACAGACCGAGCACTTGCACTCCTTCATGAGGCCGGATTCCAAGTCTCGCGTGATGTTCTTCAGGTACTCGTCCTCGGGAGTTCGTCCCAAAATCTTGCCTTCAACGAGTCTGGTACGGAGATCGTAGCGATCTGGGAAACCGAATGATCAAGCTCTCGATTCTCGACCAATCGCCCGTCATTGAGGGTCGCGCTGCTGCAGATGCTATTGCGGAGTCCATGGACCTTGTGATAAAGGCTGATCAATGGGGCTTCTTCCGCTATTGGTTTGCCGAACATCATGGTTCGGCATCCTTTGCAAGCGCCTCGCCCGAGGTAATGATGGCCGCTGCCGCCGCGCGCACCTCGCGCATACGGCTTGGCAGCGGTGGGATACTGTTGGGTCATGCTGAGCCCCTTAGAATGGCCGAATCACTCCGCACACTTCATGCACTTGCACCCGGACGAATTGACGCAGGGTTTGGTAGAGCACCCGGTGGAGACCAGCGTGTAATGAAGGCCCTTGGAGAACGTCCGCTCGATGCATACGCGCGCCTTGATGCAACACTCAACCAACTCCTCGATATGCGTGTTGCCTCCAATCATGGCGATGTTGTTGCCGTTCCGGACGGAGTGCCGGCACCAGAGATCTGGGTCCTCGGTACAAGTCCGGCAAGTGCAGTTGAAGCAGGACGAAGGGGGCTTGCCTATGCCTTTGGATCCTTCATCGACCCAACACATTGTAATGAGGCATTGGCGGCATATCATGCCACATTCATACCAAGTGTGTGGAATGTTTCGCCCCGTACACTGGTGGCAACCGTGGCCTTTGTGGGAGATACGGAGGTTGATGCCGCTCGAATGGCGCGGAGCAGCGAGCAGTGGTTTGTGGAATCGTTCCTTCGGTCGAAGAACGTGCGTTTCCCAGTCATTGATGAAGGGGCTACCTTCTCCCTGGACCCAATGGAGCGCATGATACGAGACATGCGTAGAGCAAGTGTTCTCATTGGTAGCGTTGAGAATGTTGCAGAGCGTTTGTATGATATGGAGCGTCGATACGCTACTTCAGAGATCGCTCTTGTGACCATCACAGATGATCATGGCATGCGCTGTGCCTCGTATGAACGTCTGGCATCACTACTACAGTAACTGAACGAGGAGCTATGTACCGTTGTATCGTCTATCTCAGTTGTGTGATTCTTGGAATCATGCCAAGCACGCTCGTGACGTCAGAAGAGATTGATCTAGGCATCGACTTTCAGATGAATGCTATTGCCCAGATCGAGCGTGCATTTGATGGAAGTATATGGGGGCTGACTTCAACAACCCAGGAGACCATGCCCACTGTTGCCGGTGTATATGCTTTTATCAGCACCAATGGTGTGAAATGGGATAGCTCGTGTGTAACGCCTAATTGGTGGCGGTGGGGCGTAGATATTGCGCCCATTTCTGCAAAAGAAGCATGGGTTATCATGCAACGCGAGGACACAACCGAGCTCTACCGAACGGTGAATGGTGGAAGGAAGTGGTCGATGATCACACCTACCCAGGTCCGTGTGAAGAGTCCGCACTTCATTCACTTTTATTCGCCCACTACAGGCATCATCATCGGTCAAGAAGGTAGGACCATTGAGCGTAAGTGGATCGTAAGCAGAACCACAGATGGTGGTGCTACGTGGAGTACCTCCATCCCTATGCTAGCCGAACCTGCTACTGAGGAGCCAACAGAGCGCAACGATCGATCCGCATGGGTAGAAGGTGGTGAGGTCTATCTAGGCATGACCAGTGGCAGAGTGATGACGTCTCAAGACTCCGGCAAGACCTGGAGATTTATGCGCGTACCCCTCGGCGGATCCATTAGCAGCATCGCACGAATTGCCGAGAGCAAGCTGCTCATGGTTCACACATCAATGAGCGGCACGATGCGTCAAGCAACAACGGACGATAGCGGCGCAACATGGAACACTCTCGTCCTCTTTCCCGTTGACGTACCGCCATTACACGGACTCCGCAAGTGTGCTGATGGATCGATCGTGACCATCCCCAATGAGTATACCAAGACGCCCCTTACCAAGATCGCCGGTGATCTTTCATCTGCACGGATTCTCAGTGCACAGGCAGGGTACAGCGTACTAGAACAATCAGACAAAACCTTTCTTGTTGGAGCAGAGATTTTACCCGGTCAGGGAGTGAGAATCGTAAAACGTTATTAAGAAGATTTATGACGTTATGACATTATGACGTTATGACAATTATGACGTCATAGAAGTCATAACGTCATAACCGTCATGATTGTCATGATTGTCATGATTGTCATGATTGTCATGATTGTCATGATTGTCATGATTGTCATGATTGTCATGATTG
>CALMZQ010000170.1 GCA_937870915.1 uncultured Ignavibacteria bacterium
AATTACTCAGCTGGGCCTTCAGCAACGACCACGTGGATTCAACCGTGTCTGTTGGTCTTTTTGCATCACTCCATCGTGAAATGCAATTCCGTTATGGATTTCTACTCGGAATGAAAGGCAAATTTCTTCAATTTGTCAGAATACCACTGTCATGTGTGGTAGCGCCGGATCTAGAGGAAGGGGCGGCGCATACATATGCTTGAACACAAGTTCGTAAGGAATACAGATATGTTATGCAGAGTAATCCGAATAGACGTTATGTGCTACGCCGTTGTGGCCGTACTGGCTGCAATGTGTCCACTGTCTTCTCAGACCGTGGGTACGTTTCCGCTGGTGGGTAATAGCGATTCAAGAGCAGTTGACTTTGTAGCGGATCTTGAGAATCGCTCGGTTTTAGCACTCTACTCAAACGGTCAGTGTGATCGGATCGACCTAGAGAATGGAAAGGTTGAAAGCCTCGAACTCCCAGCTGGCGTTGGATTTCAGTGGGTTTGTGCAGACTCAAGTGGTTGGTGGGGACTTGCCTTTGGAGGAGACCTATATCACTCATCAGAACTGTCAGAGTGGTTGCGGGTTAGAAGAGGCATCGGTTGTATGTATTCAGATGCGATGAACAAAGTATACGCTTATACCGGAGAGGCAGTAGAGCAGATACATTGGGCATCAGGGGATGTCGCATATCGACAGGTGACTCCAATCTCATTTGCCATACCTGCCAGTGCCATGGTTGTTCGTGAAGATACAGTGATTCTATCTCCAGTTACTGACACTAATCTCGTGGTCATTGCAAAAGGAGATGTAAGCTTAATCACTGGCGTGAATTTCCTTAAAGCCATCGACCTAGGGAGCGGTCAGCAAATACTAACGGACTACCGGTATACGTATCGCTTGCGGGGAACGAATAAGTCAACAATCACACGCGACATTCTACCGGGCCTCCTGCAATTCGCCTTGGGGTTGTACCGAGGACTACAGGATGGGAACCCAATTGTTTGCCTTTCGGGTGTTCAGAGCTTTGGTTCGCAATGGAAACGAGTCTTTGGCATTATCGAAGGCGACACGACGATTGCTCTTGACGGTCTTAATGACACCATTCATACAACTGAGCACTTTGCGATGTTTGGCTCGTCAGTCCTGCGCCGATATGAGAACGGTGAAATCTCTGTATCCAGATCCGGTCGTGTTTACGTTGGAGACAGCACGAGCCGACGAGGCCTTTTCACAGACTATAGAGTTTTCGGGTCTTATGATGGCGAAATCCGGGGAGTTCAGACATACACGATAAAGAATAGCCAGAGAAGGGAGCAACTTCGAGTTGTTGGTTACTATGACAGCCAGGTGTTAGACACTGTAGACATTGACACTAACACGATCGTTGAGTCATATGTAGAAAATAGAAATGGCGTTGGGATACTTGTCACGAGACAAGGGGTGTTTCGCAAAACGAGCACAACGAAGTATGTTCGTGTCCCTCTTGATTTGATTGAACTTGGCTACTCTAGTGCCTTACCTGTTTGCATAGACGACTCGATCTTCGTTGTTCCGAACTCTGGGTCGCATGTAGCCATTTCACGCGATGCTGGTATATCGTGGAAGAAACATGTCGTTAGAGGACTCCGCAATTACCCAGTTTCAATTCATTCAGATGGTAAAACTCTCGTCTTCTCATCGAAGTGGGAGATTGCAATTGC
>CALMZQ010000171.1 GCA_937870915.1 uncultured Ignavibacteria bacterium
ATCAAGCAGTCAGTTTGTATTACCGTCCCAGGATTGCTGGCCAGTATAACCGTACGCGATCTTATAACACCTCCAATCTGCCCAACCACGCTGGACACAATAGCGATACCGATCTCGCTCAAGGGAATGCGTTGTCGCAAACTTGATTCTGCCACCGTACTCACTGCCGGCGGACTCGTACGCATCCTTCAGCCGTTTCCTGTGCTGCCCGCTGATGGTAGTGGCGTGTTGCTGTGCGAGATTGCCCCAACTGCACAAGGTACCTTCCCGGTTGATGTGCGAATTGTGGTACGCGATGAAGAATCTCTCCTTCCGGGAGATACAACGTGGGTGAGCCTCATCGATACGCTTACCGTGACTGTTAACGGCAAGCTCGCTGAAGTAGAACCGGTTCTTCCATCGGATACTCTTGATCTAGGCACCATCTGCATTGGAGACACGGCAATTGACGACGTGTTTATTCAGAATATTGGTGGCTGTTCGGCCGACATCATTAGTGCCACATTTGTGAATGATGCCCTTGGCACGTTCGCATTGGATGCCGGTGCAATCATTCCGCAGACCATTCAACGTGCTCAACGTGGCAGAGTCCTCATCAACGGAAGGGGGCTTCGTGTTGGTGTTGCCATCGGCATGTTGGAACTACGCACCCCGGCGCTCCCCGGTACGATGCTTGTGCCAGTAAAGCTTCGTGTAGATGTTCCGGCATATGCAACAACGGTTGATACGATAGATCTCGACACTATTTGTCCGGGCGTTGATATCGCAGCGGCATTGCAGGTAACCAATGCCACAGCTTGCGCCGTTACGATCGATACCATTGAGATACAAGGTCCGGACAGTCTTACCTGCTCACCGATCGGTGGCTTTACGATTTCTGCACGCGGACGAGTGAGCCTTGGACTCTCGGCATTCCCGCGTGTGGATGGCCCCTTCCTTTCTACGATCCTCATCCGATCCGGTGTTGCCGGAGACCGAACGGTAGTTGTGCGGGGCACAGCAGCAACAAGGTCTATGTCGGCTCCACCAACTCTTGCATTCGGCGACGTTCGTGTTGGTACATCTTCCACCAGCCGCGTCTCAGTGCGTAACTCCGGCACAGCGCCAGTTACCGTACGCACTGTTGCTATCACCGGTGCTCAGTCGGCAGAGTATACGTTTGCTGTTGTGGGAGGCCCCCTTCCACTTACCCTTGCTCCCGGTGCTTCGTTGGATCTTGATGTTACGTCATCTCCAACAGATATTGAATCGCGGAGAGCAACATTGAGTGTTGCAACAGAGCAACCTCTTTGTGTTACGCTTCAGCCCATTGCCCTTACAACACGTGGCATTCAACCATTACTTGATGTTGTTACGCGCGAAGTGATCGGTGGTAGGCGCTGTGTTGGAGCCCCGTATGACACGATCATTGTGATGCGGAACGTTGGCAACGCTCCGCTCGACGTGTCGAACATTCAATGGTCTGCTCCATGGGCTACAACACTTGGCGTCACGCTTCCATTCACGTTGGATAGCGGTGCAACAATGTCCATATCCGTGCGAGTTGATGCACCGAATGTTGGACCGAATACTGCAACGTGTACCATCACCATGGATGGTGATTGGCTTACACCATCAGATACACTCATCCAGCTTTCTACGGCAGGTCTTGTTTGCGGAACGATGTACGTGGATACAGTCTATGCCGATGTAGGAACACGTCCGAATGTGAACGTGCGACTGCAACCCGATGGACGTACAACACAGACGGAGTCCGCGCTGCAGGACCTCATTAATGCCTATGGCGGAAGGCGCACATTGTCCTTGCGTGCAGACGGGACGTTGTTGTTGTTCGGCAACACTGTTGCAGGTGCGCTCACAGGTGCAACAGCAACATCATCGAACGGAGCAGTACTCATCGATCAGCAGGGGGCGATGGTGCAAAGCCCCATCCTTGCCGCAGTACCTGTTGACGTAATGTTGAGTGCAACGTCGCGAACCGTGATCGACCTCTCTGTGGCAGATCTTGTTGATGGATATCACGATCTGCGGATTGAACCCGGCATGCTCATCGCATCCTATTGTGCGAAGGACGAAAGACTCGTTCAGGTGGGATCTGCGCCTCTTGTATGGGCAGAGCGAGAGAACATCGTGGTCTATGCTCGAGAATCTAGCATGTGCCACGTGTCCATCTACACTATTGATGGCAGGTCCATCTACGATAGTGGATCTTCGATCAACACTGGCGAAACCATTCGTATTCCCGTTCCGCACGAATCGTCCGGAACCTACTATGCCATTGTTACCACACCACGTGGTACAACGGCGTTGCGGTTCGTGGTTCTGCCGTAGGTGCACGGCATGCCGTGCACCTACGCCTCCGCCACCTCAAACACCAAGAATTTCAGGTATTGTGTTTCAGGCATTGCCAGGAGGACCGGGTGATCAGGTGCTTGTGCGCCACGATAGATGAGACGCAGGCGACGTCGGACACGGGCGGACTCACGATACAGAATGTCCATGAGATCGTGTTCGGTAACTGGTTGCGTACACGATGACGTAACAAGGATGCCACCTGGCTTGAGCAGTTTTAGTGCCGTGCGATTGAGCTCAGCATATCCCGCCAAAGCGCCACGAAGTGCTCCGCGGTGTTTTGCGAACGACGGCGGATCAAGGACGATCATGTCCCACGCACGATCTTCAGCGAGATGATCTCTCAATAAATCAAAGACGTTTGCCTTTTCAAATGTGCAGTTTGAAAGACCATTAAGTTCTGCATTTCGAGTTGCGGCTTCAACGGCAAGTGCTGAGCTATCTATGCCAATGGCCATTGATGCTCCTGCAGCGGCAGCGTTGAGTGCAAAGCCCCCTACATTGCAGAAGCAATCCAGCACGGTACGACCCTTTGCGAGCTTGGCAACCATTGCACGGTTGACCTTTTGATCAAGGAAGTATCCGGTCTTTTGTCCGGTCGTTAGATCGATCTCAAGTTTCAGTCCATTCTCCATGAACTGGATGCGCTCTGGTACATTGCCCCACACCACACCATCAACAAGTTCTAGTCCTTCACGTGTGCGTGTTTGCGACATGTTCTTTTCCACGATGCCCTTGCATGTAGGGAACACCGTGAGCAAGGCCTCGATAATCTGTTGCTTGCGCACGTCCATACCGGCAGAGAGCATCTGCATCACGAGATAGTCGCCATACCGATCAATAATGAGTCCGGAGAGCAGATCGGCCTCGCCATACACAACGCGGTATCCTTCTTCATTCGGCAGCACCAGCTGTCGTAGCGCTTCTGCCTGACCGATCCGTTTGACAAAAAAGGCTGTTCCGGCCTCTTCCTCTTCACAGGCAAGGAGTCTGACCGCGATCTTCGAAAGTGGGTTGTAAAACCCAGTTCCCATAGATGCACCATCGAATGTACTTACCCGTACAAGAGTTCCTGGTGGTACGTCGAGGTCATGAGAGAGATCGTCCTTGTTCACCCAGAGGTGACCTTCTTTGATGCGCTTTTCTTCGCGCGGTCGCATTGTTATGATTTGCATCACCAAAGTTACGGAGTAACGAGCGTCAGGCTTAAGCCCGACGTCATGAAGTTCGTAGCTTCGTGGCATGAGGGTGTGTGCCATACTGATCCTATACCTAGTGGTTGCCGTGGGCGAATTGTGTGCTCAGCGGCAAGCAGAGAATTGGTATTTCGGTGAGTTTGCCGGACTGAACTTTGCAGCCGGAAATCCAACGGTATTGTTGGACGGGGCTATGCAGACGCGAGAGGGCTGTTTGACCGTGTCTGATACAGCAGGACGGTTGTTGTTCTATTCAGACGGTACCAATGTGTGGACGCGGCGGCATCAACGAATGCCAAATGGTACTGGGCTCTCCGGTGATCCATCCTCCACACAATCAGGGATTGTGATCCCATGGCCAACGCGTCCGTCGGAGTATTTCATCTTCACCGTTGATGCCCTAGAGAATCAGTATGGTAGGGGGCTGGCCTATTCCGTTGTGAATATGGCAGCCAATGGCGGACTTGGAGATGTGACTACTCGCAATCAACCATTGCAAGGAGGCACAGCGGAAAAGATTACGGCGGTGCGTCACGCAAACGGTGTTGACGTGTGGCTCATTGCACACGATATTGGAAACAATGACTTCCTTGTCTATCTCATCACTCGTATGGGAGTGAATCCCGTTCCATCGAGACAAGGCGTCGGACCAATAGTACAGTACGGAGACATCGGCTACCTCAAGGCAAGTTCGGTTGGTACGCGTCTAGCCTTGGCAACGAGCGTACCACCCCAATTGAACATGTTCCGGTTCGATCGCAGTACTGGAGTGATTTCATCTGCAAC
>CALMZQ010000172.1 GCA_937870915.1 uncultured Ignavibacteria bacterium
TGGAGTAATGGTAAAGGCCGTAGCCGCGAACGTGGCGTTCTGCGACGTGATTGTCACATTGGCAAACGACGAGTTGTTGGCAGGAGGGTCACCGCAGAAGAGCACGGGATCACTAACGTCTACTTTGGCAACACTGGTTGCCGGCGTAAGGTATTGGACTGTTGACTTCGGATTGGCACCGCGCAACAAGGTTATGAGCGCAGTGCGATTTCTGCCTTGTTCATTGCAGGTGTATGGCGAGACCCAACTGATTTGACAAACCTTTGTGATCTGTGTTTCCAGTGCGAGATACGAGAAGAGATCTACGATGCCTTTCTCGTCTGTAACAATTGCCTTGCCACCACTGGCCTTAGCGAGCGATTCTAGTGTCCAGTGTGTGAAGGACTCCTTGATCGTTACGCTAAAGAACCGAATACCTTGCGCCTGAAGAAGCTGTGAGTTGTCGTTAACAAACTTGATCTCGTTGGGGATGGCCGGATTTGGGTGACCGTCTGTAAGGAAGAAGCAGTATTTCGGAATATTCGCCGGACGTTTCTTGAACAACTCGTAGATGTTGTTGCCAGGTGCTTCAAATGGAAGGACGTAATTCGTTACTGTCTGCCATTGTAGCGTTCTCAAAGAGTCGAGAATTGGTTGAGCATTGTTTACCCACTCATTGATGAGCTGGTAGTTGCCGGCAAAGGAGACAAGTGAAACGCGAGTCTCGCCCGTGAACTTGATGCGATTCACAAATGCGCGAACTGCGTCCTTTGCTGTTTCCCAGCGTTGTTTGCCGTCAACTACATCACTCATGGACTGAGAACGGTCCAGCACAATGATGATGCTCGCTTCCGGATCCGTGTTCTGGTCAATACACTTCTGGGTGAGTGTTGCCGTAAGATTTGTACTGGCCCCACCTTGCGGAGTCTCGATGATCGAGAAGTCGGCAGCAGTGAGATCCGTAATCGGATTACCTGCTGCGTCAAATGCAACGTAATCTGCTGTGATCTTAGGAAATGCTGATGAATTCACGCCGTAGACGTTTACCGTCTGGGCGTGAGTTGTCGCAGCCGCAAGGGCGAGTGCAACAACAAGAAAGAGGGTCATGCGAAAGCTGTGCATGATCGACCTTTGGAGAGATGGAGTGCTAATGTTCATAGTCCTGATCGTGCAGCCACGGCGGGTTCGAGAAGACGCAAATGTTTGTTCGTTGCATCCAGCTCAGCCCGTACGCCAAGTGGCATGGTGAGTTTGTCTTTTACGTGTCCAACAGGCAGACCGTAGATCGCCGGTATGCCAATAGATGCTATTCGTTGTTCAAAAACCTGTTCTAGCGTAAATGAAGGTCCCGTGATTGAGGTTCCCTTTGCTTCACAGTCTCGAAAATTGCCAAGAGCTATGCCCTTGCATGACTGCAATTTCCCTGCCAACCAAAGCTGTGTAAGCATCCGATCTACTCGATATGGCTCTTCATTGATTTCCTCAAGGAAGAGAATTGCGTCCGTGGTGTCGATCTCGTATTTCGTACCGAGTGTACTGACGATCATTGCCAAGTTGCCGCCGGTAAGTCTGCCATGAGCCAAGCCAGACCGAATGGTGGTCAATCGTTTGTCAGTAAAGGAAAGGGGCGTTGGGTCCGACGAAACCACCACGGTCTTCAATGAGCTAACCGTAAATGGGTTGAATGTAGAGGATGCAACCGGTCCGTGAAACGTGACCACGCCACTAAGCTGCTGGACGGCAATGAGGAGCGCTGTAATGTCGCTGAACCCCATAATGATCTTACCTGCCTCGCGAATGGCGGAGAAATCCAGCATCGGAAGGATCCGCATAACCCCGTAGCCCCCTCTAGCACAGACCACTGCATCCACAGTAGGATCTTCAATGAAATCCATGAATTCGGCTGCGCGTTCTTTATCCGGTGCAGACAAATAGCCGTTTCGGCGTGAGATGTTCCTGCCAAGCTTCACCTTTACACCCCAGGCCGTGCAGAGGTTTACAAAGTCCTTAACGTCGGCAACAGTAGCGGCGCTTGCCGGACAGACGATCCCAATAGTTGAGCCCGGGTGCAGTCCCTTGGGTAGAATTCGTGTACGCCCTATTCCGGAGGCTTCCACAGAATCTGTGGAAGTCCCTGCTTTCAGTACACTTGCTGCAACCGGGAGGGTAGCAAGCGTTTGGATAAATCGGCGTCTTTTCATGTTGTCGGGCACACCTCTTCCACCCCACATGTGGTGGTCAACAAATGTACGAAGGGGCGTTGCCGTTACCATCGTTGGATTTCCTCCCGATTACAACCAATAACTCATAACGGGATAGAGAGTTACCATCGTTCGCCGTATATTGCGTCCACGGAAAGGTGCAAGAGTGGTTGAATTGGCACGCCTGGAAAGCGTGTGTACCAGCAATGGTACCGCGGGTTCGAATCCCGCCCTTTCCGCACACACAGAAGGGGAATATTCGCGTTCGCATATGAGTGATCTATGAGTGACACTCCGCAGCAGGCGGCGGATTCGTCCGGCGAGGACGAAGCGATCATCCGTGACGTGCTTGCAGGGAACACGAATGCCTTCGCAAAGCTCGAACGGAAGTACCGTCGTATCGTGTCCTTCCTGATTCGGAAAATGATCCGAGACGAGGAGGATGTGAACGACCTGGT
>CALMZQ010000173.1 GCA_937870915.1 uncultured Ignavibacteria bacterium
TTTGCTGTTGTGATCACACCATTCTGGATCTGTGGGTTTGGATACGAACCTGTGAGTTCGCCACCAGCAGGACCGGAAGGAGGGAAGACGGTTGGGATGATTCCCGGTGCGAGGTCTACAAGGCCTACTGTTCCGTCGAGGATCTTATCTGTTGTTACCGCATTGGCTCCAAGCTTAGGGTTCGTTACCGAACCATCAGCAAGTTTGGCGGTTGTGATAACGCCATTTTGGATCAGCGGATTAGGATAGTTGCCTGTGAGTTCACCGCCGGCTGCACCAGATGGTGGGAAGACCGTTGGGATGAGGCCCGGAGCAAGGTCGATGGCCTGAACTGTTCCGTCAACGATCTTATCTGTTGTTACAGAGTTCGAACCAAGCTTTGTGTTGCTAACCGCGCCGTCTGCAATCTTGGCCGTTGTGATAACGCCATTTTGGATCAGCGGATTAGGATAGGTTCCCGTGAGTTCCCCACCAGCAGGGCCGGATGGCGGAAGTGTTGTTGGGATAGTTCCCGGAGCAAGGTCATTTACGGTGAGTGTTCCGTCTGCCACCTTATCACCGGTGATCGAGTTAGCACCCAGCTTCGAATTCGTTACTGCGCCATCAGCAAGTTTGGCTGTAGTAACGTTCAGATCAAGGATCTTGTTCGTTGTAACAGCATTTGGTGCGATGAGCGGATTTGGATAGGTACCCGTGAGGTCTCCCCCAGCTGGAACGATCCAAGGGAAGTTCACGAGTGGGATGTTCACGATACCGGTAACGCGACCCTTATCGTCTACCGTTACTTGCGGAATGTTCGTTGTGTTACCGAAGGTTCCTGCTGTTACACCCGTTGGAGAAAGCTTGTCACTCGTAACCGAATTGTCAGCAAGCTTTGGTGTTGTAACAACACCGTCCGTAAGCTTCGGAGTAGTGATGCTGTTGTCAGCGAGTTTCGATGTTGTTACTGCGCCATTTGCGATCAGTGGTCCAGGATAGGATCCCGTGAGGTCTCCGCTAGCCGGACCCGATGGCGGCAGTGTTGTTGGGATAAGACCCGGGGCGAGTTTCTGAAGCGTGATCGCAAAGTCAACGATCTTCGTTGTTGTGACCGCTCCGTTTTGAATCTTCGCATTCGTTACTGCGCCATCAGCAAGTTTTGCAGTTGTGATAGCACCATCACGAACATCAAGTGTGGTGTTAGGGCCGCTTGGGCTTCCAACAACCAATGTGTTCTGTGGGCTGGTGATCGACAAGATACCGTTGAAGGTGATCGTCGACTCAATATTGATCGTGTCTCCGCTGCGAGTTACAGAGATACCACTACGGCCGTTGATGACCAGGTCACCTTGGGCACCGTTGAGGCTCCGCACAACGCCGGTTGCACCATCATCCAATCCGCCTGCCTTTTCCGCACGTTCTGCGCGAATGGCATACGGTACCACGGCCAGATGGGTCCGTGGGAATGGTGATTCGCCTGCGATTGCAGTCTCGAGGTACAACTGTGTGTTAAAGAAGTCTACACCATCGAGAGGCACGTTAGTACCAAGCTCGAGGTTGAAAAGCCCCTTAATCACAGTTGTTTGTTGTGTCTCTTCCCACACCAGGTTTCCACCTGTTGGTGCGTCATAGAGTCGCAGCACGAGTCCATACTGGTTATCCGCAATCGGAGCACCGGCAGGAGTCACAAGCAGACCCTGGTAAGAAATTAGTCGCGCAATCTGTGCTGTAGACACATACGACGCGGTTACCAGCAAAGCGCCCACGAGAAGTGCGGCGATGCGAAAGCGGAACAAGCGGTTCATACGTCTGACCATAGTGATGTTCATTATCGAAGGATGTTGAGCCGCTGTACGCGGCGAAGGGAAGCACCGGAGGCCGTTGTGCCCTCCACCTCATACATGTACGTGCCCGTGGCTAGAGGCGCGCCGTTGTTGTCGACTGCATTGAAAGCGATCTCTTGCGAGCCCGCTGTTGATACGTCTGCGTTGATCGTGCGCACGAGATCACCAAGGAGGTTGAACACCCGGATCGTTACGCGACCATCCATTGGGATCGTAAACCGAATTGTTGTGGAACCGGAGAACGGGTTCGGGTAGTTCATTACGTCTCCGGCAACGGCGTCATTCACTTCTTCGTCAACGCCAACAATGCCGAGATTTAAAGGCACCCAAAAGCCTTGGTGCATCACTGTTCCGTCCGTTCTGGTCTGCGTGAAGATCACGGTCTGACCGATGGTGGACGAAATGAAGGTGCTGCCATCAGTAGATGGTGCAGCAAGTGCGCCGCCGCTACCTACAACGGAGCGCAATAATTGCGTCTGTGCCGGAAGAACTTCCGCACAAATCGACGCAATTAATAAAAGCAGAAACAAGCGTCCCATTCAAAACCCTCTTAGTAGTGCTCCCTATCCGGGATGCGAAGATATAGGGGGAATTAGACCGACTTACTACGTACTTCTACGTATTAAGGGTAATAAGCTGGGATACGTAGGTAAGCTATCCACTATATGGATGCCGAACTTAGGCTCAATCGGGGTGATGGGACTGATGTCTACGTAAAAAAACCTAAACATTTCGCTCAACACGTAATAGACTCACATTTTTGTCTTCCACATCGCTCTCTTTGACAGAATGTGGGGTTAGTGGGCCACGATCTCGTTTATTGTTAGAGGTACGACGGGCGGACGGAGTACGTAATGGGGTCTGTAACGCCCGCTTGTTCAAATCCGCGCAGCCGGAGTGCACACGAATCGCATGTACCACACGCGGCATCTTCACTGCGATAACAAGACCAGCTAAGGTGCAAAGGGGCTCCCAGTGCAAGCCCCATATCAACGATCTCACGTTTTGAGAGAGCAATAAGGGGAGTAACGATTCTTACCCGCGGTCCGGGTTTTGTACCCAGATGAATTACTTCTTCAAACGCAGTAAAAAACGCAGATCTACAATCCGGATACCCGCTTGAATCTTCTTCTACAGCACCAATGTAGATAGCTGATGCCGTGAGCACCTCGGCCCAACTGGCGGCTATTGCAAGGATGTTGGCATTGCGAAAAGGCACGTATGACGTGGGGATCTCTGTTGCGTCGAGATGTGCTTCTTCAACGTCAATGGACGTATCGGTGAGACTACTGCCCCCTATCGCAGCCAAATGCGAGATGTCTACAACAAGTCTGTCCGCTATGGAATAGTGATCGCATATATCGGTAAAGGCTTGGAGTTCTCGGGCCTGCGTTCGTTGACCGTAGTTCACGTGCAAGGCGGAGACTTGGCAGCCATCGCCTAATGCATGTGCGAGTGTCACACAGCTATCCATTCCTCCGGAGAGGAGCACTACAGCCCGTGGGCTCACTTTCCTGCCTTGATCTTTTCGAGGAGGGCCTGGGTCTCCTTTACATCCGCGCCCGCAGCCTTACCACCCTCTATTGCGCGTATGGCCTCACGTTCTGCATCGTCCATACGTCCGGCCTTGTATAGAAGGGCGGCATAGGTATCTACATGCGCCCACTCTGCCGATGGGTCCTTGGTGATAACGTTCATCGCATAAACAGCGTTGTTCACAGCGGATTCACCACTTCCCTTTTCGTAGATACTCCACGAGAACTCATTGATGTCGTTAACATAGGAAGCGAGGTCTGCCTTCTCTGCCATGGTCTTGACTGTTGTTCCAACCATGTCCCAGTTCTGCGTGCGCATGCCATACATGCCTGTAAAGCGCAGACGGAGATACTCTTTCTCGTCAACCGTTTTCACGTTAGCAGCATCAACAGCTGATTCGATCCACACTGGTTCCTTCTTCTGAACCGCACGCATGAAGTAACGCTGTGAGAGCTTATTGTGAAGTTGATCTACTTCGTCTCCATATCGTTGTGCGTATTCAGACTCATGAGCCAATGCCCACTTTTCCCAAGTTTCACCGAGGTCATGACGGAGCAAGACGCCCCATGCTACTTCGTCATACTTGTTTGCATAGGATTCAAACCATGAGCGAGACACAGCAGTATCGGGAAACTTTCTCTGCGATCCTTTGAGGAACGACACCCGGTGCCACTCAGGGAAGTTGAGCTTGATGTCCGGTGTGATACCGGTTGCCTTTGAGGCTTGCTGCGGGTCTTTCGCATTGGTGAGGGAGACAAGCCATTTGTCAGGGGGCTCATAGCCCAAGACCCGATACGTAGGCTGTCCGCCGGATGTGAAGAACAGAAATGTTGGATAGGACGAGATGCGATACTTCATCGCAACATCTACACCTTCCCCCGTTTCCATCTCCATCTTCACACAGACAAATGAGGCATTCATGATTTCAGCAACCCGCGGATCGCTGAAGGTTTCCTTGTCCATCACCTTACACCATCCACACCAATCGGTGTAGGCATCAAGGAAGATTGGCTTCCCCGTGGTCTTGGCCAATGTGAGTGCTTCATTCCACGACGTGATCGTGGTGAAGTTCACTCCATCACCTGCGCTAAGTATAACGGCAGAGCACGCAAGGCAGACGGCATGTACAAACCGCTTCATGATCACTCCTCCATAACTTCTTTTTCTTTCGCTACAAGGATCGTATCGATGTCCTTGATGTACTTGTCTGTGTTCTTTTGAATGTCATCTTCGCCACGTTTGCGATCGTCTTCGCTGAAGTGCTCCTTCTTCTCAGCCACCTTCAGTTCTTCGTTTGCGTCGCGACGAATATTACGCACGGCAAGCTTACCCTCTTCGGCCATCTTCTTGCACTGCTTTACGATATCTTTTCTCCGCTCTTCGGTAAGGGGCGGTACAGAGATCCGTATGATCTGTCCGTCGTTCTGCGGAGTGATACCAAGATTGGCAGCAAGAATTGCCTTCTCGATAGTGCTTAATACCGTGCGGTCCCACGGCTGGATCACGATAGACCGTGCATCAGGAACCGACACGCTTCCTACCTGCGCAAGAGGTGTTGCCTCTCCGTAATACTCAACCTTGATCGCATCAAGCATCGATGCACTGGCACGACCGGTGCGCACCTTGGAGAGTTGTTGCTGAACGTGTTCAACAGCCTTGTTCATGTGGACGGCTGCATCATCG
>CALMZQ010000174.1 GCA_937870915.1 uncultured Ignavibacteria bacterium
AACGGTTGGCAAACTCGCAATGCCGAGTTGGGCAGTGAGGGTGTAGTCGCTTACCCATACCGTGGAGTCGGGCGATGCAAAGGCGATGTTACTGTTATCGAAGGACAGACCAAGATTCTGATCTGATGGGAGCCTGGCGATCATCGAAAGAAATGCTTGTTGTTCCTTCGTTACCGTCCACGATGCAAACACGGCCTGGAAGCGTGCACCGGCCTCGGCGGATGGCTCAAAAACATAGGGATATCTGCTGCGCGATTGATCGGCTAGACACAACATGAAGTTCTGTGTGTTCTTTTCGATCACGGCATATTGAAAGTTCTCGATAACAATACTTGGACTGGTAGGGGGCTCATATGTCCCTCTATTACCGGTTGGCTCCTCTGGCGTGCGCGTTGCACACGAGGAAAGGATGATGGCAATACACACGAGCAATCTCATATGGCTTCGGCTACGATGATGCACCGAGATGATGTTTCTTCGTTGAACGCAGCTCCGTCATACCAGCCGTGGATGGATCTCACGCGAAGTCCGGCCTCGATGCACATGTCTACCAACATATCCTTGTCGTACAGCCACACACGTTCTTCAAACTCTTGCTCATAGGAGCATGGATTACTGATCGTGATACGTTTGCGCACAAACGGCTCGTCGATCCATCGTTCTTGCAGCACGGTCACGTCATCAAGGAGCCCCATACTCTCGGCAACAAGGGTTGACCGCAGAAGTTTTGCATTGAGAAAGTCCATCACAAACACACCGCCATCTACAAGGTTGGCTCGTATGGCTCGCAGGACCGACGTGTTCTGTTCATGGGTGTCAAAGTATCCAAAACTTGTGAAGAAGTTGGCGATGGCATGAAAGGGACCCATGGGGAACGGACCTCGCATGTCTCCTACAACGTACGTCACGTTCTCATGCGGATACAGTTCTCGCGCTCTGTCTATGAGATAGTGGGAGTTATCAAGCCCCGTTACCTGATATCCATGTTCTGCAAGGGCAAGCGCGTGCCTGCCATACCCACAGCAGAGATCGAGGACCTTGCTTCCTGGTGGGACACCTGCTAAACGCTGGACAAGATCAACTGCTTCGCGGGCCTCTTCTTCTGTGCGGTGACGGTAGAGGCGCATGTACCAGGGCGACTCAAACCACGACGCATACCACTCCGGCGTCATACCGGAACCCGCCCCTCAAATGCCCGTGCAAGAGTGGCATCATCTGCAAATTCTAGATCCGATCCCATCGGAACACCACGCGCTATCCGCGTCAACCGCAGCCCAAGTGGAGATGCCATTTTTGCAATGTACTGTGTTGTTACCTCACCCTCAACGTTAGGGTTGAGCGCAAGGATCACTTCCTGAACATCGGTACCGAGCCGGGCAATAAGTTCTCGTAATCTGATATCCTCAGGACCGATTCCATCCAGGGGGCTTAGGGCTCCGTGTAAAACATGGTATCGCCCCTTAAAATCTCCTGTCCGCTCAATCGCCATTACGTCTGACGGCTGTTCAACTACACAGATCGTGGATGGATCTCGCTTGGCCGACGCGCAGATCCCGCACACTTCGGTGTCAGTGAATGTATGGCAAACCGAACATTCGCGTACATGGGTCCGCATCTCCACCAAGGCACGTGCAAACTGCTCTACCTGTTCCGCAGGCTGACGTAGGACGTGGAAGGCGAGGCGCCGGGCAGTCTTTTTTCCAATCGTGGGGAGCGATGAAAACAGCTCAACCACACGTTCGATAGAATCTGAAGGAAGCATGGGAGGAAGTTACGGGTTACGCGTTACAAGTTACTAGTTACTCAGCTACGAGTTACTGGTTACGAGGTACGACTTGGGCAATTTGTCCGAATTTTGGGGTGGAGTAACTAGTAACTAGGTAACACGTAACTGACTTGCTGGCTAAATTGCGTGAATCAAACTCGAAAGGTTAATTCGATGGGAATCTTCAACCGAATCTCCGACATTTTCAAGTCCAACGTAAACGACGCGCTTGACAATGCGGAAGACCCGGAAAAAATGCTGAAGCAGATGGTTCTTGAGATGGAGGAATCCGTTAACAAGACCACGCTTGCTGTTGCCAATGCAATCGCAAACGAGAAGGGATTGGAGCGGAAGATCGCCAAGGAACGTGCCCTAAGTGCAGATTGGCATCAAAAGGCAATGCAGGCATTGCAGGCAAATAGAGAAGATCTTGCAAAGGCGGCATTGGAGAAGAAGGCAACGGCTGATAAGAACGCTGCCGACCTCGGGCCGATCTTTGAACAAGCAACTGCCACGTCGGCCAAGATGCGCGAGCAACTCACTGCTCTGAAACATAAGCTCGATGAAGCGCGGTCGCGCCAAAGCACCCTCATCGCCCGTTCCCAAGCTGCTAAGGCACAGAAGCAGATCGCTCAGTCGTTCTCCGGCGTTGGAAGCGATGCCTTCTCGAAGTTCGATAAGTTCGAAGGCAAGATCGAAAAACTCGAATCAGAAGCCGTTGCTTTTGAACAGCTCGCCGGCGAAAACACCGATCTCGATCAACAATTCAAACAGCTCTCCACAAGCGGTCAGGTAGACGCCGATCTCCTTGCTCTGAAAAAGGAAATGGGGCTCCTCCCGGAAGCCAATTCTGATAAGCAGGGAGAAGCACAATGACCCCCGACGCTATAATCGAATCTACTCGCGCAAACGTGGCCGCCATCCTCAAGGAACGCTTCCCGCAAACGGTGGACTTCAGCGATGGATCCTATGCCCTTTCCTACGGCTCCTCTAGCGTAGGCGTTGTGGTACGCCGCTATACGGAAACCGACACCATGGTAGAAATCATGGCCCAGGTTGTATCCAGTGCCATCATTACACCCGATCTTCTTAAGTGGCTCCTTCGTAAGAACGCCGAACTCCACTTCGGTGCCTTCGGTCTTCTCTTTGATGACACGATCATCTATACCTACTCTCTCCCGGGCTCCAAGCTCGACGCGAGTGAACTGGAAGCAGCCGTCACGTCAGTTGCCGTCATCGCCGACCATTATGATGATGAGATCGTGAAGATGGCAGGGGGCAAGCGTATGGCAGATGCATAAGTGACCTATGCAGGTGACCTGTACAGGCGACCTATGCAGGTGACCTATGCAGGTGACCTATACAGGTGACCTATACAGGTGACCTATGCAGGTGACCTAAGCAGGTCGCCTAAGCAGGTCACCTAAGCAGGTCACCTAGCGGGCTCGATAAGCACATGAATGCTCCGATTCAAGAACCGTCCCTGCGGAGTATCATCACTGTACTTATCCGTGCGTGTAGAGGTCTTGAAGTTCAGGTTCTTGTTTGCAACGGAACGCATAAACTGTTCGGTGTTGGATCCGCGTTGTTCGGAGAGAATGCGATTGCGGTCTTCACTGCCGAGGACGTCGGCGCTGCCTTCGATAACGATGGTGCTGTTCTCCGGAGCCACTTCTGCGAGTTGACGGAGGAGGCTTTTCTCGTTCTCGCCCAGTTCTGCGCTATTGTAGTCAAAACGAAGGACTGCGTCGAACTTATCCGTTTGCATGGCGATGGATCTGCGCTGAAGCTTGGTTACATCGAGCACGGTATCGCGTTGAGAAATAGCGCCCCCTGCTGAAGCCATTACTGTAACGGGGAGGGTTGACTGTGTTGTTGAGATGGGCATATCAAAGCGGAGTCCATTCTCGATTGACGATGTCATCACAACGGAATCTTTGCCATTCACGGTGAGGACCATGTTCTGTGGTTGCGCATCAGGTGCTCCACCGGAGAAGATCGCGCGAACGTTAATGGTGCCTTGAGCAATGGCAAACTCTTCAGCAGAAACCCAACGTTGGAGCGGTGCGTTTTGGACTATGATGTCTACGCGACGGTTCTCAGCGCGACCTCCGGCAAACTCACTGTTAGAGGGTACACGTGGCATCAACGAACTCTTGATGCTGATAATGGAACTCGGCACACCAAGGTCTACAAGGAGCGAACGCACGGATTCGGCGCGACGTTGTGCGAGTGCAATACCGTCTTGTTCAGTGGTGGGTCCACCAGAAGCCCCTTCCAAAATGATGCGTGCATTTGGATTGGCTTCTACAATACTTGCTATGCGCAGAAGCAACCAACTGTGGGCTTCTACTGGGTCAGTATTGAAGGTAGTGCTTTCGCGTTGTTTGCGATAAAGTGGTGGTACGGTTGAGGATGCGCTATCGAAGAACACAGCGTTAACGATTGGTGTTGATGCGCGAAGTTCATTGCCCGTTACTACCTCACCCGTGAACCCAAACAGCTGCAGAGTTATGCGTGGTGGTGCAGGCATGATCGGAGCTACTTCTGTAATTGGTGGTGGTGAAGGAGGGGGCTGCGTGGTTGTTCCAGTAGACCACCGAATGCCGATCTCTGCACGAACGCCCAACATCTTCCATTCTGCATCGGTGACAACGTTGGTGAAGAAATAATCGGCGCTGATGCGCGGAACCAAGGCAACGTGTTCGCCAATGGGAATGAACGATTCGATTCCGGCTGAGGCACCTAACAACATTGATGATGGAGAGATGAGCTCGCCCTCGCTAAGAACACGTTGCTGCGTGCGTTGTCCGTCCACGATGAACACAGCATTGCTTGGTGATGTCACAGTCTCCCGCTGCACATAACTTTTTGCGACCGGTAGTGCAATACGTGGACCAATACTGAAGCCAAGCGTGCGCCGGTCAAACGAGCCAATGATGGGAATAATGATACTCGGACAGATCTCTACGTAATGGAGTGTTGCTTCAAAATCATAATCCGTAAGCATCGTTACGTCATTGCCTGTTAATGAGTCTCGCATCGGATACTCATTAACACGCGTAAACGTACCACTCCGGTTTGCATAGCCCAACTCTACACCAAGTCCGATGGAGGGGGCGAATGGAAACTCTAACCCCAGCGAAAATGCCGGACCAATGCCACTGCCCGATGTGAGTTCGCCACAATCGATGATCTGCGCCGTTTCATGAATATTCCCGCTGTGACTGTTGAAGATCACGCCTCCGTTGAGACGAAGTCCAAGCGATTCTTTATACGTCTGACCATGGACACCGATCGTGACCAGCAGGAGAGCAGGGAGGAGAAGGCGCATTAGGCAAAGTTACAGAGTTACAGAGTTACAGAGTTACTAGTTACTCAGTTACGAGTTACCCAAGACTCAGTCATAGTCTAGGGTACAATACCAATTGGTATTAAATGCGATGGGGTAACTAGTAACTCGTAAACGGTAACTGGTAACTAGTAACTAGTAACTAGTAACTAGAAGTGGTAGCTAACTGCGAGTGCCATTATCTGCGTTTGATTCGGTCCTAGCCCCATACTAACGTCATCACTAACGTCGAAGTCGAAGAGGTGGGCGCCAACATAGGCGTCTACTGCTGCAAGGCCATAGGTAACGAGGAAGACCACGCCGGCCAGGTCGCGGTTGTCGCGGTAGGCTTCGCGCTGACGGAGTAAAAGAGACGTAACATTCGGATCTGCACCGGAGGCAAGAGCCTCATCATACAGATCGGCAGTGGTGTTGAAATCAGCATTGTTCTTGAAAAACTGCCATGCAGCGATAGCTGCGGTGCCCGTAAAAAGGGGCACCTTCCAATACTCTTCGGTGTAGACCTGACCTAGACCTGGGAGGAGGAGTGAGTAGAGCACGGCCGTTGATGGGCTCTTCGTCATGACCACGGTTGTATCGGCCGCGGCGTAGGCCGCAGTGGACACAACGAACCACATGAGCAGGATGCTCACTGAACGCATGCGATAACCTCGATCTCTACCTGTGCATCCTTTGGCAGACGTGCTACTTCAACGGCACTGCGAGCCGGACGGTGCTCACCCATTTCGTCGGCGTACACTGCGTTCATTGCCGCAAAGTCATTCATGTTTTTCAGGAAGACCGTTGTCTTCACAATATCCGTTAGGGAAGCCCCCTGAGAAGAGAGGATGGTGCGAATGTTTGCAAAGATCTGTCGGGTCTGTTCCTCAATGGTGCCTTCGAGCATGGTGCCGTCTGCACGCAACGGAATTTGTCCGCTCAAAAACATCATTGAGCCGGAACATACTACACCGTGGGAATACGGACCGATCGGTTGAGCGGCTCCATCGGCTGAAAAGGGGCGAATCATGGACGTCCTCGGAGTGGAACACGAAACGCAACAGAGAAGAATGGCGAAGAGAACGGTGGACTTCACTCTGTTGAATCGCGTTTGATGATGAATACTTCTTCGCCAGGCCGAACATAGCCGTACCGTTCTCGCGCTAGACGTTCGATCTCCGTGCTGTCTGTATGGAGTCTCTTCACTGCAGTCCGCAAGGAATCCTCAACACCCTTCATACGCGTTGTTGTTACCTCGAGACTCGATACTTCACCAGCCAATTGGAGTCGGGTCAACACGCCATACGGAGAGAACAGCACAAAGGCCACCACGGCAAGCGTCATGCCACCGATGATGAAGATCCGTTTGCGCGTCATCACGCGCTTCTGTACTTGTACTGCCGGGTTACGTGCCATCGATGGTTCTCAGTAGAGGATGTGTCCTCTGCGGACGGTGCCGTTGTCAAAGCGGACCACTACGCCGA